>JAIROW010000239.1 GCA_031257315.1 Prevotellaceae bacterium
ATAAACCTTACCCTTGTTTTACATTAATTTTTGCCATTTTTGAGATGTGATCGTAATGATCATTGGACAATATGTCAAGAATTTCCTTTGGAGTATTTTTAGCGCTCGCTATTAAATACCTCTTATCTTGGTTTGAATTAATATCATCGTTAGAATACATGTCTAACATTTCTTTATATTCTTCAATACTTAACTTCGATTTTAAACGAATATTCAAATATGCCAACTCCAAGTGTTCCTGAACTGATTTACTCGGATTATTTCTAAACTTATCAAGAATTTCTATTGATGTTTTACCGGAAGTTATAATAGAATTAATAAGAGAATTATCTATTCTTGTTCCGACAGCATTTAATATCACTTCATGCACAAATACTGTCGAATTTTTATGTTCAACTACTGCTTCATATAAATAATTTGAATAAGATTGACCTTTATGTTTTTCTATCAGCATCAATAAATCTCTTTCTGTTAAATCATTTGACAGGGTAATATCTATAAATCCGTCCTTAATGCCCTGTCTATAATGACTACGCAGTTTTGAAATTTGAGTATCTAATGTTATTTCTATGCTACTCATATTTATCCACATCCATTAAAAACGTTTCTTGCTCTTGAAGCTAAATCTTCAGCATCTATTTTTTTCCAAACTTTCTTCATTTTCTTTGACATAGCAGGATCCTCCGGATAAATATCTCCTTTTTTTCCTTTTAATTTACCATTATCATACCAATCTTCCATCAAAACTCTTGTCTCATTGCCATCAGAATCATATACATGCACATGTAATGGGGCATGTTCAGAACCGCCAACTTTTAGACCAGGGTAAGCGTGGATTTTAACGCCATCAACTCTGGCAATTTCTTTTAGACCGAAAGGATCTATTATTTTATTAGAATCAAAAACATAAGTATAAAGATTTAATAGTTCCGATTTTAATCTAATCGGGTCTTGTGAAATATAAATCCCTTCGTCCGGCGAATAATACCGAAACCGGTTGTAATACAGCCCCGTTTCCGAATCCTCATACTGCCCCTGCCAGCGAAACGGACACTCATTCAAAGAACGCCCCGCAAAGGTACGAACTTTACCATAAATATCCAAATCAGCTTCCCATGTCAGGTTGCCCTGCTCGTCGTACATTTGGGCGGGCGTGAAAGCCGTGATTGACAGCAAGAAAAACAGTAGGGTTATGATATGTTTTGGTTTCATTTTTAAGATATTATCTTTAATATAATACCTTAAATCCGCAAAAAGATTTCAAAAATAACTGCAAAGTTTTGTAAATAAAAACTTTGCGGTTTCGACATTTTCACCTATCTTTGCAGCATGAAACAAAATTACAAAAATGACGGCGACAAAGATACTAAAAAATTCTAAATTAATCATACCGTTTGCCTGAATATCTATCATTAATACAGTATTTTCCCGTTGCGGATTATCGAAACTTATCGACAGTCAATCAAAGGCTACAAATACAGCGATACTATTCGCGCGTTTATAACATTTTTTTCTGCGGCGGCGAAGTTACCGAAGATATTCAGGTACATTTGCGGCAAACGCTCGAAGCCATTCCCAATAACAAAGTTCCGTCCTCTGATACGCTTTTGCGCGAATTATCCAAAATATCAACTAAAAATCAAACAGTTATATCTTCTTCCGGCAATTCTTACAATATCAATGTCAACGATAAACTGCTTGATTTGAACATCAAATCACTGCAATGTTTAAAATTGCTCAAAAAAGGCAAATCTTATGATTTAGACTTTGGCAATCAGATACTTGAACACGAAAAATATGACGCCAAAAAGACATATAAAAGAATACTGGATATTTTCCCTGCATTGCTACAATTGGCGACATGATAGTTTATGTAGAAAATCGAGATGGCAATACAAACGTTAAAACCGATCTGCCAGAACTGCTTACCCGCTGTATTAAATTACTGAAAAACAATCAAATATATATTAAACGTACCCGAATGGACGCCGGTTCGTATTACGAAGATGTCATTGAAGTAGTTCGCAAAAACTGCAAATTTTTTCACATTCGCGCAAACCGCAGTGAGGCAATTCGCAGACAAATCAGTCAAATAACTGATTAGCAACAAGTTGAAATCAATTTTAAGAAATATGAAGTCGCCTCCATTCCATTTAAACAGTTTTTGGAAAAGGAAAATTATCGTCTTGTTGTAACCCGTGAAGTATCTGATAATCCGCAACTTGACCTTTTTGACGGAAAATTTCAATACTGCTGCATTTTGTCTAACGACCACAAATCCAGCGAAGTAGCGATAATTAAGTATTACAACAAGCGCGGCAAAAGCGAGAAAGTATTTGATACACAGAATAATGACTTCGGCTGGCGACGACTTCCGACTTCGGATATGCACTCAAACACCGTTTTTCTGATTTTGACAGCGATGCTGAAAAATTTTTACCTGTACATTAAAAAAAACGTATCAAAAATATTTGATGACATTTTGCCGACAACTCGACTTAAACGATTTATTTTCAGATTTATATGTGTTCCATGACAATGGATTCGTCGTGGTCGGCAATATTTTCTAAAACTTTACAGCGACCGTCCTTACGAACGGCTTCGGTTTATAACTTGATCATAAATTAACGAGTTATTTTTATGAATTTCGGTATCAAAAAATCCACTCATCAAGGCAAAATTTCTACGGTTTATCTCTGAAAAAGACTTTTCTTATTTCCAAATATTTTTTTGCGGATTTAAAGAATAAAATAATGACTTCTGAAAAGTTACAGCGTATTCAGGTGGAAATTAATCACGGAAAAAATATCCGTTCCATAGCAAAGACAGAAGGCATTTCCGACAAAACAATACGCAATGCCATCGGTTTGGGAAAATTAACAGGAGAGAAAAAATAATATCACACCATGTCCGGTCATTGCAGTAAATTTTCCAAACAACCAGTTTATGCAGTGTGAAATATGATATTTGAAAATAGGGGCGCTATTAATCGCGCTCCTACTTTTAAATATCATATCGAAATTGACTTGTTCTATATTACATTTATACCGTTGAACACCGTTTTTGTGTCCGTTTTTGCGGGTATATTTTGACCCGCAGAAAATGCAAATTTTTTATCCATTTCAGTTTTTATCTGCAAAATTATTATTCTCAAATAATTACAGCAAATTTATCATTCCTTTTGTCCATTATCCCAAAAGGTCGTATCTTTGCACCGAAGTTTTATGCAGACACGGGCTGGATAAATACGGTCAAAAATGGACTGCAATTGCTCTAAACCGTATCCCATAAAACAAAATAAAATAAAAGCGTAAATGCTGTTTTAGAAATGGAATAGGTTGAAATGGAACATCTATTGCTAATGGTATTCCCAAAAACAGTGGTGAAAATATGCAGAATTTAATTCGTAATTTATAAATAGAAAAAATGCAGATATTTGAAGACAGCGTCGGTTACAGCGATGTTCGGCAACCCGAAGATACGGAAAAAACGGAACAGTTAAGCAGTCTGTACGCACAAACAATAAAACTGCTGGTGAAAGATCATGACAGAGAAGGTTTGGAAAAGACGCCGAAACGTGTGGCGCGGGCAATGCAGTTTCTGACACAAGGTTATGATATTGACCCCGTAGCAATTCTCAATTCCGCAAAATTCAGGGAAGAATACAGGCAAATGGTGCTGGTCAAAGATATTGAAATGTATTCACTGTGCGAGCATCACCTGCTGCCGTTTTACGGGAAGGCTCACGTTGCCTATATTCCCGACGGCTGTATAACAGGTTTAAGCAAGATAGCCCGCGTAGTTGACGCCTTTTCCCGCCGGCTTCAGGTACAGGAACGTCTGACAGTCGAAATCCGCGACTGTATCCACAACGCGCTGAATCCTCTGGGCGTAGCAGTTGTTATCGAAGCCGCTCACATGTGCATGCAAATTCGCGGAGTGCAGAAGCAGAACGCAGTAACGGTAACTTCCGCATTTACGGGAATATTCCTTAAAGACAGCCGCACGCGCGAAGAATTTTTACATTTGACAGGCATAAAATAAAAAACTGCAATAAAGATGTTCATTTTTTTTAACGTACATCTTTATTGCGAATTTCTCGTTGCAGTTTCCGCCGTATCGATAGAATCTATAAAATTAATTATTATACAGAGTATAACTCTAATTAAACTCAAAACAATACCGGTAATTGCAATTCCGGTTGGTTTATGTTCTTTTTCGACATATAACAAACAGCGCCTGTAATTCCAAACGGAAGTCCCCAAAAACTCATTTTTTTATCTCCTGTGTTAGTTGTATTTATTTTCAACAATGTGTTCTTTATGAATTAACGGTTTATTGTTAATGCTGTTTATGCACATTTTTATTGTTTATAGAATATTGTGCTGTATAAATTGTTTTTTTACTGTCGCACAATTTTTTTTAATTTATTTGACTAAAACTGCGTTTTAAATATACTGAAATTTTGCAGTATTCTGTTTTTTCGTTCCAGAATAAATACGTCCAGAACGAGCAATAGCAGGGCTAAGGTTAATGGAATATGGAAATATTCGTAGTATGATCTAAATTCGGTAGAAAGAAGTTCTTTTTTTTCCATATCCTTGATATTCTGAATAATGGAGTTCAATCCCAGATCCGATTGCGAGGCGACGGTTGCCGTTCCGCCTCCTGCCGAAGCTACCAGTTTCAAAGTATTCTGGTCTAAACGCGACATAACTATTTCGCCCGATTTGTCTTTCAACATGCTTCCGTCGGCGAAAATAATTGGAGCGCCGTCAGTCGAGCCTATTCCTACGGTATGAACTGTAATTCCGTCCCTGTGGGCTATTTCAGCCATTTCAACCGGATTGCCTTCCTGATTTTCTCCGTCGGTTATTATTATCATTGCCCGACTGTTTTCGCTTTGCGACGAAAACGATTTCATTGCAAGGGCAATGGCTTTCGACATGTCTGTTCCCTGCCTTGAAACGATGCCGGTATTTATGGCGTTTAAAAACGACTTTGCCGACATGTAATCGGTTGTTACCGGCAGCTGTACGTATGCGTCGCCGGCAAAAACAATCAATCCGATGCGGTCTTCCTTCAATGCTTCGACCAGACGGGCGATGGCAAGTTTTGAACGTTCGAGGCGCGAGGGCGAAAAGTCTGTCGCCAACATGCTGTTTGAAACGTCAAGAGCTATAATTACTTCTGCACCTTTGGATTTGACTTCGGCAATAACCTGTCCCAGACGGGGCTGCATCAGTGCAAAAGTAAAGAACAATATGGCTGTGCATACTGTCGATATTTTTACCCAGCCTCTGTATTTCGACGCAAGCGGCATTAACCTGCCTATCAGTTTTATATCTCCAAATCGGGACAGATTTCGGTTTCTGAGATAAATACTGAGTCCGTAAATCAGCAGCAGCAGTGGTATGAACATCAGCAACCATGCAAAATACGGATTCTTATATTCCAGATTTCTTATAAACTCGATCATAGTTGTGTCTATATTAAAAAATAATTACTTTTTCACTGTTTTTCTTCTTTTTAATTCCTGTTTAAGCATAATTAATTCACGGGCAGTCTGTCCGGCGATTGCCGAATTTTCTTCAGCCCGTCTGACAAGATACGGAAGAACGTTTTTAATTTTTCCGTATGGCAAATATTTTGCCACATTGTATCCTGCTTTTGCGGTATTGAAACTCAGATTGTCGCTCATGCCGTAAAGCTGCGAAATATGTATTGTTGGGCAGTTGTTTTCCAAACCTTTGTTTTTCATGTATTGCATCAGTTCGACAATGCTTTCTTCGTTGTGAGTTCCACAAAAGACATGTATAATATCGTGATTTTCAACCGAAATTTCGAGCGCTTTGTTGTATGCTCTGTCTGTTTCGGCTTTTGTTGAATAAACAGGCGAAGGATAATTTCCTTCCGCCGCTCTGAGACGTTCTTTTTCCATGTAAGCGCCGCGCACATACTTGATTCCGAGAATTATACTGTTTTCTTTTGCAAATTTTATCAGATATTGCAAATAGTCGAGTCTGTCGTGCCGGTACATCTGCAAAGTTGTGTAAACAGCAGCAGAATGTTTGTTGTATTTCAGCATCATATTCTCTGTAATTCTGTCGATTGCGGGCTGAAACCAGTAATCTTCGGCGTCTATCATTATTGGTTTTCCGGCTTTTACCGCTTCGGCGCAAAGTTCGTCGAAACGCTGTACAAAATTATTGTAAGATATTTGTTCTTCGGGAGTTAGCGAATTTTCGCTTTCAGAGGCTTTTTTCAGAATATTGTGCATGGTCAGCGCCGTCGGTTTGAAGACGCTGAACGGGATTTCGTCGTGTTTTCCCGAATTTATGACTGAATGTTTCAGTTCCTGAAAAGTTTTTTCTATATCTTTCTCGTTGACAGCAGCTTCGACAGAAAAATCCAGTACCGACTTTACGTTTTCGGCAGCCATTTTACGCATTGACGGAAAACATTCGTCAATGGTTTCGCCTCCGACAAAATGCCTGTAAAGGGTAGGTTTTACAATCCATGCAACTGGAAATTTTATTTTTAAAGCAAGACTGCTCATTAGCCCAAGCGTGCGGACAATAAATGGGTGTTTTATCATGGAAAACAGAAATCCGGCATTTTTCAGTTCCCTGTTGCTTTTTATTTTAAATGCCGTTTCAGTGTTATTCAAATCTATCATTGATACTGATTAAATTATTTATCTTTGTAAAAGAGGCTGTTCCAAAAGCGCTGACATACTGTCCGGTATGTTAAAACGCCTTTGAAACAACCTTTTTATCATTTTTTTAAATCATGTTCTGCAAACGGTTTATTCCGGAAATATTTCTTTGAGTCTGTTTGCAAGAGTTTCTCCTCTCAAACCGGTGTCAATTACTGTTCCCTCACTGTCGAGAAGTATTGTTGCCGGAATACTGTTAATTCTGTATTTCACAGTAGCTTCCGAGTTCCAGCCTTTGAGGTCGGACATTTGCACCCATGTGATTTTATCGTCCGCGATACCTTTTATCCACTGTTCTTTGTTTTCGTCGAACGAAATACCGACTATTTCAAAGCCTTTATCCTTATATTTTTCATAAAGGGCTACCACATTGGGATTTTCCTGCCGGCATGGACCGCACCACGACGCCCAGAAATCGAGCAGAACATATTTTCCCTTTCCTGCATAATCCGAAATGGAAATATCGTTGCCTTCGGGTGTTTTCATCGTCATGTCCCGATATTTCTGTCCGACTTCCACTTCCGGCGATAATTTCCGTTCTATTCCTTTTTTAATATATTCCCCGATTTCGTCCTGTCTGGCATGATCATCCAGTCCGTCAAAAATTTCCTGAATTTTTTCTACGGATACTTTATCCATAACGTTGGTAAGAGCTAAGGCTGTAACTATATTTCCGGGATTTTTTTCAATAAATATTAAAAGAGAATCGGACAGTTCTTCCAGTATCTGGTTCTGTTTCTCCTGAATTTCAGTATAATCGGGTTCGCCTCCCTGCTGTTGAACGTATGTATTCAAATCATTAAATTTCTTTTCCACAGATTTAATTATCGGCAAATATTTGCTGGTATATAAATCATTTAATGTCGAACCTGAAGCAAAGGATTTTGAATAGTCTTCTGCATCAATACTTAACTGTATATTAGCGTTTTCAACACATAAAATCGTTCTGAAATTAACTCCCTGCGCCGACAGGAACGCAAGTGTTGGATAATCGATATTACCTTTGAACGTAAAAGAATTATTGTTCACCGAGGCGGAATCTAAAGTTTGCCCCGAAACGATTTTTTTAAGATAGACCGTTTTCCCGTTTAAAGCGTCGGAAGACACTTTTCCAGTGATTTTGTAACCGCGTTCATTGCACGAAAACAGCAAAAACGCCAGTAAAAAAGGAACTAAATGTTTCATTATCAATAAATTAAATTGTAAATATCTGTTGTAAAGGTATTAAAATTTTTTTTAAATACCTAAAATCTGCAAAAAAATATTTGGAAAACAGATAATTCATTTTCAGCGAAAAATTGTCGAAAAATTGCCTTGCAGACAGTGATCTTTGATGCAAAAATTCAAAATAACAGCTCTGTGAAATAAAGATTTATGTATAAACGAATATGTAAGTTTGCTGTTTCAACAATTGTCTGAAATTCAGTTTGATACTTTCAAATATCGTATTTATAAATCTGTTAATTAAACCTGACAGTTTGTCCGCAGTTAAATTTCCGTATGGTTTTCGATGCGCTTGACAACTTCTACACCTTTTATGTTCTGTACTTTTTTTATCAGATTTTTCAAATCGTCCAAATCGTGTACATACAGTTCGATGTATCCTTCAAAAATTCCATCGTGGCTTGCAACGTTTACTTTGCGGATATTGACGTTCAGTTGCATTGTAATTACTTCGGTCAAATCTTTGAGCAGTCCGAGCCTGTCGATTCCTCTGATTTCCAAAACTGCGAGAAATGAGAGCGCCTTGTGCGATCCCCATTTTGCTCCGACAATTTTTTCGGCGTGCTGCGCTGCAATATGCAGGGCTTTTGCGCATTTTTTCTTGTGTACGGTTACAGAAACGGCATTGTCGTCGATAAAAGCTATTATTTCGTCGCCCGGAATCGGATTGCAACATTCTGCAATATGGTATTCGAGGTTGCCGTTTTCTTTCAGAAAATATATCTGTTTTGTATCAATTTTGCTGTTTTGCGACGGTTCTGACGGTTCTGACGGCTTTTTTCTGGTTATGCCGTTCAAACCAAGCTGTATAAACTGTATGCCAAGATACTGAACCCATTTTTTCGGAGTATTTTCTCTCAGTATTTTGTTAAATCCCTCCAAATCAAGTATTCCTGCGCCGACGTTGCTAAAAAGTTCTTCCTTGTTATTTTGCCCGTATGCTTCGATAAGTTTTCTGTATGTTCGCGAATTTGGCAGGATTCCCAGTTCCGTCAGTTTCCTGTCAATGATACCTTTTCCTTTTTTACTGTGTTCCTTTATAAGCGATCTCAAAGCCGTTTTTATCAGGGCTTTGGCTTTTTGAGTGGCGGCATAGTCGATCCATTCTTTTTGCGGTATCTGGTTTTTGGTTGTAACAATTTCAACCTGGTCGGTTGACGACAGGACATGGTTCAGCGGCACGAGTTTGTAGTTGACTTTGCCGGCTACCGCGTGATTTCCGATTTCAGTGTGTATAAAATATGCAAAATCAAGCACCGTTGCGCCTTTCGGCAGCACAAGTTCCTGACCTTTTGGCGTATATACGTATATTTCGGGAACGAGTGTGTCGATAACGTCAAGCACAAATTCTTCGGCTGAAACGTCGTATTTGGTCAGGCTGTCGCGAATTTTTTTAAGCCATTCGTCGATATTTGTTTCCTTGTATTTCCGGTGAACGGCGATACCTTTTTCGGCGATTTCGTCCATGCGTTCTGTTCTGATTTGCACCTCTATCCACAAACCTTTTGGACCCATCAGCGTACAGTGCAGCGCTTCGTAGCCGTTGGCTTTCGGCGTTCCGACCCAGTCTCTCAGACGGTCTAATTTTGCGCGGTATATTTCTGTAATAAGCGAATAAATTGCCCAGCACTGCGTTCTTTCTGGTATTCCGTTTTTTGGTTTAAAAACTATACGTATGGCGAAAAGGTCGTAAACTTCTTCAAATGGAATATTTTTTTTCTGCATTTTTCGCCATATCGAATATACTGATTTGAAACGGCTGCTGATATGAAATTCGATTTCGGCTTCATTCAGTTTTTTTTCAATCGGTTCTTCAAAATCTCTGATAAAGTTTTCGCTTTCGAGTTCTTTTTTTCCGATAAGTTCTTTGATTTCCATATATTTTTCAGGTTCGTAATATTTCAGACACAGGTCTTCGAGTTCTGTTTTTATGGAATACAGTCCAAATCGTTCAGCCAGAGGCGCAAACAGTATAAGTGTTTCGCTTGCAATCTGAAACTGTTTTCTTTCAGACATCGGGTCAAGCGTGCGCATGTTGTGCAGCCTGTCGGCAATTTTTATCATGGCTGTGTTTACGTCCGTGTTTATTGTCATGAGAATTTTTTTGAAATTGACAGCCTGTTTCGACTGCGCAATTCCGAAAGCTCCCGTAATTTTGGTCAGCCCCTGAACCATTTCGGCAACCCTGTCTCCAAAACTGTAATCTATTTCTTCAATTGTACATTCCGTATCTTCCACAACATCGTGAAGCAGCGCTGCGCAAACGGCATATTCGTCCATATTCATTTCTTTTGCAACGATATATGCAACAGCCAGCGGGTGAAAAATATAAGGTTCGCCCATTTTTCGGCGCACGCCCATGTGCGCGTTGTTTGCAAAATCAAACGCTTTGCGAATCTTTACTTTTCCATCGCTGGAACAGTTTGCCGCCTGTAGCAGCATGTCAAGTTGTTCTTTTATTTCATGTCTTTCAGGCTCTGTAAAAAAAGGCGATATCATTTGGCAACGTTTAATATTGTGAATTAATAATATGTTATTGTTCTTGTCCTTACAAAAATATTTCCCGAATGATTATATTCGACGCAAAGTATCCAGTTGTTTTTCGAATCGTATGTGTATTCGCAGGCTGTTTTTCGGACTTCTCCGTTATTGAAGGTTTCCTTTTCAAGAACAGCATCTCCAAATCTGTTGTAAAAATACAGCGTTTCGGAAACCGGCGCTATGCCTCTGTACGTTTTTTTGCCTGCAACCCGTCCGTCGAGACGGTATCTGTATATATATGTAAATTCGCTGTCAGTTTCCGTTTTTTCAGATGTCGAGTATTCGTACAGAGTTTCCGAATATCCTGTCTGATAGAATACAGTTTTATTTACAGGTCGGTTGCGAGAATCGTACCAGAATTTTGTTTTGCTTATTAAATCATTTGAAGCGGAAAATACTTCTTCGGAATCAGGTCTGTTATTTATATTTGTTTGAATTGAATACATAAACATGTTTTCGTTTCGGTCGTACCATTCGGAAACCGTCGCGGTATCGGAATAGCTGAACCGGACAAGGCTGTAATCGGGTTCTTTCATTGCAAACGGAAACCGGTTTTTAACAGAATCGGAACAGGCAGAGTCGCAGGCAGCCGCCGGACTGTTATTTATAAAAATCTCTTTTTGCAGCAGTTTGCTGCGGCAGTCGTAATCGAACAGATATTTGTATTCATATATTTTTTTTCTGAGAATTATATTGTTAAATGAATTTTGGGCAATATAGAAACTTTCGTTTATGGTTTTTACTCTGAAACGCAAATTCAGAGCGTCAACGTCGTTGACCGCAATATGTTCGCTGCATGAAGAAAACAGTATTGAAGCCGCACAAAATATTGCGCAATACGCTGTATAATAGCAAATTCTAATCATCATAATCTGACGTTTCAGCATCGTCTTTACAGTTAAATTCTGATAAATCCATACCAAGCGGGACTTCAAATTTGTCGGAAGCATTAACTGACAGTTTACTGTCGGCAGTTACCTTCTTCATGAAATGCCCCCATACGGGAAGCGCCATTCTTGCTCCGTCGCCGAGCAGATACGATTGATTGTCTTCGTTTCCAACCCACACGCCGGCTGTAAGTTTCGGCACGTATGCAATAAACCAGCCGTCGGAATTTTTTTCGGTAGTTCCGGTTTTTCCCGCAACTTCCGTCGTTGTCAGATAGTTTCTTACCCTTGCGCCGGTACCGCTCAAAACCACTCCCTGCATCAGCCGGACAGTGGTGTAGGCGTCTCGTTCGTTGATGGCTTCGGTCTTTTCGGGGACAAACGTATCAAGTCTGTTTCCGTATTTGTCTTCGATATGCGAAACAAAATGGGGATAAATATATATGCCCTTGCTTGGAAAAGTGTTGTAGGCTGCAACCATTTCGTAGGTTGACATGTCTGACGTTCCCAGACATATTGCTGGAACGGGATCCATGAAACTTGTAAGTCCGAAACGACGACACAGCGCTATCAGCGCCGCCGGCGGATATTTCTGTATCAAAAACGCTGATACGTTGTTGCTGCTGAGGCACAGGGCAAGTTTCAAGGTTATTGCTTTGCCTATATATTCTTTCTTTTCGGTTGTTGCGGGATTCCATGTACCGCCTTCGGCTTTTTGAACCATTTGCTGCTCGTTGATGATTTTATCGCAGGGTTTCATTCCGTCCATAATAGCCAGAGTGTATAAAAAAGGTTTGATTGTCGAGCCTACCTGCCGTCTGCCCTGCCGTACATTATCGAACTTGAAAAATCTGAAATCGGGACCTCCGATGTATGCTTTTACCTTTCCCGTATGCGGTTCCATTGCCATAAATGCAATTCTGAGAATTGATTTGAAATACAATATAGAATCTCGCGGCGACATGACGGTATCAATTTCATGATTCGGCGATTTCCATGAAAATATGGTCATTTTTACCGGCGTGTCAAAACTTTTAAGTATGTCGGCTTCCGATGCTCCCGCTTTTTTCATTTCTCTGTAACGGTCGCTGTTTTTTATGGCTCGCATTATACTTTCATTGACTTCACGGTCTGTTACGGCAACAGCAAAAGGAAAGTTTTTTCGATATTTTTTTGTCTCGTCAAATTTCGGCTGCAATTCTTTCGACAGATGCAGTTCTACGGCTTCTTCCGCATACTGCTGCATCTTTGCGTTTATGGTTGTATAGATTTTCAGACCGTCTTTGTCGATATTATACGGTTGTCCGTTAACAAGATTTTTGTTGCACCAGCCAAACAGCGGATTTTTTTCCCATTGAAGCGAATCGGCTCTGTAATCTTCTATTGTTCTGAATCTGTAATTTTTCAAATCGGGTTTTTGCATTTTCATTGTTTGTCTCAGCATTTCTCTGAAATATGTTCCGGAACCCGAATTATGGTCAACACGTCTAAAATTCAGTTTTACAGGCAGTTTTATCAGTGAATCGTGTTCGCGTCTGGTCAGATAACCGTATTTTTGCATCTGCCCCAATACCAAGTCTCTTCGCTGTTTCGACAGTTCGGGGTTTCGCTTTGGATTGTAGAGCGACGGCGCGTTCAGCAGACCAACCATAAGCGCCGATTCTTCAACATTCAGTTCCGATGGCAGTTTGTTGAAATAAATCTGCGCTGCAGTTCTGATTCCGTAGCTGTTGTAGCCGAACGGTATCGTGTTGAAATACATTGTAATTATTTCTTCTTTTGTATAATTTCTTTCGAGTTTTACAGCAGTAACCCATTCTTGCAGTTTTTGAATTATACGTGTTGTTCTATTGCTGCTGCGTTCACCGTCTCTGAAAAGATTAAGCGCCAGCTGCTGGGTTATGGTGCTTCCTCCGCCCGACTTGTTGCTGCCGCCGATGAATGTTTTTACAAAAACACGTCCCATACTTCTGAAATCAATACCGGAATGTTTGGTAAAGCGAATATCTTCCGTAGCAATAAGAGCCTGTATCAGATGTTGCTGTTTAAATAATTCCTTGTATTCTATATGAGAACGGTTTTTCATGGCGAACCGTCCCAGAAGAGCGTATCCTGCGCCGTCTTCGGCATAAATTTCCGTAGCCAGTGCGCTTTTAGGATTTTCGAGATCTTCAAACGTCGGCATTTTGCCAAAAACGTCCAGTTCAATAAAAAAAATCATCAACAGTATAAATACAAATGGCAAAATTGCCACGCCCCAAATCAACAAAATCAGCCTCTTTTTCAAATTTAAATTCACATTCATGACAAATCATAACTTTTGAAGAGTGCAAAATTATAAAATAAGTGAATAATCACGATGTTTTTTTGCAAAAAATAACATTTTTAACTGATTATAAGCATATTGTAACATCAAAAAAAATTACCGACAAGGTTTTTTTCAACAAAAAAAACGTCAAACCGCAATCTAAATTCTTTTTTGTGGCAGTAATATTTAGAGTTGATTTATGTTTTCGAGATAATATCGAGACACAAATTTTCCACAGTGAAACCTTCATTGGTAACAGAATTTAAAGAATACACAAACAACATATAAACAATTCGACCTCAAAAGAATATGCCGCAGGCATAAAATGCTGGCAGAGATTGAAGTCTTTTTTGCATAGCGTCTTAATAATGGGAGCAACATGATGTATATTTTGTTTTCCTCCAATATTTTGTCCTCGACGATATACCGTTATAAATTGTTTATTTAGTTTTATTTAGCAAAAGTTCCAGTTCTGCAATACGACGGTCTTTTTCAGAGAGTTCCTGTTGCAGTTTTTGGCGTTCATCTTCGCCTTTCGCCAGACCTTCTTCAATACCTTTTGCGAGACCTTCTTCAATACCTTTTGCGAGACCTTCTTCAATACCTTTCGCCAGACCTTCTTCAATACCTTTTGCGAGACCTTCTTCAATACCTTTCGCAAGACCTTTCGCAAGACCTTCGTCTATTGCGTCATCTACAAAACTTTTGGCTGTCATTTTTGCAATTCGCAGTTTGTCGTATAGCTGCAACTGTTCATGCGAATATGCGCCAACTTCCATGTAGCGCACTGCCTCCTTTGTTTCAGCACATTCCATCAGCTCGACAGGGACTTTTTCCGTTTTTCCGTTTATCTCGGTTAAAAAACGTAGCCACAGTTCGTGCAGTTTCTTTTCTGCGCGGTTTTTCGGCTTGAATTTTGGAAG
>JAIROW010000020.1 GCA_031257315.1 Prevotellaceae bacterium
CCGGTTTAACTTCGCCCGTTTCCGCAACTTCATAAGTCGTTCCGCTGCCGTCCTTAACCGTGAACGGGAAGCCGTCTGTTTCAACCTTATGCTCTTCGCCCTTGTCGTCGGTAAAGACCACCTGATATTTACCGTTTTCACCCTTGCTGAAAACGTAATTGCCGTCGGAATCCTTAATCGGGTCGTTGCCGTTGCTGTCTTTCGGAGGCTTGACATGCACGTTCGGGTTCAGCGTATAACTTACCGTGAACGCCGCCTTCTCGCTGCCGTCGCGAATGTCGCCAACGCCATCGCCGCCGGTGAGCGCCTCAAAGACATTAACCGTTTTGCAGCGTCTCGGAGAACCCAGATTAACTTTCGGAGAATCAAAATCGACTTTCGGAGAATCAAAATTGATTCTCGGAGAACCAAAATTGACTTTCGGAGAATCAAAATTGACTTTCGGAGCATCGAATTTGACTTTCGGAGAATCAAAATTGATTCTCGGAGAACCAAAATTGATTCTCGGAGAACCAAAATTGATTCTCGGAGAACCAAAATTGACTTTCAGAGAATCAAAATTGACTTTTGGAGCATCGAATTTGACTTTCGAAGAATCAAAATTGATTCTCGGAGAACCAAAATCGACTTTCGGAGAATCAAAATTGATTCTTTCAGTGTCAAATTTGACTTCCAGAGCATCGAATTTGACACTCCGAGAACCGGCGTTGATTCTCCGAGAGTCAATTTTGACCCTCGGAGAATCATTCTGAACATTCTTACAGTCAGCCGTGCTGTCGGAATAAAATATTTCACAATAAGCCCTGTTATTGAGAACATTTAGTTCGTCGGTTCTCTCTCCTGTTATCGCATAACTGTTAAAACACAAAAACAGTAATGGAAGAAGTATATAGTTACTTCTTCGCAATGCTGTATTATATGTTGATATTATATTCATACAATAACCTTACAAATATGTATTTAACCGGAATAATTCATAATTCTAAAATCTGTCTTCTACAGGTTGCAATTCCAAATTATCTTTATTGTCAAAAAACCATTGATACAGTTTTTCTACTTTTTGTATGATTTTTTTGTTTTCCTCATCTTTTGATGGGTCATAATTCTTTATTGACGAAATCTCCGTAAAAAATTCAACTGCTACTCCGATGTCGCGTAATTCTTCCGGAACATTTTTTACGAACCTTGCCGCATGATAAACAGTCATCAGGGCTTGTGGTACTACGCCACATTCCGAACATCTGCTGTCTGCCACGTTCCAGTTAAATTTTTTTTCTATATATTTCAACAATGCTTCTTTTGTTCCTAAATATCGGTACGGAATATAATCGCTATTGTAAATTTCATCAATATATTTTCTAACTCCCAGTTTTGCCAAAGCATAAGTACACGCTTTTTTCATTTCTGCATTTTCGTTATTCTCTTCCAATATTCGTTCCAAACTTGGAATAAAATGTGGGTCGTTTAGACTGCCTATCATTAAAATACAGTATTGAGAAACCGGTCTGTTAATATTTTCTTTCATATTTCTATTAACGCCGTCTTGAACAATACTATCAAGCAATATTGTTTCAATATCTTTTCCATGTCGATTAGTCTCTTTCATAATTTTTTGAACATCACTTTTGTAATCATTTATGTAATATTGTCTCAATGCCTGTTCTGACCTTTTTTCCCAAATAGCAATATCTTCCTGTGTCCATTTCTTTGATAAAATATCCAATAAGCGCTGTTTGGTTTTTTCAGAATAACTTTGAGAATGTCCTAAATTTGTTATTGAAAAAGAAGAATAGCATCTTTTCTCAAACCAAATATCAATAATTTTCTTTCTTACTTCTTCTTCTGAATAATAGTAATATTCGTCCAATAAAACAGAAGCTAAAGAATAAAGACCTAAATATTCTGTCGGCGCATATAAATCATATATACGGTCAATTACTTTGTTCTGATACTCTTCTGTTAAGTCCTTATAATACGTTCTATATTGATATGGACGTTTTACCATTGGACTGTTTATGAGTTCTTTTACGGAATACTCTGTTTTCATACTGTCAATCATGTGAACCATAACATGATAATTTTGAATATCTTGTGCAACTATCAGGTTGTAACAGGCAATAATACTTAATATTAATACTAATTTTTTCATTGTTCTATTTTTTTTGTTGATTTTGTTCATTATCATCTCCTTCTTTTCCTATTTCTTTTCTCAAATCGTCCCACTGCCATTTCCAGAACATATCCGTTACAGGCGCATAGTCCATGAAATTTCGCGAAGTACCTTGTTGAATATCAGGCATTAAGTGAGTTTTGGGTGTTCCATCTTTATCTGTTTCTGGGAATGGGTGTTCCAGACCAAAAGCGTGTCCCAATTCGTGAACATAAGTTGTATAATCTAAAATAGCGCTGTTATAAATAATGCTGTATATTCCATTGTTGAAACCTTGAGTTCTGTGATTGCCTTCTTTTTCATGATTTCTGTTGGCAATTACAATAATCGTTTTTCCCGTCCATTTATTGATACCCTTTTCCTGAATCTTTGCATCAATAGCAGTCATTCCTTTTTGAGATTTAATTTCTCCCAAATCATTTAACACAGAATTTATTTCACCATAATTTTTATAAGTGCTTTCTATTTCTGCATCTGAAATAACCAACTCTTCTTTTTCACTTCCTGAAAACTCAGCAAACAGCTGATTATAAGCCCGATTATTCATAAATGTAATAGCCTCATTCAGCAAAATTTCTGCGCTTTTGAGGTTGTTCAATTTTCTGCTATCACCCAAATACACCTTTACCAGATTTATCTTTTCGCTTTTATCTACAATGGCACAAAGAACAATCATTTTTCCGACAATTTTTCCAGTAATATCTTTGACTGTTAGAGTATCGGGAGTATTATACGGTTTTGTTCCTGTACGACTGATTTGCAGTGAAATTTTATTGTTTTTATCCTTTTGCAGATTTTCTCTGTAAATATTATAATTTTGATTGCCGTTAACTGAAAGACCATTTGTTGTAATGAAAGTATAAGCTGCCGGTTTGTCCTTTTTCTCTTTTTTGGCAGTTTTTTCCAGAGCCTCTACTGCATCAAGATAGTTTTTTGTAATCATAACGCCTGCCATAATAACATGGGGATTGTCGTTACTCAAACTCATATATGGTATGGCATACTGTATCTTTTCCTTATCGGCTTTTTCTATTTGCAAATCCTTATAACTGGTTCGCAATTCCGTTTTCTCATAATTGTCAAATCCATATTCGCCTGCGTAGTTATCGCCGCGAGTAAAATACACCGGTTCGGGGTCTAACACCATAATATTCAGCTTAAAATCCGATATGCCCAATACCTGTATCCATCCATCGTGTTCTACTTTGGCATTTGTACCGGCAGTGGCTTGCGATACTGTTTTTGCTCTCTGAAAAGGTGCTGTCCGCGTTTTGACGGATATACTGTAATTGCCGGCATGGTCGAATGTCTGTTCAATATCATTCTTCCCGTCGTGTACCGTTGAATTTATTTCCCACAAATATGGCAGGGTTTTAAACTGTTGGCTGTTTTCTCCGGTTTCTTTTGTATAAGCGGTTTTATCTGGTGTACGGGACAGCAGCGACAGGTCTTTTATATCTTTTATCATAACAGGTAAAACGTCCATTTCTGTATCTTTGTAAGTTAAATTGTCAGTTTCTTTAACTTCTACATAATTTCTGTATGCAGTGAACTTATAATTCCCTGCCGGTAAAATAATGGTTTCTCCATTTTCATAATATCTGTCATATTTTTTGTTCTCTGTTTTTCCCTTGCTGTTTGTCGAAATATTGCGTTCTTCAACAGCAATATAAAGCGAAATGTCGTTATTCGCTATTTGAGTTTTGCTTTCCTGCGTATTGTTGCTACTGTCAGCTGGTTTTATTTCTCCGGTTTCGTTTATTTCATAAATATTTCCCGACTTGTCTTCAATCGTCGCCGGCATGTTTTCCAATTCAACTTTATGCTCATTCCCCTGCGCATCTATAAGAATAAAGGTATATTTACCGTTTTCGCCTTTGGTCAAAGTATAATTTTTGCTCTCTGCAATCTCGTCTTTTGTTCCATCAGCCTTTACAGGAAGCGCTTTCATGTCAGGATTGATTGTGTAATCAACCGTGAACGCCGCCTTCTCGCTGCCGTCGCGAATGTCGCCAACGGTTTGCTGCGTAAAAACCTGCATCGACTGCGCCTGTGTTCCGGTAATGGCGGCAAGCCAGATAAAGCTCGCCAGCGCGTAACGCAAATATTTTTTCATCGTTCGTTTCACACTGCAAAGGTACGGCTTTTGAAAAATATTCGCGTCTTTTTTGTACATTATTTCACTGTTTTGGTTTGTCTTTTCCAAATTGTCAATTTTCATTCTACTATTCTAACTCGAAAAACAGGCATTCCGTTTTCTATTCTCTCTATTTTCCCTTTCAATAAATATTTTTTACTGATTTGTAAAGTATCTGAATTAAAAAGATATTTATGTCCTTCTCTCATAAATGCATCAGCTGATTCTATCTTTATGCAGTCTAAATAAACTGATTCTATCTTTATGTAATCTATTGGATATTTAATATATTTATCTACCGTTGGTGGAATCAACAAATTTCCATTTTCGACTTTCATTAATTTTCCGTTCCAAATCGCTGTAATTTCAGAGTCATATTCGCCACCACACATTTCAACTGCGACTGTTTTTTCCACTTCTTGATTCTTGATTTCAATATAATGCTGCGGGCATGGCAGATAAAAAGTATCGCTATTCCACAGATAGTTCCGCCAATTTGTTACAGTCAGACAAATTTGAATAGTAATAAAGGCAAATATGATACCCAAAAACACAAATATTATTTTCCTTTTTCTGAAAATAATTGTCAAAATCAAATGCAGAAAAGTTGCAAAGTACATAAATATATACATAAATAAATCGCCTAAACCATATCCGAATGCAATTGTCTTATAAAAAGTACCTAATAGACAAATAATTATCAAAATCAATAGAACAATTAAATTAACTGTTTTCCAAAATATTATAAATATCTCAGCTATTTTATTTTTCATTATTGTATTGGTTTAATCTTATTATTTAATAACATTTTATATATCAATTGAGGTCGATTTGCGTCAAAGCCATGTGCATTGATAAATTCCATAAAACTACCAATTTTTATTCCTTCTGTATAAGTTAGAGAAATTATTGATTCTGAATATTCTCTATCTGTCATAATTTCAATATTTTCCGTAATACCATTAGACTTATAATAATCGTCACCTGCTAATCCTCCAGCAACACCGTCTTCTTTATTCCATAAATGTAGATGCTGTTTTAACTTAGTATTTTTAGGATTTTCAGGATTTTTATATTCATACGTTTTTGTCTGCGTCATTCCCGTTATCGAAGGAGATGTTATTATATATTCATGCAAATATTCACAGTTTTGCAGAGTATTTTTTGAAAATACTTTAACCGTTTCGCCATTATATGCAGGAGTTGATACACTTATAAGATATACGGTTTTTCCTTTATCAACAAGTTGATTAACTGCTTGTAGAGCAACATTTCCACCATGACTGTGACCAATCAGTACAATTTCATTAAATCCCTGAGAGTTTGTAATTACATAATTCACTAATTCTTGAGCTGACTTGTTTCTGTCAATCATATCGTTCAAAAGATTGTCGCTATATGGTTTCCAACTGAATTTATCATCATATGTATCTGTATTAGAAATAAACAATAAAACACGTTCTGTCAACGGATGTTCAAGCCATCGTTCATTATCGGACGTTGTTCCGTGTATGAAAAATGCTTTCCGAACAGAAGAAACAGGCAGAGTTAAGGCATCTTTTTCACCGATAAATTCATTAAATTTAGGAATATCCTGTTCTTTTTTAAAGATAAAAGCAATTATATAAATGCTGACAAATTGACAGTTTGACGGTGTAATTAAAAGTATTAGACTGATAATGCTGGCAATAATGCCGGAATAAAAATTCGTTACTGTGTTCTTTTTTTGGCGTTTTATTTTAATTCTGTCTTCAAAAAAATGTATTATATCATTTTTTAATATAATATTCACTGTTTCCTTAAATCCGTAAGTAAATTTTTCAAAAATAACTGCAAATACTTGTTTATAAAATCTTTGCAGTTTTGTAATTTTCATTTATCTTTGTGCTGAAAATTAACAAAAAAAATAAAAATAACGACAGCAAAGTTAATAAAAAATTCACAAATTTTGCCATTCACAGTTTTGTAAAAAGTAAAAAGGCTGAAAGCAAAAGCGCTTTCAGCCTCAGATATGCAAAAATTATGCCGGACGAAGTCTGAAATCCGTTACTGGAACAAAACTCTCAAACCAAATCCGAAATATGTGTTTGAAACTGAAACTGCTGATACCCATGGGGTATTCAAGTCCTGATTGTAAAATACTTTGAGGACTACGCCTTTGTAAATTGTGTAGTCGGCGTTGATGTTCAGAGCTGTTTTGCGGTTGCCCGACGATATTTGGGTTGTCTGTTCCGTTTCTTCGAGACTGCGTATAAAATTTTGATTGTTGTTGTACGAATATCCCGCAGAAAGTTTCAAATCCGTATCGGTTTTCTTTTGGGTATCTCCGAATTTGAAAATCAGGGGAACTTTTCTGAAAACGTATGAAAGGTCGAAACGGTAACTGGTATTTTTCATTTCGAGCAATTGGTTGTTTGACAAACTTAAACCCAAAGTTCTGTCTTTGTTGATATTGAAATTTGTTGTCAAATCGTTTTGCCACGAAAGCGACAGTCCGAAAAGCGGCGCAAAATGTTCGGAAATACTGACATTCAGCACTTCGTTTCGCGGAATATAGTCGCCAAGCTGATTTTGCACCCATGAATAGCCGTAATGGTCAGGTACAAAATCGTTGTTCCACTGCCAGGCGTTTACCGTATATCTCGATGAATAGGAGTGCTTTATGCTTCCGCTCCTGAAAAATCGTTTGAACAGCTCCGATCTGCTGAGTCCGTTGTATGTAACTGTCCAGTTTGGAAGCGGAATTTTTCGGAAAATATCTGTCGAAACCGTCGAAGGCGACATGCCTGTATATGCGGCGATAAATGCCGGAATGACAACCTCCTGCGATACTTTTCCGTATCCTTCGGGAAAGTTGCCGGCGCCGGGGTTGTACGCGCCTCCGGTTACTTTTTGACGTTGCTGTGCAATGCGCCATGCGATTGTATTTCTGTACCGGTCGAAATTATCGAAAGTTCTTGATTTGTAATTGTTGTCGGAACTGTAACTTTCAAACGCGCCGGCAAGGCTAATGGTTGATATTGAGAAACTTCCGACGGCTGTCGTAAGCCCCGAACCATTTACAATATCGTAAGTTGTCATGTCTCTCACTTCGTTGCGAAAACCTGTCAGTTCTATTTTAAGGTCTTTTATCGGTTCAACGGCGATGCGAATATTTAAATCAACGCTTTTTCTCATTACATACGGGTTTATCATTGTGCTGTCGTTTGTAATCCAGCCGTAATTTTTTGCACGCAGGAGAAAATCTGTAGCCTGCCCGCCCATTACAAAGTCAAGACCGGGAGCCAGTCCGTAGCCAGAGCGGGTTAATCCGATAAATTCTGGAACTTTATTGAAACCGGGTAATATTGAACTTTCAGTTTGAGTATAGGATATGGAAGCAGAACGAACCATCATCAACATTCGCGTCAGCAGTTTTGCAGAATGTTTTGCTGGGTTGTCTTTTTTGGGAACTTTGCCTTTTACAAGAATTTTTGCTCTGATGTTTGTCGCTACCGTTACCGAAACACGGTTTTTATCAACGGTTTCTGACGCCGATCTTATTGTGCTGCCCTGTTCGTCGATAACCGAAACTGTTACGTTTTCCGTTCCAAGTCCATGATTTACTGTGCGTTTTGAGTTTGCCCTCATTGCATAGATTTTCGACTCGAAAGTTGTTTCAACCATTTCGGGACGTTTTTTGCGGTCAAATTCGTCATTAATTGATTTTAAAAACTTCGATTTGTTATACAGCTTTGTAAAATCGGGGTCGAGATTTGCATTGATTGTACGACCGTTTGAGATAGTGTTTCCCGGATCGAAAACGTAGCCGTAATCGTTTGCGGCAAGAATTGGAGCGGCAACCCAGCTGAACAGTCCTCTGTAAGTAGCGGAACCGTCTATCCAGTCAAGCGGTTTAAATTTGCTGAACGGAACTTTCCACGACAGAGTGAAATTATGATTGAAATCGACAGTTCTTCCAAAATTGAATATATTGCGCCACACCGAATCTTTCCATCGACTGTATCCTGCCGGATCAAGCCTGCTGTTTACCATTCCTTCCGGTTCGTCGATGCGGGCGGCGTTGGTTGCAAAATAATTAAACGACAGATTGCGCGAAAGATTCCAGTTAAGCGAATATGTTCTTGTCCATGTAAAATTTTTGGAGAAATAGAATGGCAGTTTGGCTTCGGGATAGGCGATATTCCGGTTTTGACGTTCGCTGTACATTCTGTACATTTCGGTGGTAAATGTAAACTGGTTAGGGACAAGGTTGAAGTTAAAATCGCGTATCAGCGAAAACCAGTGCGAACCGAGGAACCCTATTTTCTTAAACGGCTCAATATAAAGCGGTTGAATACTATATGCGTATGTAAGTCCGCCACGATATTCTTTATACAGATACTGTTCGATGTTTACGTTACGCCTGAATGTTTCGTTATAGGCAAAATTTAACGAAAGATTTGAAATATTTATTATTCCGCCCGGCGATATTCCGCCCGGAGCAATTTTCATGTTTGCAACGTTAAACGAACGTGTTCTTGTATAATCCTGCGCCAGATTTCTCAAAGAATCACGCTGTGCTTTGGTTTTTAGAGAGTTCATGGCATCTCTGTATTTCATGTCGGGCGAGAGCGGGTCGTACAGCGGATTTGCAAAACGCTCGGATATTGCAAAAAATACGGGAAGATGCAGTCCTATTTTCTGTGAAAACAGTCTGCCGAAGTCCAGATTTGAGAGAATATCATACCGATAGACGTCTTCCTGATTTCTGTCCTGTTGTGCCTGTTCCAGACCGCCAAAACCGGCTGTTGCAAAATTTCCCGAAATTGAAATGTTTCCAATATCGGCAAGATTCATTCCGAGACTTGCAGTTCCAGCCCAGCCGCCACGATTTTCAAAATCGGTCAGGCGCAATTCATTAACCCATATTACTCCCGATTTGGGGACGCTTTTGTCGTTGGGCATATCATTTTTCACCGGATTTCTGATACCTATCATCATTGTCCTGACCTGTCCAAGATTCGGATTTCCCCTGACACGGACGGTATGACTTCCCTGTTTTCGCTCGTACATGACGTTTACGGAAGCGCCGTTTGCATTGCGAAACGCTTTAAGTTCCGTAAAATCCGAAAGATTGATGTCCAGAAGATTGTCTTCGCGCCAGACGAGATGCCGCTGATTGTCGGCATAAAATCCGTGAGGCGTAAGTTTCAGCGGGATTTCGTATTCGTAGTAATTGCTTTGCAGGTCGGAGCCTATACGCATAAACAGCGATAAATCATCGTCTTGCAAATATGAATCGGAAACAAGAGCTTCGGCGTGAACGTCCATTTGAAGTCTTCGATACTGCCGCAGGTCGTAAGCGAGGGTTTTATATACGGCTCGTGCGTCTCCGTCGGGCAAATCTTTGACCATCAGCTGCAAAGCCTGTTCGTTCAGCTCGCGTTCCTGAATTGTGTTGATGTCGATAACTCTGTCGGTGTTTGGCGGTAAAACATAATTCACGGGTATTCGCTGCGAACTTTCTTCGATATTGACCACCGACACTTCAAATGTCGAGCCTGCGCTTTCCGGCGTGGCAAGCGATTCCTGCCCGTCGAGCAGCGAATAGTTGAATTTTCGCCATTCGCTGCGGACAAGTTCGAGAGAGGCAAAGCGCATGACGGTAGTGTCTTCAAAATTTCGCATAAACATTCGCATGAATCTTATTGATTTGAAATCGCTTATTGCGCCTATGGTTTTATGGTATCCGTTCAGCGGGACGCGGAAAAGATACCACCGCGTATGCTGTTTGCCTGCATTGGGGAAAATACTGTCCTTTTCAATAATGTCGGCTATGAAATTTTCGCCGATTTGCATGTTTGGTTTCATGCGGATATGATACTGGAAATAACTTTCGCTTTCTTCCATTGTATTGTCCCTGTTAATGTCTTCCATGTCTGGGTTTAATGAATAAACCTGACTGTTTGAGCCGACGTCGGCATTGGACGAGTTTTTTTCAGGATTGTTAAAATCCTTATAGCGTTCCATTATTGTAGAACGGCGCTGGTCGTGTACAGGGTCGCGATAATACAGAAAATCGTCGCTCGAAGGGTCGTGCAGCAGTTTTTCTCTGGCAGTCTGGTCGGTAACAATCCCCTGAATATCGCGCAGAAACGATGCGAAAAAGAAAGTTTCAAGTTCGCTGTTCATACCGTCAAGTCCGATGTCGCGGGCAACGCGCGATTTTCCGTCGTTGTCGAAAGTATTAACCAGCGCAGAAGTTTTCGGTACATAGCCCCATGCCGTTTTTATCATTTTTGTTGTGTCGAAAGGGTAGGGGATACCCTGTTCGTGCGACTTGTATCCGTCGCGCAGAATATCTTCGGATAATGTTCCGAGATTGATGTAGAAGTCGCCGCCATTCGAGCGTGGCTGATACGTAAACGGATCCATCATCCAAAATTCGATATAATCGTAATTTGCCGTTTCCAGATCGGTAATTGCCAGCGAGCGCATGATGCCTGCCCAGCGATTTTTTGAATTGCGCAAAAATCCTTTGCCGTCAATGTTTACGTTGTCGTAATTGTAAGGACCGCGCTCGTTGGGGTAGTAGTTAAGGTTCAGAGTCTGAATTTCATAAGGAGTTCCTTCGGGCAACTGTCTGTTCGGGTAGATGTCCCACACGGGAATGTTGCAGACAAGAAAATTTTCCTGAAATTTTGCAGGATTTTGGATATAATACGAAGGGGTTGACGACGAGCGGCGCAGTAGTTCGGGGTCTATCGAGTACCATGCGAGTTTGGCTCTGTTGTATCCCGATGTAACTTTGTTGTGTTCAGACGCTTCGGGGAACAGGTCGTCCTGACCCTGAGGTACGGAAGCCAGCGTCCATGCAATATAATTTCTGAGATCCAGCGCCGACTTTGATCCCTCGAAATCGTCTATAAATATTTTTCCTTTAATACCTCTGGGCTGTCCCGAAATAAGATTGGCTACTTCGGCTCTGAAATCTATACGCGATTTTGCATTGCTGTTGATAAACGGCAAACCTGCGAGTAAATCCGTAAGTACTTTCGATTCTGACGAATAGCCGGTATTCAACCCCCATATTGTATTCGACACGGGGTCGGAACCGTAGGCAACTTTCTGCGTCATCGGTTTTTGGGAGAGATGCAGCAGGGTTGCCCCGATTTTGAATTTTTCGCTGAACCGGTAATCCATATTTGCGCCCAGCATGGTTTTTGTTTGAAGATTGTAGGTATTTCTGTTTTCGAGCCGCACGCTGATTGGCACGCCTGAATTAAGGTATCCGGGATTGATGATGATTACCGTTCCCATCATGTAATTTACCTGATAATCAACATTTTCAGTAAGTACGGTACCGCCTGCTGTTACCGTTACCGAGCCTTCGGCAACGTTGGTTGCGCCGAGACTGATTACTCCGCGCATTTCTGCTTCATACGAGCCTTTCAGAACAAACCGGTTTTTTCCGGCGATTTCTTTTGCTTTCGTAAGAGTTGAATCGTACAGCTCCTTGTAAACATATTTTGACGCTGATGGATCGCCTTTGAACTGTTTTTCGAGATAGCGTCCGAAAGGTTCGAGAACGGGAAAAATTATACGGGCATTGGTTCTTGTATCGACCGTAATTCCCTGCATAAAGTCGAATATTCCGTCGGGATAGGCGTCTCCGTTCTGATTTGTGCGGTCAAGTCCAAGAACGTTTATCAGAGGCTGTTTGTCTATCGGTCCTTCTGAAATATAGGGTACGGCTGTACCTATCTGGCTGTCTTCGTACAGAATATTCATTTCAAATGACGAAGTTTTCAGCTGGTAGGCGTCGCCGAGTTCATAGACATTTTTCATCATCAGATTCCATGTTGGGAGACGTGGCGTAAGTATGGTGCCTTTCAGCAGTTTAACGACAAGAGTACTGTCAGAGCCGGTGCTGCCTGCGGTCGAAAGTTCGCCAACCTGATACGTGCGTCCGTTAAGGGTATATTCAAAGGCGACAGCCAGAACTTCGTCCTGATACAGAGGCATGTTCAGCCCGATATAGCCAAGCTGGGGGTTGAAAAAATATTCGTCGGGACGGAGTTTGCGGGCGCGTTCCAGTTTTTCGTAGTCTTTGCCCGACATGAAATCGCGTCCTGTAAGCGGTTGCAGACTGGAAGCTATTTCCGAAAAATTGCGGACATTGTATATCGACGTCATTTGAAAATACAGTTTGTTAGCGTCGTTTGACGTGTATCCGCTACTGGAATTTGAGCCAAATTCGGGTATTTTATTGTATATTTTCGACGGCTCTGCCAGGTCCATAAATGCTACAATATTGCGGTGATTATTGTTGGATTCGTTTATTGTGCCGAGTTTGTTTGTAACCCATACTTCGAGTTTTGTAATGTTTACGCCCGAAGTTATAACCGGACGTTGCGACAGAGCCGGTTCAAAATTGTCTCTGAAATACTGTGAAAGGAAAAAATACTGGTTAGCGCGGTATTCGTCGGCGCGGATTTCAAAATCCTGACTTTGAGCGCCTCCCTTAAATTCGAGCGTTTTCGATTCTCCCTTCTGCTGCGAGGCTACCAGAGTGAGGTCTAATTTGCCAAAACGCAAATCTGCCCGTCCGCCAAACAGGCTGCGGCTGCCCGTTATCAGCGAATTGCTGACTGGCATACTGATATTTCCGAGTTCTATGTTTTGCAGAATATCGTCTTCGCCGCCTTTGTAGCCGATGTTCAGATTTGTTTCAAAATCGAAGGTCGAATTTGGGTCAAACGTAAATTTAAGTTTAATACGTTCACCTATGTTCCCTGTCAGATTTAACTGGTATCTTGTATCAAAACTGGGAGTTGTGGTTCTTCTGTACGGGGGAGGCGTAATGGGATTGTCGATATATGTCGATTTTATGCCCAGAAGCACGTCGATACTTCCGTTGAAATCGATCGAAATATCTTTTCCACCGAAAACTGTTTCAAAAGCCTTGTTATTAACGCTTCGACGGAACGACGGCGAAAATCCTCCCTTTTCGTTGAGCGCCGATTTTGCCGATTCTTCGCGCTTTTTCAGCCAGCCGTTTCCTATCTGCTTTGTAATCGCTTCTTTGTCGTATTCTTTTTTTGAAAGCACTTTATACGGTTTTCCGTCTTTTTCTTCTCCTTTTCTGAAATAAAGGTAACTGTCGGTATCGGGGTCGTAACGTACAACGTCTTCGTCATACTGGCTCAACTGATTGAACTGTTGAGATGACTGAGTCTGCGCAGAAGTTGATACTCCTGCAACTAAAAAGACTGCGGTTATAAAAAACCGTATCCTTACAATAATATTCTGTTTAAACATACAGCAGCCGGTAATATCTTTCCAAATAATTAATTTCATTGCAGTTACATTTGTTTCAACGAAGCCTTGATTAATTCTTCAACCGTATAATTTTTTTCTGTCTGCTTCAACAGTTTATCCAGCGTTTTTTCTGCCGCCGACTTTGCAAACCCCAGAGCAACAAGCGCTGCTAAGGCTTCTTCTTTTTCGGCGCATTTGTTTGCCGTTTTGTAAAGCAGGTCGGAGGTTGCGCCCGAAGTCGCTACCTTGTCTCTTAGATCGACAACTATTCTCTGAGCTGTTTTTAGCCCTATTCCCTTCACGCTTTTCAGCGTATTGATGTCTTCTTTCAGTATCGAAACCCTTATTTCTTCGGCAGAAAGCGACGAAAGCATCATCATTGCCGTATTGGGTCCTACTCCGTTGACAGTTATTAACATTCTGAAAATATGTCTTTCTTCTTCATCAAAAAAACCATACAGTAAATTTGCATCTTCGCGTACAACCTGATTAACATACAGTTTAGCGGCAGGCAATCCTGCGAGCTGCGAATAGGTTTGCAACGATATATTTACGTAATAACCAATACCCTGAACATCAATAACTGTATAGGCAGGCGTAAGGAGCGCTATATTTCCATTTATATATTCGTACATCGTATTATTCCAAATTACCGTTCATCACGAACAAACAAAAGTAATAATTTATTCGGGAATAACGGTAAGACGCAAAAAAAATTTTTTGAAATATCAGTTTTACAGATATTTGCAAACATGCCCGAATGTTAAATCAATCGACGAAACATTGCGGAACTGAACATTTTTTTCCAAAAATCAATATCATGTTACCCTGTCCTTTACGTTTTGAGCAACAGATGTGTAAAAATGTAGAAATTCAGAACCGTATCGCACTGTCGGATAAATGTACGTCTCTGTAAATTTGCCGTCTCAACAATTAATTGAAAACCAATATTTTCATAAGAGATTATCCAGCAATGGCTTAAAGCCCTTAGGCAACAGCGCAGCGCATCGCCCGACGAACCGTAACGCCATACCCCGTCAACGCCCTGAAAGGCAGGGTGTTCAAAATGATATACCCAAAAATGAAACAATAAAGATAATAAAAAAAGGTATCTCGCTATAATCAGTTGAATTTTAAATATTACAGATAAAGCCTTCGTCTCTTTTGAGAACGTGTTTTTAACATATCTCATTATATATATATATATGCGAATCAGGAGTTAACATGTCCCGCAGGGACAAAATTTTCATAACCGCAGGCGAGCGTAGCGTTGCCTGCGGCTAAAAACGACAACAACCGATTGACTGAAAGGCAAAACTCTATCGCAAAAGAATTAAAGTTTTGACTTACAGGCAAAGATGAGAACGATTGAGCTACCGCAAACTGCGCTTCGCTTGTATGCGGTTATGAAAATTCGGCTTTTAAGCCGTGTCATGACAGGGCAAAGTCCGCAGGCAACGCTGCGCTTGCCTGCGGTTATGAAAATTCGGCTTTTCAAGCCGGCTGCCCTGCTTTTTAAAAAAGGTGAGCAGCGTTTGGGGAAATGGTATAGACGTTTTTGATAAACGGTACGCCCCGTTTTTAGAAACGCTCTGCGGCTTTTCCTCAGCGCATACAGTACCTTATGTGCAGTGCCACCCGTACACCATTGTTTTTTTATTTTATTTCTTTATTCCATATTTTTTCCACTATTTCTTCAATAGTATATTCAAAATATTTTCCGTCCTTTCCTTTTTGCCTGTTAAAATATTCATTCGTATATCCTATAAAATTTATTTCTAATAATTTATGGTAATAGTCCCCTAAATGACAATTAAATTCTTCAATAAATTTATTTTTATTGTTTTCTTCAAAAATGCCTTCCTTTAATCTTTTTACAATTTCAAATAATTCTTCTTTACTTATATCATTTACAATATTTGGTTCGGGTAAACTTATTTTAAATGATAAAACCTCAATTCCTTCTTCTTCCCAATAT
>JAIROW010000081.1 GCA_031257315.1 Prevotellaceae bacterium
AAAATCGAATTGAACCTGTCGGAAATGGATACACTTCTTGCGCAGGAAAATGTCATCGACAACGATTTTTTTGAAAGATATGCGCTTACGAAAAAAACGCTTGCCGACGAAACAGAAAAATGGGAATCAATTTACAAACAGTATGAAGATTTAAAGGCTGAAAAAGATGCGAAAAACTGAATATTTTAAAAATTTTGCAAACGAAAAACTGCGTCTGCTGGGTACGGGAAAAATGCTTTATATCCTGGCAATTTTTGTAGGTATTTGCAGCGGTTTGGCAGCAGTTTTGCTGAAATCGTCGATACATTTTGTAAAAAAAGCGCTTACCGGCGGTTTTAACATAGAGGAAGGCAGTTTTCTGTATTTTGCCTACCCTGGAATCGGAATACTGATTACAATCCTGTATGTCAGATACTTTGTAAAAGACAATATCGGACATGGAATAACCAAAGTTCTGTATTCTATTTCGAGAAACAACTCTTCGATAAAATCACATAACATGTACAGTTCCATGATTGCGGGGAGTTTTACTATCGGCTTCGGAGGCTCGGTCGGAGCCGAAGCGCCAATCGTACTCACCGGTTCGGCTATTGGCTCCGGCGTGGGTAAATATTTCAGACTCAGCTATAAACAGATAACGCTTTTACTGGGTTGCGGAGCTGCCGGAGCAGTATCGGGAATATTCAAAGCGCCCTTGTCGGGAATTATTTTTACGCTTGAAATATTAATGCTGAACCTTTCGCTGTCCTCAATTGTACCGTTAATGATTTCATCTGTAACAGCCTGCGGGGTTTCATATTTTCTTATAGGTTCAGACGTTGAGTTTGGGAATACGTTGCAAAAATTTACAATGTCCAATATCCCTTATTATCTGTTACTTGGAATTTTTTGCGGCTTCGTTTCGCTGTATTTTACCAGAGCGACTCTTTTTCTGGAACGATGTATGGCATCAGTTACTAATTGCCTGTATCGCTGGATTTTGGGAGCTGTTTCGCTTGGCGGGCTGATATATTTTCTTCCGCCGCTGTACGGCGAAGGCTATTCGTCACTGACGTCGATAATGACCGGCAATCATGCGGAAATATTTGAAAAAAGCCTCTTTTTCGATTTGCAGGATAATTCATGGTTTTTTGTCCTTTATCTTTTACTTATCCTTGTGTTTAAGATATTTGCGATGGCGTTTACCAATGGCGGAGGGGGCGTTGGCGGTACTTTTGGACCAACTCTGTTTATGGGTGGAATTGCAGGTTTTATGCTTGCCCGTCTCATAAATCTGTCTGGAATACATGAAGTTCCAGAAAGCAATTTTGCATTGGTTGGAATGGCAGGAATGATGTCGGGAGTTATGCAGGCGCCTATGACAGCAATATTTTTAATCGCAGAAATAACAGGCGGTTACACTCTGTTAATGCCGCTGATGATTGTTGCCGTCGTTTCGTTTATAACCATCAGACAGTTTGAATCTTATTCGATTTATACAAAACGTCTTGCCGAAAAAGGAGACCTGCTGACTTACGATAAAGACAAAGCGGCGCTGACACTGCTGAAACTTGAAAGTCTGGTTGAAAATGATTTTATAAAAATATTTCCCGACGATACATTGGGCAAACTTGTCAAGGCTGTATCGCTGTCGAAAAGAAATATTTTTCCGGTAGTGGACAGACAGGGTATAATTTCGGGCATCGTCTTTCTGGACGACATCAGAGAAATAATGTTCAAGTCGGAACTGTATTCAGAAGTGTCTGTAAAAAACCTGATGAAAACTGTCCCCGATATTATTCGGATAGACGAACCGATGGAATCGGTTATTTCAAAATTCGAGAAAACCGGAGCGTGGAATCTCCCCGTAATAAACGAAATGGACGCATACGCCGGATTTGTATCAAAATCGAAAATATTTTCTGCATACAGAGATTTGCTGAAAGAACTGTTCGGAGATGAATAACGGCTATTAGAAAACACCAAAGCCTGTTTTTCATCTTGAAAACTCATACTCTTCAAATATTAAATATTTGTATTTCAATTTGTTTGCAATAATATTACAAAAAGATTTGCATGTTTCATAAATTAGTATTACTTTTGTGCTGTTAAAATCGCGGGGTGGAGCAGTTGGCAGCTCGTTGGGCTCATAACCCAAAGGTCGCAGGTTCGAGTCCTGCCTCCGCTACTAAACATATCTTTTATTTTTTTAATTAATTTACTAAGCGATTTGTAAAAATCGCATTACTTTTTCCTCATTTTCAGATATTTTCCTTCTGCGCTCAGTATGCCGTTGTCCAACATGCGGCGAATGATTTTTCCTGTTTTTTCTGCGGAATCAAATTCTGCAATAAGGTCTTCAAACTGCATTGGCAATTCGGAAAGAAGTCTCTGTATTTTTTCCGTAATTGTATCAAATTCATATTTGCTGATATTTAATTCATTGCGTTTACGGCATACGTCGCACTGACCGCATGCAACGCCGCGTTTTTCGCCAAAGTAGGCAAGAAGCTGCACGCTTCGACAAATGTCAGATGTTTCGGAATATGAGAGCATTGCGTCCATTCGTTCCTGAAAACGCTGTTTGGCGCGGGTGAAATTTTCGGGTGAAATGCGTATATTTTTATTGTCCAGCCGTTCTTCGTGCAAAATCATCATAGGCGATTTTTTTTGCGGAATATATTCTGCAATTTTTATTTTGTTCAGCCGCTGTAACAGTTCATAAATTTCATCTCTTGTTTTAGACATTGTTTTTGCAAGATAATTTTCGTCGATACCTGTATAATTACTGAACAGACCGGTATATATTCTCAGCACCGTTTTTATAAAACTGTCAAGGTCTCTGTTGTTGACCTGTATTTTATACAGATCGTCCCGATTTACCGTAAAAAAAAGTTTCGAGGAATTATTGATTTCTTCTGTCAGTTCGGCGATGTTTTCGCGTTGCAGAAATTTAAACGCACTTATTACCGTTGTTGGAAAAAAACGGTATTTTACCGAAAAATCGGTAATATCGAAGGAATAGGCGCCGTTTTTCCCCGCGCCGTAAGGCAACTGTATATAACTGCAGGCTGCCTGATAGATGTTTTTTATCTGTTCGATGTCGGGAAACTCGCTGACTAAACGCCGGTTGAATTTTGCTCTGTCCGATTTGTTATACAGTAAAACGGCATACGATTTTTCGCCGTCGCGTCCTGCGCGTCCTGCTTCCTGAAAATAGGCTTCGACCGAATCCGGCAGGTCAATATGTACCACAATTCTTACGTCAGGTTTGTCGATACCCATTCCAAAAGCGTTTGTAGCCACTATTATTCTTGTTTTTCCGCTTTTCCAGTCGTCCTGTTTTGAGCTGCGCATTTCGGCGCTCAGTCCGGCATGGTAAAAATCTGCCGAAATACCGTTGTTCAGCAGTTTTATCGATAAATCTTTCGTACCGCCGCGACTTCGTACATACACTACTCCCGAACCGGTCTCTTTTTTAAGTATGTTTATCAGGTACGAAATTTTGTCTTCCACATGTCGAACGATGTATATCAGATTTTTACGTTCAAAACTTTTTTTCAGCAGATTGGGTTTTTCAAAATGCAGTTTTTCCATAATATCGTCAACCACCTTTGGAGTAGCGGTTGCCGTCAGCGCCAGAACGGGAACTTTTGGCAAAAACTGTCTTATGTCGGCGATTTTCAGGTATGAAGGTCTAAAATCGTATCCCCACTGTGAAATGCAGTGCGATTCGTCAACAGCAATCAGCGAAACTTTCATTTCGCAAAGTTTTGTAAGAAACAGTTCTGTTTGCAGACGTTCAGGCGACAGATACAGGAATTTGTAGTTGCCAAACAGCGCATTGTTCAGCGCAATCTCTATCTCCTTGCCGGTCATTCCCGAATGAATCATAAGCGCCTTTATGCCTTTGCTTCTCAGATTTTCGACCTGATCTTTCATCAGCGCAATCAGCGGCGTAACTACAAGACATATACCGTCGAGAGCAAGCGCCGGAACTTGAAAGGTTAACGATTTTCCGCCTCCGGTAGGCATCAGTGCCAGAGTGTCTTTTCCGTCTTCGGCAACCGAGCGGATTATGTCTTCTTGAAGCTCGCGAAACGACGAATATCCCCAGTATTTTGAAAGTATGTCGCGATATTTTTTCATTAATTGATACCTGCTACTTATCGCCGGAGAATATTATAATTATAAATCATAAATCATTAATAAAATTAATCTTTAAAGCGTAAGATTCGAATCCAAGATTTTTGATTAAACTGGTAACTGTATTAACGCAACTCAACTTGGATTTCTCAATTAATTCATCAGAGTTGGCGTATTTAACCAGATGTTCCTGTGCTTGAACGTAAGCCATGTCTGCCAGCTCAAATTCATTTACGCCAAGTCTCCATTCCTGATTAACAAATGAACTTTTATTATGATCAATTGTACAGTCTATTAACTTGGGAGTTGGAAGATAAAGTATCAGAGAATCTTTTGTCAGCCTGATACTGGATTTGTTAAGACTGGACAGGTCTATTCCATAATTCAATTTACCAACTACAACATAATGTATGTCGAAATCAGACCAGAAATTTCGATGCACTTTGATTTTGATTGGATTGGTATAATTAATTTCAATCACTTTAAGTTCACTGATGTCTTTCAATCCATTGATTATCAAATTACTTTGAGTTTCAATAATTGACGCATTGTTCATATTGTTATATACATATCGTATAAAAAATCCAGCCACAAACAAGCAAAGTGTAATTAACAATAAATTTACAATTTTTCTCATATCTTTATATTACTAACAGTTTCGAGCGAAAAATTTGCGAAAGTTCAGGGATTGATTCCGCCGTTTGCAAAACATATTTCCATACAGAATATAATAACAAGCCATGATTTCCCGACCTGACGCGCTCCTGAACGGTGCGCGGTTTTCGGTTTTATCCAGTTTCCATTTAACCAATTTCTTAATCTGTATTCTGTACATTTTTATCAACGAAAAACGTTACAAAATTACACTTTTTTTAGAATAAAAACAAATTTGGAAAGATTTGTACAGATAAAATTATCACAAATTCCGTTTGTGCCGAGATGCAATCCGTGCAATATTCGAGTTTATGTATATCTAAAATCAGGGGTGCGATTGATCGCGTTCCTGCCGGATACAGGTCAACGACCTGTGCTTTCAAATATCTTAATTTAAATCTACTATAAACTCCATTATTTACTTATAAAGCTATAAAATTAATTTGCCTGTAATTCAGGAAATTATAATTCGGACAGATGCGAAAAAAATTGCCAGACGTCGGTTTGCGGCACAGGGGCAATAATCTCCACAAAAGTCTGTTTTACAGGGTGAATAAACGATATTGAGCGGGCAAACAGCGAAATGCTTGCATCGGGATTTGAGCGGTCGAAGCCATATTTCAAATCGCCTTTAATTGGCGAACCTATTGCGGCTAATTGCGCTCTGATTTGATGATGTCTGCCGGTAAAAAGTCTGATACTGAGCAAAGTATAACTGTCGCTGCGTCCTGCCGTAACATATTCCAGCCTGGCAGGTTTCGTATCTTTGCGCGGAATGTCATAAACGTATGACTTGTTTTGCTTCTTGTTTCTGTACAGATAATTTGTCAGAGTATCGCTTTCTTTTGGCGGCGCTTTTTTAACAATTGCGAGATATGTTTTCGAGATTTCGCCCTTGCGAAACATTTCGTTGAGACGTACAAGCGATTTTTCTGTTTTCGCAAAGATTATCACTCCGCCTACGGGTCGATCCAGCCGGTGAACAACGCCGATATAAACGTTCCCCGGTTTGCTGTCGCGGCGTTTGATAAACATTTTCAGCATGTTATCCATAGAAATATCGCCGCTGCTGTCTTCCTGAACTATCTGCGAAGGCTTCTTGTTCACAGCAATAATATGGTTGTCTTCATACAATATGTCGGGCGCAATAATGTCCTGCATAAAATTTTTTTATTTTTTTTTTAATCCCGTTAAACCTTTTTTGACTTTTGTAATCTTATAATCAAGTTAATTTAATAATTTTTTCATATTTACAAAGTTTAAAACTTTTTCTTTAAAAAACGGTCGAGGACACCCAACCCTCCGACCTTTTTTTTTGTAATCACCTGACATTCAATGAAGCAGCCAGTTGGGAAGCAACCTGATTCAGCCCGTTTTTAATCTTTCCACTGAACATTGTTTTCATCATAAAATTGAGTTTTGCTCTCAACACAATTCTCATTCGTGTATCGTCGGGCGCGATTTCTTTTAATTGAATCCATACAAAAAAATCGAACGGAATATTTTTATAACCCGTATATTTAATTGTTTTGTACGGTTCTCTGTCAATAATTTGAATACCGGCTTCAACGCCTTTGACCCTGAACGAACAGGAATCCGCATCGCTTTGAAAATCTTCGATTTCTTTAATCTGTGCGCTCGATACGGCTTTCGACAGCATACTCATGTCGGAAAGCAGAGTAAAAACAAATTCCGAACTGCGACTGATTTTAACAGTTTCGCTTATAAATTCCTGCATTTTCGATAAAATTCTGTTTTATACATATTTTTTTTACAGTTCAACGCCGCTTGCAACGAAATCGGAAAGCTGTTCGTATTTCGAGCGGGTTATCGAAACGCTGCCCGACCTGACAAACTGTAAAATTCCAGTCGGTTCAAGCGTTTTGTAAAGTTCCTGTATTTCAGCCTGATTTCCGGTTTTTTCTATTACCGTATAATGGTCGTTTACTTCCAGAATTTTGGCGTTGAACTTATTTACAAGCCCTTCTATCGTATTGTTTGCCAGCAGCGTACCGGTCGATATTTTGAAAAGAGCAATTTCTCTAAGAATAACTTCGTCTTCGGTACAGCAGTATGCTTTCAGAACATCTATTTTTTTTTCTATCTGTTTTACAACCTTTTCAAGCAGTTTTATGTCTGATATGCAGATGATTGTAAATTTGTGAACTCCGTTTATTGCCGAAGCCGAAACGGTAAGGCTTTCGATGTTTATAAACCGGCGCGTAAATATGTTGGCTATCTGAGAAAGAAGCCCTACATGATTTTCGGAATATACTGTTACGGTGTATAATTTTTGATTCATTTTTAAACTGTTTTTGATTATTTTTCTAAAATCACATTGGTTACTGCTGTTCCTGCGGGAATCATGGGGAAAACCATACCTTTCTTTTCTACCTCAACTTCAAGGAGATATGCTCCATTATGCTCCAGCATTTCGCCTATTGCAGCGTTGAGGTCTTCTCTCTGCGATACTTTACGTCCTTTTATTCTGTACGATTCTGCAAGTTTCACAAAGTCGGGATTAAGCATCGGGGTTGCCGAATAACGCTTGTTATGAAACATTTCCTGCCACTGTCTTACCATTCCCAGATATTTATTGTTAAGTATAATGATTTTAACTTTGACATTGCTTTGCATAATTGTTCCAAGTTCCTGAATACTCATCTGTATTCCTCCGTCGCCGCAAAACAGGCAGACTGTGCGGTCGGGCGCTCCGATTTTTGCGCCAATTGCGGCAGGCAAGCCAAATCCCATAGTTCCCAATCCTCCCGAAGAAATAAAACTTCTTGGATTTTTCCGTTTAGAATAACGGGCGCCCATCATTTGGTTTTGACCGACGTCGGTTACAATAACCGCTTCGTCGCCGGTAGCTTCGCTGACGCACCTGACAACTTCGCCCATTGTGATATATTTTTCTTTGCCGTAAATTTCGTTTTCAATAACCTTGTCGTATTCTTCCTGAGCTGCAATGTCAAAACTTTCAATCCAGTCGTTGCGCGAAACTTTTTTCAGCAGTTTTGTAACTTCCGGCAAAGTTTCCTTGACGTTTCCCAGAACGGGAATATCAACGTCAACATTTTTGCCTGTTTCGGCGGGGTCTATATCGAAATGAATTATTTTTGCCTGTTTTGCATATTCGTTGAGATTTCCGGTAACACGGTCGTCAAAACGCATTCCTATGGCAATAAGAACGTCGCACTCGTTTGTTTTCAGATTTGGGGCAAGATTTCCGTGCATTCCCAGCATACCTTTGTTGAGCTGATGTTCCGACGGAATAACCGAAGCTCCGAGCAAAGTCCATGCCGAAGGGATCTGAGCCTTTTCAATAAAATCGAGCAGTTCTTTTTCTGCATTTCCAAGTTCAACTCCCTGACCTACAAGTGCAAACGGTTTTTCGGCGGAATTTATCGCTTCGGCAGCCTGCCTGATACTGTCTTTGTTTATTGAGGGACAGGGGATATAGCTTCGGATTGATTTGCATTTTTCGTAATAATAACCGGCTGTCGCCAGCTGCGCGTCTTTTGTAAAATCGAGTACCACCGGACCGGGACGTCCCGTTCTTGCAATGTAAAAAGCCTGAGCCACAGCCCATGCAATATCTTCGGCTTTGCGAACCTGATAGCTCCATTTTGTTACGGGCTGCGAAATTCCCACGATGTCGATTTCCTGAAAAGCGTCGGTTCCAAGCAGAGAGGAAACAACCTGACCTGAAATGACTACTACGGGCGTGCTGTCAATCATTGCGTCAGCAATTCCGGTGATGGTATTGGTTGCGCCCGGACCGGAGGTAACAAGCGCTACGCCAACCTTTCCCGAAACTCTTGCATAGCCCTGTGCCGCGTGTACAGCTGCCTGTTCGTGCCGTACCAGAATGTGCCGGAGTTCTTTTTTGTAATCATACAGAGCGTCGAATACCGGCATTATTGCTCCGCCCGGGTATCCGAAAACAGTATCCGTTTCTTCTTCGAGCAGGCTTAACAATAATATTTCCGAGCCTGAAATGTTTTCATTTACCTTTCTTTTATTTTTCATGATTTTATAATATTATCATTTTATTCAATAACTCTTCTACCTGTGAAGCGATTATCAGTTTTTGCATAAGTTCGGGTTGCATGAATTTTTCGGCAACGCTTTTTTTCAAAAAATCAGTCAGCAAATCATAATAACCGTCAGTATTCAAAAGTCCGACAGGATATTTGAACAGGTTAAAATATATCAACGTCAACGCCTCAAACAGTTCGTCAAGAGTTCCGCAGCCGCCAGGCAAAGCAATTACTCCGTCCGAAATTTCCAGCATTTTAGCTTTGCGTTCCGACAGCGTTTCAACGGTAATCAGTTCGGTACACTCATGTTTAACGATTTTTCTGCCGGCAAGAAATTCTGTAATAACTCCCGTAACTTTGCCGCCATTGCGTAAAGCGGCGCTGGCGACAACGTCCATTAAGCCTGTCGAAGTTCCGCCATACACGACGCCTGTTCCCGAAAGAGCCAGCATTTTTCCCAATTTTTCGGCTTCTTCTGCATATATCGCGTTTTCGGGAAACGACGAAGCGCAAAATATTGCAACATTTTTCATCATTTCGATACTTTAAAAAAGAAGCCTTTCTCTTTTTGATGAGAAAGGCTTTTGCAATTTTCCGCCGCAGGTCAATCTCATCCTTTTTTCTTTTGCAAAAGGACAATGACAAGATTAATATGCAGTTGACAAATCACTAATTATTAACATTTTTAAAAAAACGCTGCAAAGATACATGAAATTTTTTAATTATGCACAGACAGATAAAAAATTTCTGAAAAATTTATCGAAAAAAGATGTAACAATTTGATTGTCGCCAAATTAAAAGCATATAGAGATTAAAAAAAACTGTTTGCCACATATTAATCTGTATGATGAATATCTGTCCGGAACGACATTTTTCACAATTATCACGGTAAATTCGCACAGGCAATATTCTTTTTCGTCCCCTTCGTCTAAATGGTTGCGCCGCGTTTGCGTCCACACAGAAATATCGTTTGACCAATAAAAAATATTTTGCTCTGTTTTCAAAAAAACATGCTAATTTTGTACGGTAAAAATTAACTGTTACTTTGACGTATTTCGCAATAAAACAGTTACATAATGCACAGACAGCGGCAATTGCCGGTTACAGGCTGTCAATTTTTTTACGGTAACGGATATAAATATTAAACGAATTACAGAATACAAAATGAAAAAAAAATTATTTTATTTTTTTGTCTTGATGACAATTTTCTGTTTTACGGTATCGTGCGTAAAACAGAAAAGTTTTTTTTCCGACGCGACTTATGCCAGACAGGTAAAGTCGGATTTTGAAAAGCGCAAATTGCTTGTAACTCAAAAACGGGCAGCAGCGCTCTTTTCCGTTTTCGACCGTCCCGATTTGAAACAGGAAGAAAAGGAAGCTCTTGAATTTCTGTACGCATACATGCCGCTGTGCGATTTGTCCGATTACGACGGCGAATTTTTCCTTTCGCAGGTACGCGCAGCTTTTGAAGCCCGCGATTTCTTCGACTGGGGTAAAAAAATTCCCGAAAGTATTTTCAGACATTTCGTGCTGGTTTACAGAATAAACAACGAAAACCTCGATTCGTCAAGAACAGCGTTTTTTAACGAATTGAAAGACCGCGTGAAGGGCATGACAATGGAACAGGCGGCGCTGGAAGTAAATCACTGGTGTCATGAAAAAGTCAATTACAGAGGCACAGACGGACGCACCTCTGCTCCTCTGGCGCTGATACGTACCTCGTGGGGACGTTGTGGCGAAGAATCGACATTTACCACTACCGCAATGCGGGCTGTCGGCATCCCCGCAAGGCAGTGCTACACGCCGCGCTGGGCGCATACCGACGACAATCACGCATGGGTAGAAGTCTGGATTGACGGCGAATGGCATTTTCTCGGAGCCTGCGAACCCGAACCGCAGTTAGACGTCGCGTGGTTTACTGCTCCGGCAAAAAGAGCTATGATGGTACATACCAACGTTATAGGGCTGTACGACGGTCCCGAAGCCAAAACCGTGAACAAATCGCTATATTCTACAATAAACCTGCTGTCGAACTATACCGAAACCCGCGACGTTAACGTCAAAGTTGTCGATGCCGCCGGCAATCCGGTTAAAAATGCAAAAGTAGCTTTCAATGTATATAATTATGCAGAATATTATCCGATTGTGGAAGCGACAACCGACTCGACCGGAAGCGCCGCAATTCAGTCCGGCTTGGGCGATTTACTGATTTGGGCAAGTAAGGACGGAGTTTTCGGATATGCAGTTTCGTCGCCCGCAAATAAAATCACAACCGTTGTACTGTCGAAAAAAGAAGGAGATACTTTTGAAGACGTTTACGAACTGACGCCTCCTGCCGATCAGAAAGTAACATCTCCGTCGTCGGAACTGGCAGCCGAAAACGGCAGACGCTTGCAGTACGAAGATTCGCTGAGAAAAGCCTACATGAATACTTTTATCGGCGAACAGGAAGCCAGAAATTTTGCTGAAAAACTGAACTTTAACCCCGACGACACATGGAAATATCTCAATGCGGCGCAGGGCAACTGGCATGAAATACAAAAATTTATCGAAAAAAATAAAGCCAACGCCGATTTATTCCCGTTTCTGTCGGCTGTTTCGGACAAGGATTTGCGCGATACGCCCGAACAGATACTTACAGATCATTTATCGACTGCACGCAAATTCGGAATAAAAGCCGGCACGCCGGAAGACATTGTGCCGCGAAACGTTATATCCCCGCGCATTTCTACCGAACTTATCCGCGCATGGCGCACGTTTTTCCATTCGGAATTTGACGCAAACATTGCTCCTCACGTGCAAAATCATGTTGAAGAAATTGTAAATTATGTAAAAAATGAAATTAAAATAGATGACAGTCAGAATTATTACAACTGTCCGGTATCGCCTCGCGGAGTTTACGAAATGAAAATTGCAGACAAACGCTCGCGCGATATTTTCTTTGTCGCGCTCTGTCGAAGCGCAGGAATAGCCGCGCGTCTGAATCCTGCTGCCGGACGTCCGCAATATTATGACGGCGAATGGAAAAACGCCGAATTTATGGACAACGTACAGAAAGTATTTCCGCAGGCTACGGTTTCATTTGTCAGCGCAAAGGAAAATGTCATAAAACCGCAATATTCGACGCACTATTCGCTCGCCCGTTTTCAGGACGGCAACTTTGTTACCCTTCATTTGCGCGGCGACAACGAAAAAATTTCGATAGACGCCGGTTATTACAGACTTATAACCGGAAGCAGAGCTAACGACGGTTCGGTAACGGTTACAAACAAATATTTTGAAATAAAGGAAAATCAAACTTTAAATCTCGAAATTAAAATGCCGGACGTTATCAATAAAGTTCAAGTACTTGGAATTATCGACATGAATACAAAAGTTACACTGACCGGCGGAACAGAAAAATCGTTAAAAGAAATCTCAAACGGCAAAGGCGTCATGCTCTGTTTCGCCGACCCCGACAAGGAACCGACAAAACATATTTTACAGGATTTACCGGCGCAGCTAAACGAACTCGACGCATGGAATGGCGGCGTACTGTTTTTGATTCCAGACGACAAACTGAGTTCAGCATTTGACAGCAAGGTTTTCAAAAATCTTCCAAAAAATACTCTTTGGGGAACAGACGCCAAACGTTCGCTGCTTAACGAAGCTGTTTCGGTTTTGAAACTGAACTTCAACGACGATTTTCCCCTGACACTGTTTTTGTCCGACAACGGCGGAATACTGTACAGTCTGCAAGGTTACAAAATCGGAATCGGAGAAAATATTGTAAAAACAATAAAATCGCAAAAACAGTGTTCGCAGTAACAGCGAATGTTGTTGCAGAAACAGATAATTGTGTCTATTGTAGAGAAAAGGCAATGCCTTTTCTCTACGCCACGAAATGACCATATTACATGCAGTTGAAGCAAACAGGAAAGCGATTGCCTCATGAAATGATTTTAATTTATTCAAAAATCAACTTCTTTGAGGCAATTGTTTTTAATCGAACAAAAATATGAAAAATATACTGATTATTGTTTTTACAGGTTTATTTGCCGGATGTGCGGGCTGTGGAAATGAACGTCCAAGATTTTCTCATGAACAGACAGTACAATTAGGATTGGACAGCGTCAAACTGTTAAACGTTGACAGGGAGAACAGCATTGTACTGGATTTGAATGAATTTTTGTCCAACAGAATGATTAAAACCGGTGAATTTATTGATTATTCAACGCTTATTCTGTTAGAAACAACCGACAAATCTCTGATTGCAGAAATAAACAAGTTAATTTGTACGGAAAATCGTTTTTTTATTTTGGATTCTGATATTGGGCAAAATGTATTGATTTTTTCCAGCGAAGGAAAATTTATTCGCAAAATACCAAAAGGAGGCGGACCGGAAGATATTGTAAATCCGGAAGATATTGCCGTAGATGAAGAAAAACAGGTTCTGATTGTACATCACAAAACAGGGCTGTCTTTTTTCGATTTTAACGGCAAATTTATCAAAAAGGAACGGCATACGCCTTTTTATTTCAGCAATTTCAGGGTAATACATGAAGGCTATCTGTTTGTAACAGTAGCTCAGCATTATAATGTTCATCTTAACGAGCTGTCAGGTATGCAGGTTTTAATAACGGATTCTGCTTTCCGCATCATTGCCGCCGGATTCCCGTTTCATTATCCGAAAGAAAATAATTTTGGTATCTATGATTATACAAATGCTTTTGAAAATAACGTGCATTTTGCGTTCAAATTTTCCGATAAAGTTTATAAACTCGAAAATGCGTTTTCTGTGAAAGAATGTTACCAGCTTGATTTCCATACAAAACGACTTCCCGAACGGTACATGGAAAACTCCGATATTTTCTGGAAAGAATCAAGACAAAATGACAGTTACTATTACATGGGAGACTATGTCGAATGTGAAACGCACGAATATTTTTCTCTACAAAATGATTTTAACAGACAGGCATATAAAACATTTATTTTTCGCGATAAATCGACCGGAAAATTGATTGCGGGAAATCAGGTTTTTGTAGATACGGAAACTGCGCCCCTGTTTGCCACCCCTCTGGCTGGACGGAAAGATGAATTTGTGGGTGCAATTCCTGCAATTGCCATTTGTAACTCTTTAACAGAACGTAAAACTGATAACGAAATACTTAAAAATATAGACGAAGATGCAAATCCAGTACTTGTCAAATATAAATTGAAACGTTTGCCGGAAAAATAATTTAAAATAGAGAATAGATATGAAAAACAAATGAGTGTTTTTATGTAATTGTTGCATTACTGTCAATTATTAGAGTTTATTTAAATTTAATTGAGTATATCTGGCTGAAAGCCAGAATTTTCATAACCGTATGTCGTTTGACATACGGACAAACATAATCCCAAAAAACTGGCTGAAAGCCAGAACTTGAATATTTTCTGCTCCACAGGGTTCTGCCTTTACAGGCAG
>JAIROW010000139.1 GCA_031257315.1 Prevotellaceae bacterium
TATTTGAGTATATACTGGCTTTCAGCCAGTATTTTCATAACCGTATGTCGTTTGACATACGGACAAACATAATCCCAAAAAACTGGCTGAAAGCCAGAACTTGAATATTTTCTGATACACAAGGTTCTGCCTTTACAGGCAGCGTTATCGTCTCACTGTTTCTTCCGACGGTCAACCACCGGCGGTTATGAAAATTATGGCTTTCAGCCAGATATATGCTTTCAAATATCATATTTAATTTTACATAAACTCTATTATACACTCTTTCCGTATTTTTATTTTACAAAAAAATTGCAGACCTCAATTCATGAAATCTGTTTTGTATAGACATTTTTTCGGACGGACGCGATTTCCGTACAACGTCCAAAATACGTTTTTCTCGGTATTTAAAAATCTGATTCACACTGTTTTAATGGAATAATTTTGCTGCTGAAAAAAGAAATTGTACTTTTGCATTAATTATTATTAATCGGTAATGAAGTTGAAATATACATTGATTACGGGACTTTTTCTGTTAAATTACAGTCTGTCGGCGCAAATTTCCACCACCGGTATCGACGCCGATTATGTCGGTTTCAGATATGGCGCTAATGGCGATTCTACGTTTATTTTCGCGTTTTATTCTGCAAATACAAAACCTAAAACTCTTAAAGCTCACGGGTTTGGAGACAGTACGGCGAACTTTAAATGGTACCGTTTCGACAGTTACGGAATGACAGTTGCACAGATTCCTTTCAAAACTGATATCAACGAGAAAGAATCGACAACGCCGCCAAATATGGCAGAAGGCGGATACATGCTTGTCATTGAAAACGCAGCGCGTATCGACACATTCAGAGCCTGGGTTTTTAACGACATATTTCGCATCGACTCCGTTTCAAGTGTGCAAAACTGTATTGCGATGCAGTTAACCGTTCACCTTTACGTCGAAAGAACTAATTTTTCGTCATACGATTATGTTGATTTCTGCGATTTAAACAATGTTGTGCCGACTTTTATAGCCAATAATTTTACTGTTGACTGGGATTCGGAGAAGGATATTTATGCCGGAACAGGCTGGAAACGCAGAAACGGCAGTCTGGAAACAGAAATATCGCCGACTCCGTACATCGAAACGCCATATTCGGTCAAAATAACTAACGTATTCGGTCAGAAAATTGAATATAAAACCGCGCCAATTCCCGCAATGGGAGTACATGCCGAATATGAAGTCCTTGTTCCCGACAAATACGAGGCTTTCAGACCGGCAGCCAGTCTGAAAGGCGAAGCTCTGTGGCGCATGAAACTGAACAATAAAAGCGTAAATGCCGACAGATTTGAGTGGACTGGTCTGAACAATCAGAAAATCAATTTCCTAAAAAACGATACACTCTGGAAATACGACGTCGAATCTGTCCCCGATGAAATTGTGTATAAAACCGGCGAATATCCGGTGATACTGACGTCCATAAATACTAAAACAACATGCAGAAACACTGTAAAACAGACAATAACTGTTGCAGATTCAAAGTTTCCGCCCCAGAGTCTGCCCAACGCATTTACTCCCAACGGAGATGGAAACAACGATATTTTCACCTTTACCGCCGGAAACAAGCCAGAATCAATGCGTACTCTTGACATAAAAATTGTCAACCGCAACGGATTACTTATATACAAATATAAAGGCGAACTGTCAAAGTGGGAAGGCTGGAACGGAAAAATGAATGGTAACGGTTCTGACTGTTCCACAGGCGTTTACTACTATATCGTGAGCGGAGAAGGCTGGGACGACAAAGATTATTCGGGAAAACAATATACAGGAACAGTGCATTTATTCAGATGAAAATTAAAAATTCATGAGTTTATCAATACCAAAAGGAACAAGAGATTTTTCACCGGAAGAAATGGTGAAACGGAATTATATTTTTGATACAATAAAGAACGTTTTTAAACTTTACGGATATTTACCCATCGAAACTCCGGCTATGGAAAACCTGAGTACGCTTATGGGAAAATATGGCGAAGAAGGCGACAAACTTCTGTTTAAAATACTTAATTCGGGAAATTTTCTGCAAAACGTTTCCTCAGAATTGCTTGCCGGAGACAAAATTCCTGCATTAACAAACAAAATCAGCGAAAAAGGATTGAGATACGACCTGACCGTACCTTTTGCCCGATATGTTGTACAGCACAGAAACGAAATTGTATTGCCGTTTAAGCGCTGTCAAATTCAACCAGTATGGCGTGCCGACCGTCCTCAGAAGGGACGTTACAGAGAATTTTTTCAGTGCGACGCCGACGTCGTTGGCAGCGTATCTCTGCTGAACGAAACCGAACTTTTACAGATAATTGATACAGTTTTTTCAAAACTGGGAATAGACGTAACTGTAAAGCTGAACAACAGAAAAATACTTGCAGGAATTGCAGAACTGATGGAGCAAAGCGAAAAACTTGCCGATATTACGACCGCAATAGACAAAATCGAAAAAACAGGACTGGAAGAAGTTAAAAAAGAACTGGCGCTCAGGGGAATATCTGAAAAGCAGATTGCAGTTCTGGAACCGATACTCTGTCTGTCGGGCAACAATGAGGAAAAACTTAAAAAACTGGAAGAAATATTTTCCTGCGGAGAAGTTTCCCAAACAGCCATGACCGGAATTTCCGAAATCCGTCACATTCTTGAATACATTAACGAACTGGAATACAGCTCGACAATAGAAATAGACCTTTCGCTTGCACGGGGGTTGAATTACTATACGGGAGCAATAATTGAAGTCAAAGCCTGCAACGTTGAAATTGGAAGTATCTGCGGCGGAGGACGTTACGATAATCTTACAGGTATTTTTGGAATGAAGGACGTATCCGGCGTAGGAATATCGTTTGGAGCAGACCGGATTTACGACGTTATGACAGCGAAAAACCTGTTTCCAGAATCTTCTGTTGGAACAACCCGCGTAATGTTCGCAAATTTCGGACAGAAAGAGGAAATATACTGTATGAAAACAATGCAGAAACTTCGCGCCGACGGAATATCTGCCGAAATTTACCCCGAATATGCAAAACTGAAAAAACAGTTGGAATATGCCGATAAAAAAAATATTCCATTTGTAGTTATTGCCGGCGAAGATGAAATAAAATCAGGAAAATTTATGTTAAAAAACATGAAACATAAAACTCAGGAGGAAGTCACATTCGCAGATTTGACGCGCCGACTGTCGGAAAAATAACACAGAAATAACCCCGTCTGTCCGTCATGTTTGTTAACTCGCAAACCGGCGCAGACTTCGATTTTAAATTTTATTATTACCTTTGTGCGCTAAAATAAACAGATATAGATTATTAGATAATATGATAGATTTTAAAGTTCGCTGGATTTTTATATGCGTCGTACTGCTTTGTATTTCTGCACGCAGGCTTGGATATTCTGCACCCGAAGACCTGCATGTTCGACATTCAAAATATATTGCAGAACCAAGTTCGAGAGACGAAATTCGATGGGTCGATTCGGTTATGTCTCAACTTTCGTCTCGCGAGCGTCTCGCCCAGCTGTTTATGATGCCGGCATATTCAAATCTTGATGAAAAGCATGAAAATCAAATCAGAAAACTTGTCCGCGAACAGAAAATAGGGGGGCTGATTTTTTTTCAGGGAACTCCCGAAAAACAGATAGAACTCACAAATTCATATCAGTCGGTATCCAAAATTCCGTTGCTGATAGGCATGGACGCAGAGTGGGGCGTGGGAATGCGTCTCGCCGGAGCGCCTGATTTTCCGCGACAGATGGCTCTCGGTTCGATAAGCGACAACAGCCTGATTTACGAATTTGGAGCCGAAATTGCCCGTCAGTGCAAACTGCTTGGCGTTCACATTAATTTTGCTCCGGTTGTGGACGTTAACAACAATCCCGGCAATCCTGTTATCAATTTCCGCTCGTTTGGAGAAAATCAGCTCAACGTATCGGAAAAAGGCGTTGAGCTTATGCGTGGCATGCAGGATAACGGCGTGATTGCCTGCGCAAAACATTTTCCCGGACATGGCGACACCGAAACCGATTCGCACAAATTGCTGCCCGTGTTGCCGCATACGCGGGAAAGGCTCGATTCCATTGAGCTGAAACCTTTTGAACGGCTTATAAACGAGGGCGTTGCAATGATTATGATAGGACATCTTTACGCAAAATCGCTCGAAATTAGCAGCGCAGAACTTCCAGCTTCGATTTCAGAAAACATAATCGGAAAACTTCTACGCAACGAAATGGCGTTCAGAGGATTAGTCATAAGCGACGCACTGAACATGAACGGAGTAAAAAATTATGCCGATGGAAAAAATATTGCAGTCGAGGCGCTTAAAGCCGGACACGATATTCTGCTTATGCCTTCGGACGTAGAAAACAATATAAAAGCAATTGAAAAAGCTATGGCAAACGGCGAAATCCTGCAATCGGACATTGACAGCAGATGCAGAAAAGTGCTGACAACAAAGTATCGGGTGAGATTGACCGGATTTGTCCCGCTTGACAAAAACAAAATTAAGGATAAAATCAATTCGTCGCACGTACAGGCGCTGAAAAACAGGTTAATAGAAAAATCGATAATTCTTGCCGCAAATCACGATAATATCCTTCCGTTCAAAGAATTAGACAGATACAGACTTGGTTATATCGCTGTCGGAGGTTTTGCGTCGGGACGCAATTTTATCGACAGAATGGAAAATTATACGCAAATACCTGTAAAATGCGAACTGTCGATTACTCCTTCCGTTGTAGAAATAAACAGTATTAAATCAAAATTAAAAGAATGTGATATAATTATTGTCGGATACCATGCGACAAGTACAAGTCCTAAGTCAAAATATGGCGTAAGTCAGCCGGTGTTCAGTCTGTTATCGGAAATATCCGCCAGTAAAAAAATTATACTTGCATACTTTGGTTCGCCCTATTTTCTGGCTCATGCAGCCGACAGCCGGCACTGTTTTTCGTCGATAATCGTTTCGCACACAAATTCGGAAGAGGCTCAGGACAGAACGGCTCAACTGATGTTTGGTGGAATACCTTTTTCGGGAAAAATGCCGGTTACTGCAACTGCTGATTTTGCCGAAGGAACAGGAATCGAAACTTATAATTCAATCCGGTTAAAATATGTTACTCCCGAAGAATTGGGCATAGACATTCAGGAATTGCAATCTGTTGACATGCTGGCAATTGAAGCAATAAATCACAGAGCTGTCCCCGGCTGTCAGATACTGGCGGCGCACAAAGGCGAAGTGTTTTATCACAAAACATTCGGAAAACTTTCGTATGCGTCCGATGCGTCGAAAGTAAAAACTTCGGACATTTACGACGTTGCTTCAATAACAAAAGTAACTGCAACTTTGCCGCTCATAATGCGCATGGTTGACGAACAGCTGGTTGATATTGACAGCTCGTTGAAAAAATATTTAAACATAGACGCTTTGAGCGACAAAAACAGCCTGACAGTCCGCGACATTCTGCTGCACCAGTCGGGATTGCCGTCATGGATACCTTTTCACTACAAATATCTGGTAATTCCAAATACAATGGAATCTGCCATTTCAAACAAAAAAAGCGCGAAATACAGCGTCAAAATTCCGGGTGTGAATAAATATATTGCAAAAAATTATACTCTTGATCCTAAATATTTTTCAAATAAAAAAACAGAGCATTTCAACCGTAGCGTTGCTGCAAATATTTACTGTTCAGATGAATTGCGCAGGGAAATATACAACGCTACAGACTCGTGCAAACTGTTGAGCGCAACATATCGTTACAGCGATTTGGGATTTATTTATTTGCAACGGATAATAGAAACGGTATATGGAACTTCCGAAGACGAGTTGTCGCAAACCATGTTTTACGAATCAATGGGAATGAACCGCACCGGCTACCTGCCGCTGAAAAAAATTGACGTCCGCAGTATTGCTCCGACCGAAAACGACGAACTGTATCGCAAACAGCTGCTGCACGGCTACGTTCATGACCAGACTGCTTCGCTGTGCGGCGGAGTTTCGGGAAATGCCGGACTGTTCAGCAATGCAAACGATTTGGCAAAGTTTTGCCAGATGCTTCTCAATGGCGGAATTTATGGCGGAACACGCTATCTGACAGAAGAAACCATTACAAAATTCACTGTCTGCGCCAATTGCAGCAACGGTAATCGAAGAAGTCTCGGTTTTGACAAACCGGAACCGAATCCAAACAGGAAAAGTCCGGTCGGAAAAGACGTGTCTCTTCAAAGTTACGGACACACGGGTTTTACGGGAACAATGATATGGATTGACCCTGAACGCGAACTTGTTTTCGTATTTCTGTCGAACAGAGTACACCCGTCGGCAGAAAATAAAAAACTGACGGCGCTGGAAACAAAGACAGAAATTCTGTCGAAATTTATAACCGCAATTGATAAAAAGAAATTATTGTAAATTAAAAAAAATATACAAAATGAAACGCATATCATTAAAATTAGTTTTGCCATCTATCGTCTTTTACTGCATGTTTTCGTGTACAGGCGTAAACAATGACAGGATCGAACCGCTGTATAATTTAGTGCCGGATATAATGCTGTGCAAAAAGGGCGAAATTTCGGAACAGGAAAAAACAAAGGTTGTAAAACATGTAAACAGTATCCGAAAAATGTATAATTTACCTGATGTAACATACAGCACTTCAAAAGACAAAGATGCAATTGCGCAAAGCGCGGCGCTGGTCATTGCCTCAAAAGGCGAATTGTCGCCGGTTACAAGCGACGACAACTGCTATTCCGACGAAGCCCATCAGGGCTGGATTGCAAGCGCCGTCAGTTTTTGGGGAAGCGCAAATTCTAAATGGACTACGTCGGAATATCATATCGACGACTGTCTGATTGACAACAGCAGCGAAATGGCAACGGTATATCGCCGTCGCGGTATTCTCGATCCGTTTCTTCAAACCATTTCTTTCGGCAGAGTAATAGGATCGCCGAAAAGAGGCAATTATAAATATGTTTCAGCAGCGGCTCTGCTTGTCAAAGGCTTCATTGACGCCGATTTGACGGAGACTGCAATTCCCGAATATATTGCTTTTCCAGAAGGAAATTTAAATGTAAAATATTTAAACTCCGACATGTTCATGAGTTTTTCGGTATTATGCGATAAAACATCGAAAATTGGCAACAAAGAAGTTGATTTTTCAAATGCAACTGTCGAAGTTTCGTCCGGCTCTATTGAGTTTAAAGTTTCGAGCATAAGTTATGACAATGATAACTTCGGATTACCGAACAATCTTCAATGGAAAATTGAAGGAGGACTTGTAAAAAATATAACGTACACGGTGAAAATATCGAATGTCAATGTTGTCGGCGACATTAGAGATTACATATATTCATTCAGTTTCAGATAATCTGTACAGTCGGGATTATTAAAAAAAACATATAACAGAACAAAATAAATAACCGTAAGTTAACATATTGTTTGCTTACGGTTATTGTGATTCGATTATCTTGAACCGCAATTTTTTTTGCACAAAAAACGGTTTGCAGTACGCAAGGAATACTACGCAAAAAAATAATAAACATGAAACAACGCAACAATAAACAGTAATCTGCCCGTCAAAGCAAATCAGATCAACAGAAAAAACATTTCCCGAAAAACGCTAAACCCTCTATTGGGGCATAACTTCCTGAGTTTGTTAATGCGACGCTCAAACCAAATTTTTGTTCCAAAAGCCCTCTACAACAGCTTTTTCGTCTGCCTGACGTGCGTGTTCCAAAAAGCATGCAGATGACGCAGATTATACGGATTTGCGCAGATAATTTTACGCTTTAAATCGTAGTTCAGGCAATTTGAGCTGATTCTCTAAAACAGAGCTGAAAAACTGTAAATTATAAACCGGTTAAAACACCTGTTACGCGAGAAAACTAACTTTTTGTAAAAAACTAATTTTTTGTTTTTCAACAGTTTAAAACGGAATAAAAAGAAAATTTATTTCATGTCAGATTTTTTTTGAACAATTAACAAAAATCCTGTATATTTGCGCCTGAATTTAAAGATAATTAGTGTGTAAAAAAAGAATATAAACTATAAAAATTATGCGGACAAATTATTGCAGTGAAACAGAGAATATTCGGGAAAAGTTATCGGCAAACAGATTTAATTGTCTTAGTTTAATTTGTACGTACAGTTCAATTTTTGCCAGAGAGAGAGAGAGAGAGAGAGAGAGAGAGAGAGAGAAGTAATCAGCGAGTTACGTTGTCCGAATAAGAGACGCACCGCGTCGTCTATTTGGAAAGATAATATCGAAAGCCTCCTGCAAACACAGTTTTGCAGGAGGCTTTCTGCTGTTATTTCGCGAAAATACGTTCAAACCGTCAATAAAAAAATAATAATCTCCAATCATATAAATTAAGATGAAATCATTAAAAATAAAAACATGCAGAAAAGCTACAGACTATCCTTTCTGGGATTTAGTCTATGAATGGGAAGATGAATTTAAAAACAGACTGAATGCTTCGTTCAGTTACAGAACTAAATTAGACAGGTATATAAATAAATTCATCAACATTACGAATACGAACATGTTATTTCCTTCAATCCCGTCAAATAGCTGTTATACATTTATGTGGGATCTGTCGGCTCGTTCAAAGGATAACAGATACAACAGACCTGATATTATTCCGAATATTATTGATTTTTACGTCTCAAAAGATCAATTGAAATACTTTCATGCGGCGTACTGTAAACATCCTTTCATATTGATTTCCAGTCTGGAAGTTTTACATTTTTTACAGAAGAACAATTTTCCACTGAAAATGTATCATTTTCCACTATCGATTGCCGACTGTTACCGGATTAACCCGACTATGCAGTTTGAAAAAAAATATGACACAATTCTGCTTGGAAGACAAAACAATAACGAATCGCCTCTAACAAAATATATGAAACTGTATTCCGAAAAACACAGTGATTTTATTTATGTATATAGAGTTGTAAGCGGAAAACCCGGTCGTATGATTTCAAAAAAAAACGTATCATTCGATTATTATACTTCAAAAGGAGAATTTTTAGGAAACATAAGTAACAGAACAGAATACATCGAACTGATTAAAAAATGTAAAACAGGTTTATATTCTACGCACGGTATCGACGGTGGCGAAAAAATAACAAAGGGATTCAATCAGGTTACTCCGAGATTTTTAGAACTCGTTGCCGGTGGTTGTCATGTCATTACCAGATATAAAGAAAATCCCGATACGGATTTTTATCAGTTTAACGAATTTTCTTCAAATATAAATACGTATGATGATTTTGAAAAACAGATGAACATTGCACTCTCAAAACCTGTAAATATGAAAAAATATTCCGACTATCTGGAAAATCATTATACCTCAAAAAGAGTAGAACTTTTAAAAGACATATTTGAAAAAGAAGGCATTGAAGTATATACAAAATAGAAGTTATATTGTGTCATGAAAGGCTTTTAACGAAAGGCACGCAGACGACGCAGATTATACGGATTTGCGCAGATTTAGGGGGCGCGATAAATTGCGCCCATGCAGTAAAAATTTGTTCATTTCTTTTATTTCCTGTATTTTTGCATTTTAATTTACAGATTGATAATGGACAGAAAACGAATATTGGTAACGGGAGGCGCAGGATTTATAGGTTCACATCTGTGCGAAAGACTGCTGAACGACGGACATGAAGTTATATGTCTCGACAATTATTTTACCGGAACAAAATCGAACATCTTGAATTTAATGCAAAATCACAGATTTGAAACGGTAAGGCACGACGTCATCAATCCTTACATCGTTGAGGTTGACGAAATATACAATCTTGCATGTCCTGCTTCGCCGATTCATTATCAGTATAATCCGATAAAAACGGTAAAAACTTCGGTTATGGGAGCAATAAACATGCTCGGACTGGCTAAGAGGCTGAATATTAAAATCTTACAGGCATCGACCAGCGAAGTTTACGGCGACCCGTCGGTTCGCCCTCAAAACGAAGAATACTGGGGAAACGTCAATCCTGTCGGTATTCGCTCGTGTTACGACGAAGGAAAGCGTTGCGCCGAAACTCTGTTTATGGATTATCACCGTCAAAATAAGGTGAAAATAAAAATCATACGCATTTTTAATACTTACGGACCAAATATGAACCTGAACGACGGGCGCGTCGTTTCAAACTTTATTGTTCAGGCGCTTCGCGGTGAGAATATTACGATATATGGCGCGGGAACGCAAACCAGAAGTTTTCAGTATGTTGACGATTTAATCGAAGGAATGATAAAAGTTATGGCTACTGGCGATACGTTTACGGGACCGGTAAATCTGGGAAATCCGCACGAATTTTCGATGCTCGAACTTGCCGAAAAAATAATATCGCTGACAAACTCAAAATCACAACTGGTTTTCATGCCACTACCCTGCGACGACCCAAAACAGCGCAAACCGGATATAAGTCTTGCAAAAGAAAAAATCGGCTGGTCGCCAAAAGTCAGTCTGGAAGAAGGACTTGTAAAAACCATAGCATATTTTAAAACCATAATATGAAAATATTATACATATTTTATGCGATAATTCTGTTTTCCGCATGTTCGACCGAAAACGAAAAAATGACAGAACAGAACTGGCAATATCGCGGAAATGCTGCACTCAGCGGATATACCGACATGAAACTGCCCGATAAACCGGTTTTGCTGTGGACTTTTGAAAGCAAAAGCAGAACGGCTTCGTCGCCGGTAATTTACCGGAATACGGCGTACTGGTGCGACAAACGCGGCAAAATTTATGGCGTGGATATTTCTGGAAATCAGGTGTTTGAATACGATTTTGCAACAGCGGTCGAATCTACTCCAATGATTCTCGACTCAGTTTTATATACAGGTAAAATCGACGGCATACTGAGCGCTGTTTCGCTTGCAAATAAAGATACGGTTTGGAATTATGAAACAGAGGGACAGATTATTGCCTCGCCAAACGCATTTGCTCATAACGGAAAAACAGCACTGTTTGTCGGCAGTTACGACAATTATCTGTACTGTATCAATTCTGAAAATGGAAAAAAAATAAACCGGTACGCATCGGGATATTATATAAACGGGACTGTGGCGCTTCAAAACAGATATGCGATATTCGGCGGCTGCGATTCATGGATGCGCGTAATCGACTGCATGTCTGGCGCTGCAACGGATTCGCTGCTGCTGGACGCTTACATACCTGCATCGCCAGCAATAGACGGCGATTACTGCTATATTGCAGATTATCTTGGAAATGTGTATGAAGCAGTTATTAAAGACGGAAAAATTATGGAACACAGAAAAATGACAAGTTCAAGCGACGACAATTCGTCGTTTGTTTCCGTACCGGCAGTTTCAAAAAATTTACTCTATGTTTTGTCAAATGACAGATATTTGCGGGCAATAAACCGCAAAGACGGAAGCGTCAAATGGAAATATCTCATGAAAGGCAACACCGGCGAAAGTTCCCCTGTTGTATGCCGAAACAGAACAATTGTATGTACAAAAACCGGAATAGCGTCTATTCTGGACGCTGAAACAGGAGAATTATTGTGGGAATTTGACGCTGGAGAACAGATTGTTGCTTCTCCGGCAGTTATTAAAAACCATTTTTATATTCTGACTGCAAAAGGCACGCTGTTTTGCTTCGGTAAACAGATATAAATAATGTGAACAGGGTGGAAAATGTTTTTTAGCCCGAATGGGCTTAATTTTCATAAACACATACAAGCGAAACGCGGTTTGCGGTAGCACAATCGTTCTCATCTTTGCCTGTAAGTCAAGTTAAACCGCAGGCAACGCTCTCGCTCGCCTGCGGTTATGTAAATTTTGTCCCCGCAGGACATTTTACCCCCGATTCGCATCGTTTAGTGATTTATATGTTAATCATGAAAATTCTGTAATTATGTGAAATACTATTTGTCAACTTACAGCTGTAACAGCCCTTCCGGTATTTCGGTGATTATCTGCTTTTTTGCGTGTTCGTATTTTACAGTTCCATTTAACGGAATCATAATTTTGCGACCGTTGGTTTCGACTTCAATACATGGATTTCCGGGAAATTCAAATACATCGGAAACAGTTCCCAAAACTCCGTATTTCAAATCTTTAACAAGCGAATTGACAAGTTCGGACAGTCCTGCTTCCGGTTTTTGAACTTCTCCGGTCTGCAAAGTGAAAATCTTTTTGCCAACCAGTTCTTCTGCAAGCGATTCCGATTCCATATTTTCAAATATTGCTTTTGCCCGTTTGCCGCGCAGTTCAAATATTTTAAAATAGAAAGGAACCTGTAATCCGTCAAATTCGACGAACACGGGTTCCTCTACTTTTCTTTCGTTACGAAGTACAGCATCGGTGATTTTAAGTAACAATTCACCTTTTGTACCGAAAGTTTTCAGTACTTCGCCAAATAAACAGTGTACTTCGTTGTTAAGCAAAATTTACGATTCTTCGGATTCTGTATTTGCGTTTTCCGACTCATCGGAGTTTTTTGCTGCGGCTGCTTCTTCAGCAGCTTTGAGCTTTTTTTGCGCAATTTCAGCAGCTTTGGCTTCCTTGACCTTTGTTTCGGCTTCGAGACGAGCTTCTTGTTCGTTACGCAAATTTTGACTCAACTGATTCTTCTTTTGCTGAATCTTGGCTTCCTTTTCCTGCAACCACGCATTGAATTTTTCTGTTGCATCGTCTTCTGTCAAAGCGCCTTTTTTGACTCCTTCCAAAAGATGTTTTTTCAATAAAATGCCTTTGTGCGACAGAATTGTGCGACAAGTTGTAGATGGCTGTGCGCCAACGCCCAACCAATACAAAACTCTGTCGGGATTCAGTTCTATCGCTGCCGGATTTGTGTTGGGGTTATATGTTCCCAATTTTTCAATAAAACGTCCATCTCTGGGCGACCGGCTATCCGCGGCAACGATGTGATAAAACGGATAACCCTTTTTTCCATGTCTGGCTAATCTAATTCTAACTGCCATAATCAATTGTAATTCAAGTTAATAAACTTATTTACCCTTATCTCGTAAGGGAGCGCAAAGATATACATAATTTTTTAATTATTGATATTAAACTGGCTTGTTTTTGTAAACATGCTGAAAATCAGGCTGTACATTATTCATTTAATTCTGTCTGGATTGTTTTTCAGGAAATCGTTCCAGTTTCCTGCCGTTTTTTTCGTTTTTACGGTTTTTGCAATTTTTGTGCGATAAATATGACAGACTGCTGCGCCAAGAGCATCGGAAGCGTCCATATAAACTGGCATCTCTCTGATTTGAAGTTCTATTTTCAGGATATTTGCAACCTGTTCCTTTGTTGCTGAACCGGAACCTGTTACTGCTGTTTTGATTTCTCGCGGGGCATATTCAAATATTGGCAAACCGTTTTTAATAGCTGCCGCCATTGCAACTCCCTGAGCGCGTCCGAGTTTCAGCATCGACTGCACATTTTTTCCGAAAAACGGCGATTCTATCGACAGTTCTTCAGGATTAAATTCTTTAATTACAGTATCAACTCTGTCGAAAATTTTACCGAGTTTTATGTAATGATCGCTGTATTTTTTAAGTTCCATAACGCCCATTACCAGCAATTCAAGTTTTATTCCGTCGAAACGGACGACAGAATACCCCAAAACCGTTGTGCCGGGGTCAATTCCCAAAACCGTTCTATGCGTTTTAATTTCCATCATAAATATTTTATAAAAAACGCGCCGATTATGCTCGGCGCGTCATAATGGCTTGACTGTAAGCCGGATTCTGTAATCCATTATCATTTATCTTGTGCGACCTACCCCTCGACACGGGCGAGCAACCCTTAACGCCGATATACATGGTCTTGCAGGCTGCAGGTTGTACTGCCGTCTGTGTCGCCACAAACGCGGTAAGCTCTTGCCTCACCTTTTCACCCTTACCCTGCCTGAAACAGGGCGGTTATTTTCTGTTACATTTCCATACCCTTGCGAATATCTATCTTTCGACAGTACAGCGCTCTACCCTGTCCGGACTTTCCTCCCTGCAATAAAAATTGCAAAGCGATAATGCGTCATGCCACCGCTGCAAAGATAGTTCATTTAAATTAACGGCGCAAATTATCCCATGTTAGCCGCAGTAAAATTTGTGTCATAAATTTGCAGAAAAAGTATTATCTTTGCAAAATTAACCGATACTGTTTTAACTTTTTTGTTTTAATACGTAAACAGTCAGATATTTATAAAACAGCAAAAATTTTACAGTCGATTTGAGACATTACCACAATTCTATTGTCTTTTCAACATTTATCTGTTCCAAAAAATACCGGTCATGGGAAACAACAATCAGCGTTCCACAATAATTGTTAACAGCATCGGTAAGTATTTCAATATTCTGAATATCAAGATTATTAGTCGGTTCGTCCAAAATGATAATATCGGGCGACTGCGTTGTAACGGTAAGACAGCAAAGCAACAATCGCATTTTTTCGCCGCCGCTCAGCACGGAACAGGATTTATCCCAAAATTCTTTTGAAAATAAAAAATGGTTAAGTCGCGTTTTTATTTCAGATTCCAGCAACGCTGAACTGTTGAACGTCTGAACTTGCTGATATACAGACAGATTTATATTAATCATAGAATATTCCTGATCGATGTAAACAGTTTTGTTGCCGGCTCTGAAAACTGTGCCGCAAGTTGGCTCCAAATCGCCTGTAATCAGTTTGATTAAGGTGGTTTTTCCCGAACCGTTTTTGCCGCTGATTTCTATTCTTTCGCCGCTGATAATTTGAAAATCAACAGAATTTTTCCAAATATTGTTGCAGATTTGACCTGCAATTTTTTCATTACTGTAAGCAAAATTCATGTTTTTTGCCATAAATAGAATTTTACCTTTGTACAGCGCTGAATTGTAGAATCCGAAATTCATTTTGTCGCGGTCGGGAACAGCTTGACGCAAATCGCTCAATTCCTGCGAAACAGCATTTATTTTGTCTTCATGAACGCTTTTCAGTCGGGCAGCGCTTTTTTCGGCGTCGTTTTTCATTTTGTCCATCATTGCTTTGCCTGTACCTTCTTTTTTCTGCTGATTTTTTCCGCGAGCGTTTTGCCGCTGCTGACGTTCCAGTGTTTCGCGTTTGCTTTCCCTTGCTTTCCGAAGCGATTTTTGCTTTTCTTCCAATTTGTTTATAATAGCCTCATTTTCAAGTGTTTTCTGCTCTCTGTAAAAATTGTAATTGCCTCCGTATATTTTAATTCCGGAACGGCTTAATTCACACATCTTGTTTAAACCATTAAGCAAAGTTCTGTCGTGGCTGACCACAGCAAGCGTACAGCAAGTTTCTGCAATAAACCTATACAGTAAATTACGTCCATCTGTGTCCAGATGGTTGGTTGGCTCGTCAAGCAGTACAATTTCGGGATTATTGACCGTAATTCCAGCGAGAAAAACCTTTGTTTTCTGCCCTCCGCTTAATGTATTCATTTTTGTATTTAAATCCAAACCGACTAAATTCCAGTACAATAATGCTTCCCGACAGCGTTCTTCAAGCGTCCAGTCGTCATTCAGGGCAGACAGATTTTCTTCTGTAACGTTGCCCGACATAATTTTGTACAGTGCATTTAACCTGTCGGCAATGCCAATAGCCTGCGCCACAGTCAGATAATCGAACTGTCCAACAATTTGAGGCACGTAATATGGCTTTGAAGAAACAGTTACGCTTCCTGCTGACTGGGGAATCTGTCCTGCAATAATTTTCAACAAAGTGGATTTACCCGCGCCGTTGTTGCCTGTAACAGCGACTTTTTCTCTTGAACCGACCGACAGTGTTACATTGTCGAACAATAATTCCCTGTCAGAATGTATATAACTGACAGACTGTAAGATAAACATAATTTTCTTCTTAATAAACATGATATAAAAACGTATTCTGAAAAGAATACATTTTACATTTCAAGTTATATTTTAATTCGGCGCAAAGGTACGCATTATTTTCAAATTGAGTAATTTGTAAACAGGAAAATATTTTATTTGCATTTCAGCGCAAAATGCACTATATTTGCGCGAAATTAAATTATTACATTTTTAGTACTATACTCGGTTTTTTAATTTATAGTTTATTTTTATATAAAATATTTATAATCAATGATTTACACAAAAAATTTTACTTAATTTATAACCGATGATAGTATATATGAAATACGCTGAGGAAACAGCACATCTATTGTGAACCGTCGGAATGGATATTCGAAATGATTGAAGAAACTGAAATCATTTTGAAAAAAACTGCTGACTGAGAAAGAAATAATAGAGAGAAGAAGTACAAATGACGAAAATACGGAATATAAAACGCAATATATTTAAATTCAGTCAATTTGATGGAAAAAAGCATTATTGATGGAAAAATATAACCGAAGATTTGATTATTTTATGGACGATAACTGTATTTTGCAGATTATAAAAGAAAAAAAATCAAATCGTCCGGAATAAACTGCATTAAGTATCATGACCGAAACAGAAGAAAACAGAAAAAAGATGGAAGGATATTTTGTCCGGTAAAAAAATCATGAAAAAAAAGAAAAATCTGTCGAAAAAAACGGAAGCGGAAAACAGTGAATCTGCAAAGCCCCGACGAAGCGAGGAAATAGCCGGTATTGTAGAGCGTATGCCAGTAACATTCGGACGGTGGGTTGCCGTCGCCGTTGTGATTTTTGCCGCCCTGCTGTTTTTTTTCGGATATATAATCAAGTATCCCGATACGGTTACGGGACAGATAAGAATAAATTCTACAAACGCTTCCGCAAGACTGGTTGCGAATGTTTCGGGAAATATCAAATCCCTGTATTTCAGTCCCCGCGATGATATTAAAAAAGGAGAATACATTGCCGTTATACAAAATTCGGCAGTAACCGACGATGTAAAAAACATAATTGAGAAAACAGGCAAATTTGACCCGTATAAACCTGTATCGAAAGCTGTAAACATGTTTCCAGAACAACTGTCACTTGGAGACCTTAATCTCGATTATCACACATTTTTGGCAGCATTGAAAAACAGATACGATTATGAAAAAGACAATGTTTTTGAAAAGCAGAGAAAAATGCTTCGCGACAATATGGCATGGCGTGAAAAACTGCTTGAAGAAAGCGATAGCATACTTAAAACCACAATGTTAAAACTGGACATATCGAAAAAATGGTTTGCAAAATATTCGGAAAACAACGCTGCCGACGAAAAAGTAGTCTCAGACAGGGAAACAGACATAAGTAAAAACGAATATTTAAGTCTGAAACAGGAAGTTCAGAATCATGAAAAGGAAATTTCATCTGTCAGAATGCAGATAATTGAAAATCAGAACAGGTTAGCCCAGCTGAATGTGGAACAGAAGGAAAAAGAACGGCAGTTACAGTTAGACCTGTTTTCATCGTTCAGCAAACTTGTGGACAATCTGAAATCGTGGGAACAGAAATTTGTTTTCAAAGCGCCCTTTGATGGTAAGGTTGAATTTTTAAAGTTTGTTACAGAAAATCAGTTTATACAGGCAGGAGAAGAAATATTTGGCATTATTCCGACAGAAAACAATGTGTTCGGACAAATGCTCCTGCCCACAACCGGAGCGGGAAAAGTGAGTACCGGCGACCGCGTTACCATAAAACTCGACAATTATCCCTATATGGAATACGGTTCAATCGAAGGCGTTGTAAGTTCAATATCGTTGCTCTCACAGGTTCAAAAATCGGAACGTGGAACTGTCAATACTTATTTTGTGATTATTGATTTACCTCATGGATTGCAAACAAACTATGGAGAACAGCTTGATTTTGAATACGAAATCAGCGGTCAAGCTGATATTATAGTGAAGGAACGCCGGCTGATTGAGCGTCTGTTCGATAATCTGAAATACCGTACCAGATGAAAAATAATGTGATTGTAAATTTGCCGGAAAATAAAAAATACTGCTAAAATATTAGTGTTAGTACTCCACACAGAACTTCCTGCTTCTGCGCCTTGCTTGCAAAGTCGAGAGTCAATGTTGGGAAAATATTTTGGCGCAATCCTGTTGCAGGCAGTTTATTATTAGTCGGCAAAACAATTTACGCACTTAAAAAATAGCAATATAGCGGTTTTGCAGGGTTAAAACAGGGTTAATAAATGATAACGCGGCGTTATCATTTCGGCAAAACAATTTAGACAGTTTTGTTATCATTCTTTGCTGGCACGGCTTTGCAAGCCGTGCCAGCGCAAAAAAAGACAAAAAGTCAAAGAGCGTTTGTGTATTTCAAATATTTGTTGTACTTTTGCAGCTCAAATCAACGCGCGGCGAGCTTCGGCTGGACACTTGCGTTGGATAGGGGGGCGAAAGCCCCTTTATTTATTAGTTTAAATGTCTTTTTTCCTTTCATAAATCAATGTTTCTCTGCTGTCGTAAATCAATAATTCCTTAAATCGAAAGTGCTGATTCATAAAACTGTCAGCAGTTTCTGTAATTTCACGGACATCCGGCGTACCTTTAATCTTAATAATGGCACGGTCAGCCTGTTCATACGAGTCTTTGAGCCTGCGGCGCAAATTTACTCCATTTCCCTGCATTGCTTTGAAATCAGCGACAATCTGTTTTCCGTTTTTAAATTCGATAAGGGCGTCGGCGTTCTTTTTTATGTTTCTGGGGAGCTGCCCTTCGGGGTAAAAATCCTTTTTCATGCTCATATTTTTTTCCGAAATATTAGGCAGGAGGCTTATTTTTGCGATGTCGTTTTTGCCGTTGAGGTACGAATGCAAAACTTCCAAGTTGCCGGCTACTTCGCCAGTGTTGTGTAAAATACTGACGTTTACGGGAATATTGCGTACTTCTTTGGGGTAAAAGCCGTCGTTTTTAAGTTCTAAAATATTTTTTTCATATTCGTTTTCGCGGTTTTGGGAGAATTTGAACCATGCGGCGTTTCTGGTAAAAATTTCTTTTGTTTCAGCGGGGTTTCCTTCGAGTCCGACGGCGGCGCTGTCATTTTGTGGCGCGACGCTGTCTGCGGAGTCAAAAGTTTCTTCCCAGTCGCACTTGCAGTTGTACAGGTTTCCTGGCTGGTTGGTACGCCAGAAGGGGTGGTCTTTTGGCAGGGTAAGCCCGTAGAACTTGGCATGTTCTGGTCTGGGGTCAGCGCTCCGGCTTGGCAGCCAGCGGAGGTTTGGGAACAGGATTTTGTTCTCTTTTTCGTTAAAGTCAGTCCATTGTTTGGCGGTGCGTGCGCGGGCGGTGGCGGTATTAAATTCGGCGTTCTGATATGCGTCGAAGCGGTCGAGAATGGCGGTCGCCTGTCGTTGCCAAGCTTCGTCGGAGCGGGGGTTGCCGTCTTTGTCGAAACGCGCCGCTTCAATTTGCTGCGCGGCGCACCACGCTTTGTGGGCGGCAAACTGCGAGACGTTAGCCTGAAACTGTTGCTGCAAAGCAAAATACTGGTCGCCAAAGTTTGCGCTGTCCATAACTCCGGCGACGGCTTTACGGAGGTTTTTTGAGTACTGTTCGAGCAGCAGGGCGTTGATACCCTGTCCAGCCTTTGCCTGTTCTAAAACCTGAGCGTAGAGTTTTTTTGCCGACAGGTAAGCGATTTTGTGGGGCGAGTTACGTCTCCGTCTCGCCCCGAAGCCGAAAAAATCTGCAAGCCTGTTTAGCCACGTGTTTTTAGCGTGTTTTTCAGTGTT
>JAIROW010000100.1 GCA_031257315.1 Prevotellaceae bacterium
CTTTAACATTTTCTGTACATACTATTTAAAAACTGAAACAACTTTTGAAACATAAGGCACTCCAACTCTAAATGCTGTAGGTTTCAGTTCGTCGTTTTTATCCATAATCACAACCTTGTCTCCCTGATTTGTTATATAAACGTCATTATTCAGGGGGTTTACAGATACGTTATAAACCATAGTTAATTCATCTTCCAGCTTGTCGCTCAGGTCTGTTACCGATTTGTCTGTATGATTTATTTTACTAAAATGATCTGAATAGTCTTCCCAATCAAAATCAACCGCATAGACATAATCGCGCGAAACGGCTATTTTTGACGCTCTGACATCGAACGTCTTTGTTATCTGTTTGGTTGACGGATTTAAGGCGTGAAGGTTTGACTTGGGTCCGTTAGACCACGTAATATCACCGGTTGTGAAATATAATTCTCCCGACGGAACAGCATAAATCATGAGCGGATTTGCAGGAACAATAATGCTGTCGGTCTGTTGAAACGAGGCAATATCAACAACTGAAATGCTTCTCCCATTGCCCTGTCCCGAATTGCAGACGTAAAGTTTGCCGTCGTGTTTGCAGACGCCTTCGGCAAATGTTCCGGTGAGGTCGGCTGTTCCGTCAATTGTTAGAGACGCTGTGTCTATACGTATTATGTTTCGCGACCATGTGGTTACATACGCTTTGTTTTCGTGAAAAGTTATACAGCGCGGCGAAACGACTGTTATACTTTTCAACGACTTTCCATCGTTGGGGTTAATAATTTCAATATGCCCCTCGTAATTTGTACCGCTGCCCGAAACTACGCAATAGAGTTTGTGTCCGTACAATGCCAAATCGTTTCCGACGTCGCCAAGCGTTTTACCGTTGTTTTGAGCGCTGAAATATTTTGTGTACAGAGTATCGCGCTTAACGTCATAAAATGCAAGGTCTGATTTTCCCGTTCCGAAAGAGCTTTCGCTAAGAATGTACAGTCCGGCAAATTCGTCGCCTTTGCTTTGAGTTATTGCGATTTCGACGTTTTGTCCGCCGTTAACCTTTACCGTCAGTTTTGTCTGTAACGGTTCCGGTTTGGAGTTTTCGCCAACGCTTACGGTAATCGTAGCGTCGCCCGTACCCGATACTTTTGAAACAGATAACCAGTCAGCATCAGCATTTTTTTCAATCACCCAGTCGGCGTTTGATTTAATGTTAAAACTGTCTTTTCCTGCCTTGTTGGAAAACAACATCGCAGTTTTATCAATCTCAACCTTCGGGTTGATGATGTCTTTGTTTTCTTGACACGCGCTTACAAAGAACGCAACAAATACTAAAATAAAAAACTTGTTCATTGTCATATTTTTTTAAAATAATAAAACACATCGAACAACTTTCTTAAATAAAATCGGAGAAACTTTAAAAAGTCCGTCTCAGAGCTTTATTCCTCGAAAGCTTGAACTAAAAAAATAATTTCGGCAGGTCTTCTGACTTGTTTCTTTTTCGGACGCCTTCCCATACATTCCTGATGTACAGTGGTTTCGGTCTTGTCCTACAAAATTTGACAGCAGGCTGATTTAAAAATATTCCAATCGTACTGTCATGAAACTTACAGCAGCGGGTCTGTTCAGGATTTGCACCTGATTCCCTTTTCACGTTATACTTAAAAAAGCATAACGAACCGAAAACGCCGCAAAAGTAATGCAATATATTTAATTATCCAAAAAAATTAAGTAATACCTGTTTGCAGGAAAGGCTTTTGCCATAAAATGCGAAAAAAAAAGTTTTTTTTGTTCTGCGATTATGCCATTTTTTGGATTATAACAGGAAAAAATGTTAAACCGCGACCAAAAAATATCGCTGTATCTAAATTCCTTTGCAGATTGACTGTAATCTGAATGACTGTCAATTAATTGAGATAATCCACAACGGAAAAATTGTTCATAAATAAAAGAAATTCCTGCATACGGGATAATTAACTGTGAATTTTTTTATTACCTTTGCTGCCGTCATTTTTGCTTTTTTTACAGTGTAAAGACAGATAAAAAATGACGAAAGAGGCTGTCCAAAAGGACTGAAAACCCCGCAAGGCAACAGGGAAGGGTAGGGGGGCAGATGTGAATACAAAATTAATAGTTATTATGATCTTAAAATATACTGAAATAAAAGAGAATCTCAACCGCTTTTTTTACAGTCAGCGGAATTTATACATTGCAGATTTTGTTATTGTATTTGTACTGTCGCTGCTGGAAATGTTGCGCGACAAGTATTTCAATTTCAAGATATTCAGCGAATTTACATTTTTCGGAGAAAATACGAATTTGATTTTCAAAATTAATACAAATAAAAACTGGAATATAATTTCCGATAATTTACATTATGATAAATAGAGCAAACTCAATATCGCTTTCCGCTTTGCAGGAAATTATTCAAAATCAATTATACAATATTGATTCTTACTGGATTGTCGCCGAAATCAACGAATTGAAAGTAAATACTAACGGACATTGCTATCTCAATCTGGTTGAAAAAGACGAAAAGACGCAGTATATCAAAGCCGGAATTTCGGCTACAATCTGGGCGTCTGTTTTCAGAATGATTAATCCTTATTTTGAGAGCGTTACCGGACAGTCCTTAAAATCAGGCATCAAGATACTTGTAAAAATACATGTCCAATATCACGAACTTTACGGTCTCAGCCTCAATATAACGGATATTGAACCTTCATATACCGTTGGCGAAATAGAACTTGCAAAACAAAAAATCATAAAACAGTTAAAGGAAGACGGCGTTTTTGAAATAAATAAAGAACTTCCATTTCCTGTTTTGCCTCAAAGAATTGCGGTAATTTCTTCGAGCAAAGCCGCAGGATACAGAGATTTTATACAGCAACTGTCAGGCAATAAATATGGTTATGTTTTCAAAACTACTCTTTTTGAGGCTGTCATGCAGGGAGTTAACGCCGAAGCATCAATAATTGCAGCAATAGAAGAAATATATAAAAATTATCAATTATTTGATATTGTTGTAATTATAAGAGGCGGAGGATCGCAAACCGATCTTTCCTGCTTTGATTTGTACGATTTAGTATATCATGCAACCCAGCTTCCCCTACCCTACCTCACCGGTATCGGACACGATAAAGATGTGAGTATCCTTGATTTAACAGCATACAAAATGCTTAAAACGCCTACCGCTACAGCAGATTTTATTATAAATCACTACCTTGCGCTTGAACAGGAGATAGATTACTGTAAACAGAAATTAATTAATGTTGCCAACAATAAAATACTTGAAGAAACAGGTTTTATTACAGAATTGGGAGTTAAAATAAAAAACCTGTTGAATAATGTTTTTTATAAAGAAAAAATGTTGCTGAACAGCATTTTGCCTGACAAGATGAAAATTATGTCGAAACAGTTAATTGAAAAACAGCAATTTAAAATCGATTCGCTCAAACTTCAAGTTTCGTCGCTAAATCCATTTAATATTTTGAATAAAGGATATTCTATTACTTTACATAACGGAAAAAAAATCACTCCAGACGCTAAAATTTCAGAAGGCGACGAGATTATAACAATATTATATAATACAAAAATAAGTTCAACAGTGAAAAAAACAGAAAATTATGACGGAAATGACTTATGAACATGCAATATCCGAAATAAAGCGGATAATTGAAGAGTTGGAAAACGGAAATCAGGAAATCGAAAGCATAACTGCAAATGTAAAATATGCAATGAAACTGATTAATTTTTGCAAAAATAAACTTTATTCGATTGAAAATGAATTAAACGCAACGCTTTCAGAATTGTCAATTAATTAAGTGCAATTTAAACGCCGAATAATCTCCCCGTCGCTGGAAGTGTTTAAACTTCTGGCGACGAGCTGATTATTTTAATAAATATTATTATGAAACAGTTTTTTTTAGAAAATTCTGCTCTGCGAGCTGTGTTCATAATAGTCGGGATTGAAGCCGAGAATGTCGAGTACGGGCTGGCTGATGCGGTCTATCAGGGCTTCGGTTTCGTCGGATATTTCGAGCGAACAGGCGGCGACGTTCATTTTCAGTTCGTTGATATTGCGAGAGCCGACAAGCGTTGATGCCATGAACGGTTTTTTCAGTATCCATGCAATTGACAGCTGTGCGATATGGAGTTGCAGGCTGTCGGCTATTTTGCGCAGCTGATCGACAACCTCGAAGAGTTCCTTTTCGGCTCCGGCTTCGTTGTGCCGCGACGTGCCTTTGCCGCGTTCCTGCGAAAAATGCCGCGAGTGCGCCTGATGCGGCGGAACGTCTTCGACCGTCTGATAAATGCCGGCAAGCAAACCCTGCTGCAAACCCATCGAACCAATTATACTGATGCTGTTTTGCAGGCAGTAGGGCGCGATTTCGCCTTCGATGGCACGCGATACAATGTTGTACGACATTTCGTTGACGTCAACCTGTACGCCGGTGCGCACAACTTCTTCCATTTGCGTGCGACCGAAATTACTCATTCCGATTGAACGTATCAATCCTTCCTTTTTCAGTTCGTCGAGTTGAGCGTATGCTTCTTCAACTGTCGGAGGCGTTTCGATGACGCTCTGGTCGGACGTAAAATGCTCGACAGCCAGCTTGTTGATAGGCCAGTGAAGCATATACACGTCGAGGTAATCCATTCCCAACCTTTGTAGGCTTTCGATGCAATGCTTGCGCACGTTGCGACAGTTTGAAGGGCTTATTTTCGATATTACCACCGCTTCGTCGCGGCGTCCTTTCAATGCAACGCCAAGCGAGCGTTCGCTTTCGCCGCCGTTGTACATTTCTGCCGTGTCGAAGGCGTTAACTCCCAAATCGAGCGCGGCGTGAACTACGCTGTTAACGTCGTTCTGCGACTGTTCGCCCCAGTATTCGCCGCCGCCAAAGGGCCAGCAGCCTACCGTCATTGCGGATACCTCTATATCCGACTTTCCTAATTTTACTTTCTTCATTTTGATAATGTCTTAATTCAATATAAATTTATATTACTATTTGTTTGTCGTCACAAAATGCTATTAATTAACCCATTAAACCAACTATTTTAAATAATGGTTGACCATATTAAAGAACAGCAGGTCTGAAAAAGGATTGTTTCCATCTATCCAGTAAGATCCATTAAGGAGGATATGTCCTTTTCCATATTCAATTTCGCCATAAGTTACCAGCGTGTTTCCAGATTCTTTGAAATGCGGATTTCGCTTGTGCTGGTGGGCGAAATACAGTCCGTATGCCCTAAGCCTGTATGGACTGCGAAATGGATAGAAGCCGGTTGGGTTGCCTGTCGCCTCCCACGAGCGGGTACTGATTGCGTCGGACGAGGGAAGAGGCTGGTCGCCTGCAAATACTTCGATGTAAGAGCTTCCGTTTCCTTTCCAGTGTCCCGACTGATGACCTCCCCATACGGCTATCGGTTCGTTAAGCAGCCCTTTGCGGTGTAAACGGCAGCCGCCGAGCGAATCAAGCTGTACTATCATGTTTGCGCCGGCGTTGACCAGTGCAAGGGCTGCGTCCCACTGGCTTTCCGAAGCGTCTTTGCCGAGCAAGATGAGGCGTGGTTTTCCATTCCTGTTTGGTTTCAGTCCTGCGTCGCCAAGCGCCTTTTCTGCTTCCGACCAGCCGATTACATTTATCGACTTGTTTTTAAATCGCTTTGCCTGCGAAGGTCTGTTTTTGAATAATACCTGCTCAGCGCCGTCGGCGACGTTTTTTTGTCCCTCAGGCAGAGACGCAATTAATTGAGCTTCTACCGTCAGATAGCCCGAAGTCCAGCTCTGCTCGGTTACAAAACGGTATCCTTCGCGGACAGACTGGGCAAAGACATCGCCTCCTGCTACTTTCACCGGTATCTTTTCAGGATTGGTTACATAGCTTCCGCTGCCGTCCTTGATTCTCAGTTGCAGAGTATAGTTTCCCGCTTCGAGTCGGGCTTCATTAATAAGGTAAATGTTAATCGCTACCGTATCGCCGACATTGAAATATTTCCCGTTTTGCCTGAAAACGGCTATTTGCAGCGGACGATTCCAGTAAGCGGCATTGTTGCCCGAAGCATTGAGGTTGCGGTTCTGGTCAACCATTGCCGACGACCATTCGTCCGGCATATCGGGTCCCGGCGACCATCCGTTTATGGCATATCCGTCCGAAGGATCGTCGCACATAATGACTTGTCCCAGCCGACCGTTTGTGTAATACTGTCCGCGTCCGGCTTGCTTCGTAAGGTCGTAAACGCTCTGTACCGCGCCGCCGCACGAGCCTTTCAGCCGGCAGGTCTCAAACAGTTCTTCCGCTTTCCGAGCCTGCGATTCGTACATGGAAAGGTCGTATCCGCCGCCATTTGCCTTGCCTTGCGCATACAATAGCGGATAGTTGAATGTTCCGCCGAAACATCCTGTTTCGCCCCAGTACAGTGGAGTAGAATCGACGACTGCCCTGTATTTTGTTTTCGGAATGGATATTTGTGCCGGCAATTGCAGCAATTCTTCGGACAGCACGACGTCGGCGTCAACCGTATGATGGTCGTTATAGTCGAAGCGGACTTCGTTTTCGTAGGGACGGATATGGGCGATGCCACCTGTGCTGAAACCGCCCCAATTACCGCCGGAAGAGTTGATAATCAGCCGTGAATCGTCGAGTCTGCGGACGAGTTCCATAGCCGTTTTACGTGTGCTGCTCCAAACATTGTCTTCGTTGCAGAGGCAGTATATACAGAGTGAAGGATGATTCCTGTCTCTGATTATCATGCGTCGAAGGCGTTCATACATCTGCTTGCACATAAATTCGGATTCGTCGATATTGCGTCCCTGCCCGGAGCTGTGAAAAGCGCCGGGTTCTTCGTAGATGTAAACGCCAAGAGAATCGGCATAGTCCATTACCGGCACGTCGCCTGCCTGCCGGTGAAAATTCAGGCTGTTGTGTCCCACTTTCTTGACGGCTTCAATGGTTCTTCGCGCAGCGCTGTCAGTCGGGAACATGCCGTTAAAGGCATACACTCCCCAGTCTATTGCGCTGCGGAAACGAATCCGCTTGCCGTTAAGGTAAATATCGTGTTTTCCGGCATTATCCCTGATTTCAAATACACGGAAACCAAACGCCTGCCTGTAACGGTCGTCGCCCTGTTCGCTTTCAAGGGTAACGGTACACACGTACATGTTGGGAGAATCCTCCGACCACTGTTTGGCATCGGGCAGTGTATAATGCTGTATGACGGTGTTTTCACCGCTTTTGAGGCTGATGCCAAGAGTAGCGTCGAGGATTTTCCGACCACCTACTTTTTCGTCTATCTCTATGCGAAAATTTGCCTTGACTGCATCGGACGTTTGATTTTTCGCCGTAATTTGAATTTCTATGTTGTTTGCATTTGCGGGCGGCAGGTTTTTCACAAAAACGTCTTCAATATAATTCTTATCGAGAACGCTCAGCTTTATTTTACCGCCAACGCCCGAATAGTCCTTTGCCGACACGAGAGGCTGCCCGCCCCATTTCAGTTCTATGTAGTCTTCCCAGCCGCGATTACCGCCCGGCGATGTTATCCGAAATGCTAAACGATTCTTTTTACCCCCAATAACTGCCGAAGATATATCGCAACTGTAAGGCAAAAGCCCTACCGCATCATATCCGACAAGCTTTTCATTTACATAAACCTCGATACGCTGGTGATATTCAGGTACGGTCAGCATCATTGTTTTGCCCTGCCATTCTGCATCTATCTCAAACTCGCGGACAAACCAGCTGACGCCATGATATGTCCAGTCGTGAGACGTTCCGAACTGTTCCTCCACCGTTGTCGGAACAGGAGCGGGCTTGCCTTTACTTTCAAAAAGAGCGTCCCAGCCGCATGTCGGGGAATTGACGGGTAATTCGGACAATACAAATTCACCGGGCAGATACAGTTTGTCTTCCTGCCATTGTGCCTTTTCATCGAGCCATATTTTCCAACCCTGTTTTGAACTTAATTCTATTTCAGGACGCTGAACGACATTCCCCGCTAAAACATGCCCGACAAAACTTGTTAGACAGATGATAATAACTGATTTCAAGGTTTTCATACCATCACGCGCTTAATAATTATTGTCAATTAATACAATAAATACTTTTTCTCATTTTGAAAATATGCTCATTTGTTTCGCGACTGTTTTTTATTTGTCGTCCATTTAAGCATCACGACCGAATGTGGCGGTATTCCAACCTTGCCATTCGTTACTTTCAGCGTCTTTTCGACGGGAACAACGCGGTTTTCTGCGCCCACGTCATTCCAATCGTCGGGCGACGCGCCGCTCAGTACTGTTGCCTGTATCTGTCCGGGAACGGAGGTTTTAAGCGTCGAAAAATCAGGGGCAAAGTCAATCGTTTTATTTGGGTGTTTGTTGATTACGGCGACTGTGAACGAGGTTTTGTCGCTGTTGCATGTAAGGATTGCGTCCAATGCGGGAACAGATTTTTCTCCGTGCGTCAGCAGCTCCGATTCCATTTTTACGGGAATATAGTTTTTTTCCAGCATGTTGGCATACATCGAAAGGACGTGAAACGTTGTCCGTCTGACTATTCCCTTCTGATGGACGAACAGTGCGCCACGTGCGTTGACAACCGGCGAAAATCCAGCTATTGGAACGTCATTATGATTACGTATGCAGGTATTCAGGAAACAAGCCGAAAAAACCGCATCAGCCATTGTGTATGTTGAATTTATATCGTTTTTATCTCTGTCGGCAATGTATGGATTGTTTGCGCCTCCTCCCGGAGAATCGGGGTGATGCCACCCGCGAAGATTCCACTCGTCGTATGCAATTTTAACACGCCCCCGCAAGCCGGCTTTTTCAAGAACTTCGATTGTGTGTTTTATCGACTTGTCCGGTTCTTCTGTCAGCATCATACATTCGATGTATGAGAAAGGCTTGTTTTCGGCATACATTGGATTCCAGTAACCGTGAATTGAAACATAGTCGAGCCAGTTGCCGGCAGTCTGAAGCAGCGGTAAAGTCCAGCTTTCGTCGGACAGGGCAGCCGCAAACAGCTTGATGTCTTTGTCAACGGCACGCATCATTTTTGCCGATTCACGGACAAGCGTTCCCCATTCTCCAACTGTTTTAGCTCCGATTTCCCAGTGTCCGTAATTCTCGTTGCCTATACTCCAGTATTTTACATTGAAAGGAGCATCGTATCCGTGCGATTTTCGCATCTTTCCCCATTGACCGATATTGAGGTTGCAGTATTCCACCCAGTCGCTCATTTCTTCCGGCGTACCGGTACCGGCGTTGGTACAGATAAACGGCTCGGCATTAATCAGTCTGCACCATTTAACAAATTCGGCAGTTCCAAAAGTATTGGGGTCTTCTACGCTCCATGCCTTGTCGAAAACTGGCTGCCGACTGGCGCCCACGCCGCCGAGCCAGTGATACGACGACACGAAGCAACCGCCGGGCCACCGTATAATCGGGATTTTCAGTTCTTTGAGCGCTTCTATTACATCGGTGCGGAAACCGTCTCTATCTGACAGAGGCGAGTCGGGTTCAAATATACCGCCGTATATCTGGCGGTGAAAATGTTCGATAAACTGTCCGAATATCATTCTGTTATATTCGTCGGGAACAGCGTCCTGAGCAACAGTAAACCCGCTGTTCTGCGCTGACAAGGAAAGACTCAGCGCCATAAAGACAATACAGTAAATACTTTTTCTCATAAATCATCTGCATTTTTTTATAAATGCAGGCGCAAAGATAGGAGAAATTTTTGAATGACGCACAGATTTGGAAAAAATTTTTCAACAGCGCGTACAGCAAACCGGTTCGTTTCTATGAATCTGAATTTTTTTGTTGACTTTTTTGCTGTTTCAAAATCAAAAATATGATCTATCTATGCAAAAGCCCCCTCAAAAGAGCGGAAAGCTGCAAAATTATGTAAACAATTGGTATTCAGCATAAAATATCTTCGACAGTCGCTAACTGCCGAATTTAGATGGAACGAATTTTTGCAGATAGGATTTACCCATCACATGGAAATTGTCTTCAAAGCAAATTCTATGGATGCTCGACTGTTCTACATCAGTGAATGTGCCAAAAACTTATTACAGTATTAGTTTTGTTATCCAATCGAATACAATTACAAAAGGAGAATGTTCCATTACTACAACTATTGGATTGCTTGCGCTATTTTAAGGATATTCTCAATATGATGATAAACAAGAGATTGATGCGGATTAAAAAAATAATAAAAGCGAAGTCTTCACAGACTTCGCTTTAAGAAATTACCACAATTCAAACTCCAAAAAACGGAGTCTAAATTTTTAAAAACATTGTGAGCGTTCGATATTTTTTGATATATTATACTGCATCAATACAGCATTTCAACAAATATTATTCGACACTGCAACTCTTTTGAAACATACTATATATATGCTAAACCAGAGTTTTCACAACTGTCTCTCAAACAGAGCAAGAATTAATCCATACTCTTTTTCAAAAGACAAATCATTTCATCTTTGGTTTCAATGACCTTGTTCAAATGAGTAACTTCTTTTCTCAGAAGCAGATTTTCCACTTCGAGATTTGACGTAATACTTTCCATTCCTTCTCCTTTCCGAACTTCCTGTTCAATAAGAAAATCAACAACCGAAACGTCGAGACATTTCGCAATCTGATCCAGTCGCAGGATAGAAATGTTTGTTTTACCTCTTTCAATCTTGGAATACGCAGTAATTGATATTCCCAACTCCGTAGCAATATTTTCCTGGTTCAACCCTTTGCCTACGCGAGTTACTCTAATTTTTGTCCCTATTTTTTGTAAATCCATAAATAAAAAATAAAATAAATAAATGAACTAAATTTAATATTTAAAAATATTTTCTCCTTGATACTAAAACAGTATCTTAGTTTCAAGGTGCAAAAATAATAATATTTTTTATACGATGCAAAAATTTTTACCTACAAAAAAATTATTTGCAAATATATTTTATTAAGTGTTTCTTTTCTAATACATTTCACGGTTGAAAAATTTTTGCATTTAATAAAAAATTATTTTATAATTAATCCTTTGCACGTACAGAAGAGATGTCAATAATTGAAGAAACGGGGTAATGATCCGAAAAATCTATGCTGTTATACACCGAATATTTGATTGAATTTATGACCCTGTCATGCAAAATATAATCAATTCTGAACGAAGGTATTGGCGAAAGTCTGTACGTCGAAGGCATTCCCCTGCCTGCTTCGCAGAAAGTATCTTTCCTGTTTTTTTTGATTTTTCGATACGAATATGAAACCGGCATGTCGTTAAAATCGCCGCAAATAACTACCGGATAGGGCGATACGTCAATATGTTTTGCTACCATGTCAACCTGTCCCGCACGTTTTATAAATGCGGTCTTTAACCGCGACGAAACTTCTTCGATCTCTTCTATTCTGCTGTTTTTGCCCGAAAACAGTTTTTTCATGTTTAAACGTATCGATTGAAAATGCACATTGTAAACCCGCAACAGTTTTCCGTTTATATTTATGTCCGTGTACATTGCAGCATTTGTACTGCCTTCAAAAGGTATTTCGAGTTTTGATTTTATTGGATAATGGCTGAATGTTGCGACGCCGTACAGCGTGTTTTTTTTGGTAACGCTGTAACAAACTGCGTGATACTCATATTTGTTCATTAATTGACAAAACGTGCCTTCCGTATGTTTTTCGTTCACATAAAATTCTTGCAGGCAAACGATGTCAGGGTTTTCACTGTTTATAAAATCGACAATATTTTTATGGGTTGTATTTTTTTGATACGGAATCAAAAATCCTTGAATATTGTAGGACAGCAGTTTTATGTTTTCAACTCCGTCGGAAACGCTATTACCGGGTCCGAAAATCTGAATGAAATATTTTGCAAAAAATATGCTCGGAACAAGTGCAACGAGATGCATAACAATAAAAATCTGTCTCTTTTTAACTGTCCAGACTGTCAAAAACACAATATTGATTACAAATACAAATTGAAAAAACAATCCGAAATAAGCTGGTATCCAGAATATTGCCGGACTTATAACCGTTGAAATAAAGCAGAGAAACATTGCTGTTACCGACGCTATACTTGTGTAATTTAATATTTTAACACCTGTTTTATATAAAATTTCTTTCAATATACATGTTTTTATACAATAATAATATACAAAGATAATAATCTTTTGTTTAACCAAATAAAAAATTTTTTTACGTTATATTATTCTCTGCTGTTTATCTGTTTTCAATTTTAAAAATTATCTGTATTTCAAATTATTTATACACACTGCTTTGTAAAAAAAATTCATCGCCGTTTCCGTATAAAAATGCGATATGAAAAATTATTGCCTGCAACAAAAAAATTTCTGAAAAATCTGTAATTTCGCATTTTAAAGGTATCAAGATTTTGAATTATTTGTGATTATTTTGATATATTGACGGTTTTACGATAATATTTGAGATTAACCCAGTTTATAAATCGAATAAAGAGACTGAAAACCGGTTTAATGTCCGGCATGATTTAGAGCATTGTGTATGACGGAAATATTTACGTCAGCTGCAATGCTCTAAATTATACAGTTCTACCTCGCTGCCCGAAAATTTGCGCCAAGCGCTTCGGTGAATTTTCGTATGGCTAAACCTCTGTGACTTATAAGATTCTTGTCAGCCAAAGTCATTTGGGCAAACGTAATGTCATAACCGTCGGGACAGAAAACGGGGTCGTAACCAAAACCTTTTTCTCCGCATTTTTCCCGCAAAATTGTGCCGTTGACAATTCCTTCATACAAATATTCTGCTCCGTTTCCGTCAATATATGCGATAACGCATCTGAAACGGGCTTTCCTGTTGTCTTTGTCTGACAGTTCGTCGAGCAGTTTGACAATATTGCTGTCGGAATTTTTGTCGTCGCCCGCATATCGCGCCGAATAAACGCCGGGCGCTCCGCCAAGCGCTTCGACTTCCAATCCTGTGTCGTCGGCGAAGCACGGTAAATGGAAAAGCTGGTAATATACAAATCGTGCTTTTTGGAGTGCGTTACCTTCAAGCGTGGACGAGGTTTCTGGAATATCGCCTCTGAAACCAAGCTCTTCGGGACTTATGATTTTATAACAGTCTTTCAGAAGCAATTGAACTTCTTCTATTTTGTGCCTGTTATTTGTTGCAAATACTATTTTTTGAGACATAAATCACCGTTTTATTTGATATATTTTTCAGCAAGCCGCGTCAAATATTTGCCTATAATGTCAAATTCAAGATTTACAATGCTGCCTTTCTGTAACTTGCAAAAATTGGTGTGTTCGTATGTATATGGTATTATTGCATTTTGAAACATACCGTTTCTGGAATTTACAACTGTAAGACTTACGCCGTTAACGGCAATCGAGCCTTTTTCGACTGTAATATTTCCACGCGCGGGGTCATATTCAAAAGTGTAGTACCAGCTGCCGTCGGCTTCTTCGATTTTTGTACATACCGCTGTCTGGTCAACGTGTCCCTGAACCAGATGACCGTCGAGCAAACTGTTGATTTTCATGCTTCTTTCTATATTAATCCAGTCGCCGACCTGCAATGCGCCGAGATTTGATTTCTCCAGTGTTTCCTTTACCGCCGTAACGGTATATTCTTTCGCATTTTTATCTATTACGGTAAGACACACGCCGTTATGAGCTATGCTCTGGTCTGTTTTTAATTCATCGACAAAAGAGCAGCTTATTGAGATATTTATATTTCCCTGCTGTTTTTCGATTTTTGTAACCTTTCCGGCTTCTTCTACTATTCCTGAAAACATATTTATTTATAATTGATTATCAGATTATCACTATTATTTACTCGTTTTTTATTTCATATAGATGATTTGCAGAACGGGCGCTTTCCGGCACGCCCGACCGCGAATTAATCATGCAATCCATCTGTTTTTTCATTCGCTTGTCTTCGCCTTCAATGTTGTGATTTAACATTCCTGCAATATATGCTGCAACATAGAGCAGCGCCTTTGCCGGTTCTTCTTTTAAAAGTGAGGCAAGTTTTTTTTGAGGCGAAACAAACTGCAAATTCAAATTCAGCTTGGTTGCGTCAAAATCTAAACGCGAAGGCAGTGGCTGCATAATCGCCAAATCATGCATGCGATAGCCTGATATTACCGGTAAAAAATTGTTATATTGCATATCGGGCATCTGCCAGCTGTCCATAGAAATCGTTGATTTTTGCAGTTTGATTTCTTTGTTGATTTCTGCTCTTTTTAATGAAGCAGTATCGGAAAATATCTGTCCTTTAATCATTAAAGGAATACAAAACAGTAATACAAGCGACGAATACTTCATTTTTTTTCTGTTATTACATTGTTAAACCGACTGCAAATTTAATACAAATTATTTTAATATCGTGTAAAAAACTGGCAAATATGCTGTAACTGTTTGATTGTGTGCGAAAAAATAATACTTTACATGAGTTTTTGCAGACTGTATGCGCTATGTTTTCATATAAATCACTGGAAAAAAACAATTTCAAAAACTGCTGCGAATACGCTGTAACAGTAAAAAAGGCAGGCGGGGAGCCTGCCTTTACTAACCTAAAAAACTTAACCTATGAAAAACCAACTTTCGAGGGACAAAGGTAAGCTGTATTTTATTATCCTGCAAATTTTTTAACATTATTTAAGAAAAAACTTTTAAACATTTCATCAAATTACTGTTAATCAATTCTTAACGTAAGTTTGGCAATTTTGATTTCATCACTATCTCCGGTATTTTTACTGGCTACATCTGACAGTTTTATTGCGTCGAAGTAGTCTCCTTCTGGATTTATCTTAACATTTGTGAGTTTTATTACAATGTTGAGCGGCTTGACTCCGACGTCGTTGGTAAAATATGTACCGATACCGTAAGTGTCGTGTATTCTGTTGTTTACATGGTTTTTTATGCGCCTTACCTTGTCAACGTCAAGCGAATCGCTGTAAACTACCGTTTTTGAAGCAGGATCGATTCTGTTTCTCTGATAAAAATCTATTACGCTGTCGGCAAACTGTACGGGGTCGCCGCTGTCGCAGCGCACGCCGTCGAAAAGCTTTGCGTGCTTCAAACCGAAGGAACGGAAAAAGTTGTCGGAAGTATATGTGTCGGTGAGCGTTATACCCAAACTGCCCTGAAAAACGTCAGTCCATGCGTCAAGCGCTTTGGCAACGGCTGCTCTGTAACCATATACGGCTCCGTGATACATGAACCATTCGTGTGGCATGGTGCCAATCGGAATGGTGTTGTGCTTCATCGCAAGATATACATTGCTGGTTCCCTTAAAGTTTGTGCCTGAATGTTCTTTCAGGATTTCTACAACTTTGTCGTGTACATAAAACGAAAATCTGCGTCGTGTGCCGAAATCTGAATAATCAGCGTTTATTTCTTTGAGCGTTACTGCCTTGTTTACTGTTCTGTCGATAAAATTGTTTGAAAACTGCGCGGTAAGTTTGTAATACAGTTCAGAAATTAATGCCATCAACGGTACTTCCCATAGGACTGTACGGTACCAGTATCCTTCTATTTTAACGTTCAGTTTTCCTCCTGTCTGCGTAATCTTTACTTCGTCAGGATTGTATGTGTATCCTTCAAGAAAATCAATAAAAACAGGGTCAAAGAAGTAACAGCGTTTTTCGATAAACTGTTTTTCGGTTTTTGACAGTTTAAGGCTTGACATGTTTTTTACTTCCTGTTTAAGTATATCGGCAAAATTAGCTGGAAAAACAGTATCTCCACGATTGAAAAAACGATATGTTACCACTGCTTTTGGGTATAATTTCTGTATTGCAAACATAACAGAAAATTTATATAAGTCGTTATCTGTAAAATATTTAAGTATCATATAACATATTATTGACAGGAAGCAAAGATAATCATATTTTTCAGATTACAATCCGAACAGATAATTTATCATGTTATATGTACGGTTTATTTTCTTGTCAGGTTGTTATATGAATATGATAAAAATGATGTTTTTACTATATACTAACAAAAAATAATAACACGACATGTACTTGGCTGTAAATCATATCCGTTAACAGTACATGCTAAAATATTATGTATAATATGTTAAAACTATGACTGTTAATTAGCTGTTATCCAATATCCATTCTTATTCTTCTGCTTAATGGAAGAAGGTTATTGCTCCGTGAACCAATGTTTTTTACCCAGCCAAGTGGAACGCCGTCGTACATTAGAAGGATATAGCCTTTTTCCATTCCGGAATATGATGGCAAAACTTCTTTTCTGAAATATGACAGCGCGGTTGCTCTGTCTATGTTATATACGTTGAAACTGTCTGTATTGATGTACTTTGAATGTGCGAAATCAAGCGTCGGAATTAGTTCTTTACCCTTTATTTCAAATATGCGCGTACCGGAAGAAATTGTATTGATATGTCTTTTTATGTATTCAATATTTCCTGCGTGTTTTTCTGGAACTATACATATATTATGTTCATTTTCGACTGAGGTGAGGCTGTCTGCATTTTTTATAAGCGATGTCAGATTTATTCTTTTTGACTCTTTATGTTTAAATATCTTTGGAATGTAGCTTTTCATTTCTCCGCGTTTACGTATCAGCGACATGAACAGTCCTTCGCTTTGTGTGCGGTGGGTGAAAAAACGGAAGGCTTTGACATTTTTATTTAATGACGTATATATTTTACTTTCATACCCGTTGGGAATGTCAACGTCAACTGTTTCTGCACACAGGTTTTCAATGATGTGATTTACAATATTTTCATTCTCTTCAATATTGTAAGTACACGTTGAGTACAGCATAAATCCCCCCGGTTTAAGCGAATCCCAGACGTCTCTGACAATGCGCAGCTGACGCGATGCGCAGTGTTTTACATGTTCGGGCGACCATTCTCGTAAAGCAGCTGCGTCTTTGCGAAACATTCCTTCGCCGGAACATGGAGCGTCAACAAGTATAAAATCGAAACAGTTGCTAAGCTGTGCAAATTTCGACGGGTCGCACGATGTTACAATAACGTTTGGAGTTCCGTGCTTTGATATGTTTTCGGACAGTATTGCCGAACGGTGTCTGATTACTTCATTGCTTACAAGAAGTCCGTCTTGAAACATTGAAGCAAGATGAGTAGATTTGCCGCCAGGAGCTGCGCATACGTCAAGCAGAAGGTTAATATCGCAATATTTTTTTGCAGTATTAACACACTGTTCTACAAACATTGATGCTGCTTCCTGCACGTAGTACGAGCCTGCATGGAACAGTGGATCAAGCGTAAACACTGGTCTTTGCGACAGATATTTACCTGATTTGCACCATGCAACGTCGCCAGCAAATGGCAGTTTTAATCCAGATGCAGGAATTTTAATCCCGTCGTTAATTCTTATGCTTACCGGAGAATCCTGTTCGAGCGACTGTATGAAGTCTTTGTATTCATCTCCAATAATGGATTTAATATTGTTTATAAATATGTCTGATAAAAACATTTTATTAATTGATATTTATATTCTATTTTGGTGGGAGTGTCCCACCGCATAAGGTGGGACACTCCCACCGCATAAGGTGAGACACTCCCACCGCATAAGGTTGGACAGTCCCACCAAATGAGGGTGAACTGTAAAACCGTATAATGGTGAACTGTTGCACCTTATAAAAAATTAGCGTCAAGCCTTTCGGACTTGACGCTAATGATGTAAGCGCTGTATCAAACAACTGTTAAAATGGTTGACAGTATTGCTGTACGTGTTGTTTTCAGCTGACGACCGTTTTGCGTAAACTGCGTACAGATGCGCATTTCATAATGTCCTGTGGCGATATTTGCAGGCAACAGCAGCATAAGACGCGACGGGTCGTTAATAACAATGTTGATTGGAGAGAACTTGTATTCTTCGCCTGTTTCAGTGTTATTAATATATACTCCTGTTTCAGGACTGTCGCCAAAAATCTTGATATTTGTACCTTTAATATCAATATTAAAACTGCGAGTAACCGTTCCGTCAGTTTTGCCAGTACTCATGTCTGTAATATTAAATATTGCAATCATTTCGCCTTTTTCACCCAGTATTTCTACTGATGTTTCAGCGACGGCTTTTCGCAGGTCTGTCCCCTGCGAGATGCTGACATGGAGACGGTTGCGTTCACTGTCCCACTTTTTGTCGTAGAATACTCCCTTGACGGTTGTACGCATGTGTACAAGTCCGGTATTGACGTTATAACCGCTCAGAGCGAGGTCAATAACCTTGCGGTTGTATCGCGATATAACATCAATAGCCGTTTCGCGTTTAAGTTCCATACCTTCGGCAACAAGTTCATCAACAATACCGTTAACGTCGATGTTTCCGTTAGTATCAACAACTGCCACATAATCGGACTGATCCTGTGATAAATGATTTTTTACGAGCCATGCTTTAAGTTTATGTATCATATCTGTTCTGTTTTACGCGCCGTCCTTGCGACGCCTTTAATTTAAATGTACTATAATTAATGGCACAAAATTAAAAGTATTTTTTGATATGTGCAAATATATTTTTTTTGATATGTGTAATTATGTTTTGTAAATGGTGCATACGGTTGTTGAGAATATAGTTTATTGCGGATTTAAATATAATATTTAAAGGTATAAAATATGATGAAAGTCGGTGTTTTTGATAACATCATGCAGTTGACATGCTGTATAAAATGCACTGACTTTTATTTACAGTGTAAGTACTTTTATATATTACATATACAGTTTCAGCAGGTTTACACAAATGGAAATTTACATAAATTCTGTTATTATACCGGCAATATTATTTTACGGAAATTGCTGTATTTATCTGTTTATTCAACTGCAAATATGACAGTACAGGTTGTGCGAACATGTTTTTTAAGACTACTGTACAGCAAATTTTTATGTTTTTGTGTACAATCTGAAAATTTTATGCTAACTTTGCGCGTCATTACAGTTATAAAGAATTGACAGAATTATGGATACGAAATGCAAAACGGTTAATATAAAATTGGTAATACGGTACAGATGTTTTAACAGACGTCTGCAAATTAAATGTTATAATAAATTACATTAATCAATAAATAATAAAGTAGAATGAATCACACAAGAAGAACATTCATCAAGTCCGGCTTGATTGCAGCTGCCGGCGCTCCGTTTGTTTTGCGGGGCTTTACGCTGAATGCAGCCGATACAAAGAAAAGCAAAGATGCGCTGTTTGAACAGTTTCGCAATCCGCAGGCAACGGCGAAACCGTTTGTCCGCTGGTGGTGGAACGGCGACAAGGTTACGGAACGCGAAATACTCCGCGAGCTTGACGTTATGAAAGCAGCCGGTATCGGAGGCGTAGAAATCAATCCAATAGCCTTTCCTGGTGGCGACGATTTAAGTATTCCATCGCTGCGGTGGCTCAGTCCTGAATGGATTGAAATGATAAAGGTCGCGCTCAAAGGAGCAGAAGAACGCGGAATGATTTGCGACATTATTGTCGGTTCTGGCTGGCCCTTTGGCGCAGAGTTCCTCGAAAAGGAAGAACGCTCGCAGATTATGACACAGTGCTGCCGTCGCGTCTCAGGTACTGTTACTATCGAAGTAGATGAGCTGCTGAAAGCCGCATCGCCCGAAGTTAATCATTACAAAGATGCAGTAAGCGACCTGTACGCGCTTTATCTTGCACCTGTCGGCATGGACAAATTCAGCGCACCGAAGCCGATACCTTTCGACAGCGCAGCAAAAACCGTTACCATTCATGCGCCGGAGGGCGAACATGTTCTCTACGCATTAGTCAAAATTACCGGATTTCAGGCTGTTATCAACGGCGCTCCGGGAGCGGCAGGTCCGGTGTTGAATCATTATAATAAAGATGCGGCGTTGCGATTTCTAAACCGAATGTCGGATACGCTGTTTCCCGAATTGAAAGGTTGCAAGCCGTTCCGCGCCATGTTCTGCGACAGCATGGAGCTTGAAGGCGCTAACTGGTGCCAAGATTTTACGGACGAGTTCAAACGGCGCAGAGGATACGACGTCGCGCCATATTTGCCGTTCATACTCTACAAGGTTGGCGGCATGGGACGTCCGATTATCAGTCAAGACGCGACGAAGCTGTCAGGCGAAGCGGCAGACACGGTAGCTCGCGTCCGTTATGACTTCTTTATAACATGTTTAGAACTTGTGCGCGACCGTTTCCTGCTTACATATACGCAGTGGTGCAACAAACATGGCTTCAAATCGCGCGTGCAGACCTACGGACGCGAGTTTCACCCGCTCGAAGCATCAATGCACATTGATATTCCAGAATGTGAAACGTGGGTGTGGAAACCGCATTATACAAATGTGAACAAATTTGTAGCCTCAGCCGCGCACTATTCGGGCAAAAAGATTGTCAGCTGCGAAGAGTCAACCAACACAAGCGAAGTGTTTAACGTAACGCTCAACAACTTCAAGGCTATATGCGACCAGAGTAACATTTCAGGCGTCAATCATTCCATTATTCACGGCTTCAACTACACGCCGCTCGAAGCGCCATTTCCGGGCTGGATACGCTACGGAATGTACTTGAACGAACGCAATCTGTGGTGGGAATATTTCAACCAGTGGGCAACCTACAAAGCACGCATATCAACCGTATTGCAGGAAACGGAAGCCTTTGCAGACATTGCCGTAATGCACCCGCTTGCCGATATGTGGACAAAGCACGGTACGCAGCGCGACCCGTTTCCAGAACTGCTATATCCCGAATATCAGTACAAAGTATGGGAGGGAGTTCATAAAAACGGAAACAGCTGCGACTATATCAGCGAAGGCATCATACAGCAAAGCAAAACTGCCGACGGCTGGCTGACATACAGCACTCGCAAATATCATACAATTATTCTGCTTGAAGTAGAAACAATCATGCCGCAAACGCTCGACAAACTCTCGGACTTTGTGCGCAACGGAGGCAAGATTATTTTCGTAGGCAAAGAGCCGCATCTGTCGCCCGGACTGATAAATCACAGCAAAAACGACGCAAAGGTAAAGCAGACGCTCGCCGCAATGAAAGCAAAATACGCTGCGCGAATATTTACTGTCGAAGCGCCCGACAAAGACATTGTAGCATGGTTTGGCAAAATACAGCGTCAGTGCGACATCAAGCCATACATGCAAATCGACAGTCCGAACGCAAACATCAGCCAGATACGCCACATCGCCGAAGGCAAAGACATTTATTTTATATCCAACGCATCGTTCGACGAACGAGTCGCGATACAGGCAACATTCCCGCAGTCGAAAGGCGCAGCCTGCCTGTGGAATCCTGAAACCGGTGAACGCTACCGCTATCCATCAATATCAGGCGACAAACTCATCATCGACCTGCCTCCGGCAGCCTCGCAGCTGATAGTTTTCGACACACAAGCCAACGACATAGCCGATTTACCATCACAGCCGGCAGAAACCGTCGGCAAAGAACTGACCGGCTGGACGCTGCGAATGGAACATATCAACGGAACGGAAAAGACTGTTTCGCTTTCGACGCTGCGCGACCTTTCGGCAGACGAAGCGACGCGCTCATTCGCCGGATGGCTGTATTATGAAAAGATATTCGATGGAATTGCCTCGTTCAACTGGCTCGACCTTGGCAAGGTGTACGGCGTATCGGAAGTAACAATCGACGGCGAAAACATCGGCAATCGCTGGTACGGACGGCATATTTACCGCATACCGGAACATCTGAAAAAGTCGGGCGAACACAGGTTAACAGTCAAAATAACAACCACGCTTGGCAACTACTTCAAGTCGAACCCCGAAAACAGAACAGGACACGGCTGGACGCGCGGTCAGGAATGGCAACCCGCCGGAATGACAGGCGCCGTCAGGCTGCTGTAAATAATAAGAATGGAGATATATAAACTGCATTTTAAAAATACAAAAAAAACAGTAGAGATTAAGTTAATTTACCGCCGTACCAACTGACTGAAAGGCAGTATTTTCATAACCGCAGGTCGTTAGACAAACTGGTCATGGCAGTAAGTTAACCTAATCTCTGTTTCAGGAAAAATCAGTTTCCTGCTCATTTATACAAAGCACAAAATTTCAATCTTTAATATTAAATATCATCGTCAATTTATACATCTTTACCGCTGTGTTTGCTTTTACTGTTGAGTAAACCGCATTGTATCCATACCTGTTTGCAGTATTGATACTTAACACAACAAAGGCGGTATCCTGCGGATTTATTAAACTGCTGCTTAACGAATAGTCGGTGCATGTGCAGTCAGGGTTGACATATTCAATTTCTACGGTATCCGTTCCGCTGTTAACAAACAAAAATTTTGCTTTCAGTAGCGTATCGGAACGGACATTTCCAAAATTTACCGTTCTGTTCAAAAATGTCAAACTTTTTTCTCCCGATTTGTTCGGTTTTTGCGAAAACAGATTAATGGAAATCAAACTCAAAAGAATAAAAAACAGTATGATTAAATATTTCATTTTCATTCAGTTTAATATTTCATTTATTCAAGTTTAAACCGGTAAACAAATAACAGCTCTTTCTCTTCGTCGGCTATTGCCTGCGAATAATAGTAAGGCGCAACATAACCGCCTATTTTAAAACCTTTTGGA
>JAIROW010000249.1 GCA_031257315.1 Prevotellaceae bacterium
TCTACTATTTCTTTCGGTAGAACATACTTTAATAATTCCTGTAACATAATTCATTATTTTGAATCACAAAGTTAATATTTTTTTTTCAGATAAAACACAGGGTTTTGCTGGTGAGCCAAGTTCTGGCTTTCAGCCAGTATATACTCAATTAAATTTACATAAACTCTATTAATTTTGTGTCATGAAAATATAAATACGAGAAATCAGGATTTAAGCAAATTTACAGCAACAAAAATATTTACAAGAGAGGCGATTACATGGCTGAAATGTTTTTGTAAATCATCTCAAACATGTACCGGAGATGTTTAATAAAAAAAATATTCCTGCTGTTTTTTTCGCTGTTCCAAAGATTTTGCAATATACACTTTTTCTTCGGTATATGGATCTTTGCCTGTATAGAATATTGTAGAAGCCAATGTCATAGGAGTTGGCGTAAAACTTTGAACCTGTTCAAGTTTGTATCGCATTTGCCTGACAGTTTCGGAGAGTTGCCGCATATCTTCATCTTTGCATTGTGGCAAACCCGAAATGAAATATGGTATAAGCTGTTTCCTGTAATTTTTTTCTCTGTTCAGTTTGTCGAAAACAGTTTTTAATTTCACAAAAAGCTCAAACGGCGGTTTTCTGACAGAATTAAGAACTTTTTTCGAAGTGTGTTCCGGCGCAACTTTAAGCCGTCCAGAAACATGATATTCCATTAGAGTTTCAAAATATCTTTTGCCAGATTCGTCTATAAATCCGCTGTCATTCAGAAACATATCGTATCTTATTCCGCTGCCTATCGTTACTTTTTTCACTTTTTGATGTTTGCGCACGGCAGAATACAAATCAAGCAGGGGACTGTGGTCAATGTTAAGGTTAGGACAGATTTTTGGAAACAGACAGGAATTTTTTTTACATAGTTTACAGATATTCAAATTTTTACCAGACATGGCATACATGTTTGCAGCCGGTCCGCCCAAATCGGTAATATGTCCATTGAAACCGGCTGTTTCACTCAGTTTATCAATTTCTTTAATGATTGATTTTTTCGACCTGCTCGAAATAAATTTACCCTGATGCGCCGATATTGTACAAAAACTGCAACCACCAAAACAACCTCTATGAATATTTATAGAATTTTTAATCATTTCGTATGCAGGTATTTTTTTCCCTCTGTATCGCGGGTGGGGAAGACGTGTGAATGGCAATTCGTAAATTTCGTCGAGTTCTTCGGTTGTCAGCGGCAAAAACGGAGGATTTACAATAATTGAAACGTTTCCGCAATTTTCTATTAACCGGCTGGGTGTTAATTTGTTAGATTCGGTTTCGATAATTCTGAAATTTTTGCCGAATTTATCTTTATTGTTGAGACACTGTTCGTATGAATTGAGTTGAATGGAATTTTCGGAAAAAACGGCGGCTTTATTTTGTGGAACTGAAAATGCAATTTGCGGAATATTAAAAATGTCTTCGTTTTTTTCGGTTAAAAAACATTTAACCAGAGATTTAATCGGTTTTTCTCCCTGTCCGTAAATCAGATAATCAGCGCCGGAATCAATCAGAATTGAAGGTTTCAGAGAATCGCTCCAGAAATCATAATGAGTCAGGCGACGAAGAGAGGCTTCGATTCCGCCTGTAACAACGGGGATTTCGGGATATAAACGTTTGAGTATCTGTGAATAAACTGTAACGGCTCTGTCAGGACGGGCGCCGGCTCTTCCATCGGGAGTATAGGCGTCATTGCTTCTGATACGTTTATTGGCAGTATATTTGTTGACCATGCTGTCCATAACCCCAGAATTGACTGCAAAGAATAATTTAGGAACTCCGAGTTTTTTAAAATCCCGAAGATCGTCCTGATAGTTTGGCTGCGGTACTACTGCCGTTTTAAGCCCCATACTTTCAAGGACGCGGGCTATAACCGCCGTTCCGAAAGCGGGATGGTCAATATATGCATCACCTGAAAATAAAATCACATCTGCCTGATCCCATCCAAGATATTGCATTTCTTTTTTAGAAGTCGGAAGAAACATTTCAGTATGCAGCTTTTTATCCACCGTCAATTATTTCAGTAACATTCTTACAGTTGACCTGTCGCGCTGCATTATCAGTCTTTCTTTGTTCTCCGAATATTTTTCAATCAGTTTTTCTGTATAGTTTCGTATTGTTATCAATTCCAGATTATTATTATACAAAACTATGCCGTTTATTTTCAATTCGTCAACCGCCAAACGGGTATTTCGTCCGTCGTCGGCGCAAAGCGAAATGCAGAGTGGAGAACTCTGTATTATATGTATTTTGACGTTGAAACTGTGCAGTATGGAGATGGTTTGCATAATTGCGTCGTCCAATACAAAAGAAAAATCTTTTGGCAAAATTGAAATCAGTATTTGATTTTTTTTACTTGCAATTACTGGAGTGTTTTGTCGGATTTTACTGTTTGCCGAAATTTTTGTGCCTTCAAGACTTGTATCGAGAAACGATTTTACAAACAGTGGAATATTTTTAGCAACTAACGGTTTAACAGTTTTTGGATGTATTACCTGCGCTCCGTAATACGACAGTTCTGCGGCGTCTTTATACGACAATTCAGGAAGCAGTTCTGCGTCGGAAAACAGTTTCGGGTCGGCGCTAAGAACTCCGGGTACGTCTTTCCATATTGTTAAATTTTCGGACGACATTGCTGAAGCAATTATTGCAGCGCTGTAATCGGAACCTTCTCTGCCGAGTACGGTTGTTGCTCCGTCGCTGTTCGAGCCAATAAAACCCTGAGTTACATAGCACGAGACATCGCTGAAAGAAAATGCGTCGCGTATATTTTTTTCGGTCTGATCAAAATATATTTTTGCTTCGCGAAAACTGCTGTCGGTCATGACAAGTTTTCGTGCGTCAACCAGACGCGAAAGCGTTCCGCAACTGTTAAGACATTCGTTCAAAAGGAGCGACGCAAGCAATTCTCCCAGTGATACAATCTGTCCGTAACAACAGTCAAAATCGCGAATTTTGTTTTCTTTGATAAACGAGACGGTGTTTTGAAACATGTCGTCGAAAATACTGGCAGACAATCCAAGTTTGTCTGCCGTTTCGCAGTGAAAATCACGGATACAGGACAAGATGTTCAGCGCTTCGTCAATATTTCTTTCAGCATAAGCCAGATTCAGCTCTTCCAGAGCATCGGTTGTCTTTGCCATTGCAGATACCACAACAACAAGTTTACCTTTATATCCTGAAATTATTTTAACCGTATTGCGGATTCTTTCAGGCGAACCAACCGCAGCTCCGCCAAATTTATATACAACCATAATTATAATGCCGACTTGATGTAACCGGATTTTTATACAGAAATAAATCCGACGAATATTTGAATTTCGCCGGATTTGTTCTATATAATTTCCAGTTCCTGAGCTATTGCTGCAATTTTATCTATCGCAAAATCAACCTGCTCCTGAGTATGCGTTGCCATAAGCGAAAAACGAACCAAAGTCATGTCTTCGCTAACGGCTGGCGATACGACGGGGTTTACAAACAATCCTTCTTCGAGAAGACGTACAGTAAACTTGAACGTTTTATCGTTATTTCTGATAATCAGCGGTATAATCGGGGTTTCACTGTGTCCGGTATCAAATCCAAGTTCCTTGAAACTGTTCAGGCAATAGTGCGTCATATCCCACAGATGTTCAATTCGTTCCGGTTCGCTCTGTATTATTTCCAGCGCAGCCAGGACGGCGGCTGTTGAAGCGGGCGTCATGCTTGCGCTGAAAATCAGCGATCGCGACTGGTGTTTGATATAGTTTATTGTACGTTCGTCGGAGGCGAGAAAACCGCCGAGCGAAGCCAGCGACTTGCTGAATGTTCCCATAATAATATCGACGCTGTCGGTCAGCCCGAAATGGGAAGATGCTCCGCTGCCGTCTTTTCCGATAACTCCCAGACTGTGAGCGTCGTCAACCATTATGTTTGCGTTGTATTTTTCGGCAAGGGCAACAATTTCGGGGAGATTGGCTATATCGCCCTCCATGCTGAAAATGCCGTCAACCACAATCAGTTTCAGTCGGTCGGATTCGCAGCGTTTCAGCACGTTTTCCAGCGCTTCCATATCGTTGTGGCGATATTTTACTGTTTTTCCAAAAGCAAGACGCGAACCTTCGATTATCGAGGCATGGTCGAGTTCGTCAAGAATGATATAATCGTTACGTCCTACTACTGTGGGTATTGCGCCGAGGTTCGACTGAAATCCTGTACTGTAAATAATTGCTGCGTCTTTGCCGACATATTCTGCCAGTTTATTTTCGAGTTCGACGTGAATATCAAGCGTACCGTTAAGGTAACGCGAACCGGCGCATCCTGTTCCATATTTTTCGACTGCTTTTATCGCCGCTTCCTTCACCTTCGGATGCGAAGTCAGTCCCATGTAACTGTTTGAGCCAAACATTAATACCTTTTTTCCATCGATATACACTTCTGTATCCTGTTCCGAAGCAATCGGACGGAAAAAGGGGTACAGTCCTGATTCTTTTATTTTATCCGGTTCGTTATACTTAGCCGTTTTGTCTCTAAGTATGTTGAAATAAGAAGATTTGATGTTATTTTTCATTTTATCACTAATATTCACAAGCTAAATTTTTACTGTTTTATAATTCTGTTATCCATCCGTATTTATCTGATTCGTCTCCGAACTGGATTGACTGAAGTTTTCTGTATAATTTTACGCTCCATTCTCCCGGTTCGTTGCCGTATGTATATATTTTACCCTGTTCTTTGTCGTGGATACTTTTAATTGGAGTAATTACAGCGGCGGTTCCACATGCGCCGGCTTCTTCCAGTTCCGACAGTTCCTCTACCGGCATTTTTCTCTGCTCCACTTTCAATCCTGCTTCTTTAGCCAGCGTGCGTAAACTCATGTTTGTTATAGACTGTAGTATTGAAGACGAATCTGGTGTGATGTATGTATTGTTTTTTATTCCGAAAAAGTTTGCTGGACCGCACTCGTCTATGTATTTTTTTTCTTTTGCGTCAAGATACAGCGCCATTTTAAAGCCTTCGTCGTAGGCTTGCCTTCCCGAAACCAGCGAAGCGGCGTAATTTCCTCCGATTTTAAACTGTCCGGTACCGAGTGTTGCTGCTCGGTCAACATTTCTTTCTATTTTTACATCTACGCATTTAAATCCTGTTGGAAAATATGGACCAACCGGACTGACAAATATCATAAACAGAAATTCGTCGGCAGGGGCGACGCCAAGTTTTGCTCCCGTTCCAATCAGTAAAGGTCTGATATATAACGATGCTCCAGTTCCGTAGGGCGGAATAAATTCCTTGTTGAGAGTTATGACTTTTGTTATCGAATCTTCGAATATTTCTTTGGGTACTTCCGGTACAAGTATGCCCCGCGCAGAAAAATTCATGCGTTCCCAATTGTTTTGCCATCGAAAAATTCTTATTTTTCCGTCCTGTCCGCGAAAAGCTTTTAAACCTTCAAATATTTCCTGTCCATAGTGCAACGCTGTGGCGCTAATGTGCATAATAATATTTTCGGACGACGATATTTCGACATTTCCCCACTTCCCGTCGCGATAATAACAGCGAACATTATAGTTTGTCGGATAATATGCAAACGACAACTTACTCCACTCTTCTGGTATCATTTTCATTATATAAATCTTTATTTGTACTAAATTCTAACATAATAAGATATAAAAATAATTTGCAAAATTATAAAAATTTTTTTTAATTACAATTTTTTTATCGTTCGTACAGGAAAAACAGTAAAAAATTAAAATTTAATATATTGAAAAACAGAGTAATAGTTTTTGTCTAAAATTACAGATACTTTGTTCGGTACAATTTTGCGCGTCGAATTTTGCAAATTAATTAATATAAAAATGTGTAAAAATATGAAAAGGAGTGTTAAGAAAACACTGCCATCTCTGCGGCGTCGCGAGGCTAAAAAACTGTCGAAGGCAGTTTGTCGCAGATATAAAATCCACAGAATTTTCATATCAATAGAAAAAATACGACAGCAAATCCCAAAAAAAATCCATATTGGTTGATGAAAGCGCTTCTGCAAGAAGATTAATTCCCTTGTATAGGTATATCCTGATTAATTATACGGTTTCACTCGTTGCTATATAAAAAAAAGAGACTGAATTTTAAGTAACAGTCTCTTTCTTTTAATAAAATTAATTTAAAATGAATAATTAAAATGTTAAACAATCATTTAACTTAATCGTCGTAATTGCTGTTTGCAGCTGTTGGGAAAAATTCAAAGAAATCGTCGAAACGTATTGTTCCGCTTTTTCCGGTCAAAATCAGACCTCTTGATTTAGAGGTTTCGCTTAACGAAAAAGAAACCGCTCCTGTTCTTGTCGAACGCGAGAATCCGGTTCTTTCTACCCATTTGTTAGTTGAGGGGTCATACTCGTAAGTTGTAGCCGTATTCACGTTCGCTTTTTCTCCCAGAGTAATATATGCTTTATTGTTAATAACAAATGTACTTGCGTATGCACGCGGGATATTGTCGTATTTGTCATCGTCGGTTGTCAAGTCTGTATTTCTGAGATCAAGGACTTTTTGCCATTTATTGTTTGCCAGGTCATATTTCTGCATGTCAACAGGATAGCCTTTGTTTGAGGTTCCGCCTAGTACGTATAAATACTTGTCGATGACAAAGCATGAAGCGCCCTGCCGTTTCGAGCCTTCGTAGCCGCTGATTTGTTTCCATGTTCCAGAACCGGGAGTTGAACCGGGGGTAAATGTATAAAAATCTTTAAGGTCGTTTTTATTGTTTGTTCCCGTACCTACAATTCCGGTATTGTTTACCGAAGCTCCAACGGCAAAGTATCTTTCCTCGCCCGGAAATTCGTCGGCAACTTCCGTCCATACTCCTGTTGCTGGGTCATATTCCCAGAAGTCCTTATAAATAGTGGTGCCGTTGTATCCCAGCCCTACATAAGCCTTTTTGTTTGCAGTAAACGATACGGCGGCAAATCTTGGTTCTCCCGGGAAATTTGCTCTGCGTTCCCATGTTTTGTTTGTCGGGTCATACCTGTACAGGTCGTTCAACGATTTGTCGCTGACATTGTAACCCAGGCAGATGTATGCCGTGTCGCCAATAACAAAGCCTGTAGCATCATTTCTGGTAGATCCGTCAAAATCGCCGATTGTAACCCAGTTACCGATTAATTCTTCTTCTGTGCTGGATTTGCAGCCAGTAAACGCAGTAAAAACTGCAAATAAAAGGCAAAAATTTCTCATTCTCATTATATTCATACTTTTAATTTAAATGCAATACGAGTGCAAAGGTATTAAATTTTTTTAACATTCATATTTTTTTGTCTTTATAGACGTTAAAAAATCATAAAGGATTAATTGGAAACGTTTATTTTTCAGCATTTTTTTGAACCTGTCCCAAAAAAAAAAATTTTGAGATATGAATGAACAGGCAACAAGATTTTTTGATTAATTTTATGTTTTTGGAGAGAATTATTATTTGCGGTTTACGGCGCATTTCAAACTGTTTCAAAAAACAGAAAATTGTGGCGATTGATTTATTCAAAAAAAGCTGTGAACTGTTGTTGATTTTCATGTGTCGATAATTTTGAACATACTCTGGCGATGCAAATTATTGTCCGTTTCAAAAATTTTAAGTACTTTTGTACTTTATTAATAATTTTCAAATAAATTAGATATGAAAAATATATTACGAATCTTTTTATCCGTTCTGTCTGTATGGTTTGCAGAATTAAACCTGTATGGCGCAGATACGGTTATGCCGGTTGAACTTTCCTGCGAATATCTCGACTCCCCGCTGGGAATAGACATTGTGCAGCCGCGTCTGTCGTGGAAAATTACTCAAACCGGCGCCGCAGTAAACGGTATAGTACAAACGGCATACAGGATTATTGTTGCCTCTTCGCCCGAAAAGCTGAACGCAGACGAAGGCGATTTGTGGAACAGCGGCAAGGTAACGTCAAACAGCTCGGTTCATGTGATTTACAGCGGTAAAAAACTGTCGAG
>JAIROW010000271.1 GCA_031257315.1 Prevotellaceae bacterium
GATTGTTTTTGTCTCTGATAGCGCGAGCGAGAGAGAGAGAGAGAGAGAGAGAGAGAGAGAGAGAGAGAGAGAGAGAGACGATATGACAGTTTAGTATTTTTTCCGGTACTCTTCGGAGAAAAATTTCATAATAATAATAAAACAGCGAACGTTCACCGCGAAACCTTCGGGGTGAACCGCGAAACCTTCGGGGTGAACCGCGAAACCTTCGGGGTGAACCACGAAACCTTCGGGGTGAACCACGAAACCTTCGGGGTGAACCGCGAAACCTTCGGGGTGAACCACGAAACCTTCGGGGTGAACCACGAAACTTTCGGCGTGGACGACGAAACCTTCGGCGTGGACGCTGAAACCTTTGGCGTGGACGCCGAAACTTCCGGCATGGACGCCGAAACCTTCGGCATGGACGCCAAAACTTCCGGCTCGGACGACGAAACTTCCGGCTCGGACGACGAAACTTCCGGCGCGGACGTCAGAACTTCCGGCATGGACGTCAGAACTTCCGGCGCGGACGTCAGAACTTCCGGCGTGGACGACGAAACATTCGGCGCGGACGACGAAACTTCCGAAAACGTATCAGATGACAAGGGTGCGTGCCACCTTGCTTTTGGCGTGATACTCCGTAATCTCCCTGTTTGCAGCATGACAATTATCCATTGTCCATTGTCAATTATCAATTATCCATTGTCAATTATCCATTGAATTTAATCATTAATAAATAAAGGAATGAATCAGAAATTATTAAAATTTTTAAGGAGGGACATGCTGCACGGCGTAGCGCTGGTGGCGTTTGTGTGCGGCTGTTCGATTTCTCTGTTTGCACAGGGAAAAATTTCGGGTACAGTAACCGACGAAAACGGCGTTCCGATGGTTGGCGCTACCGTTGCCGTAAAAGGTACCAATGTTGGCATAATGACGGGCAATGACGGGAAGTTTATGCTCAGCGCCGCGCCCGAATCTGTTTTGACGTTTTCGTACATCGGCTTTGTTACGCAGGAAATTCAGACGGGGTCGCGAACGGTGATTAACGTTGTGATGAAAGCGGAGGCAAATTCTTTTGACGAAGTAATTGTGGTGGCTTATGGTACGGCAAAAAAATCTACTTTTACAGGCTCGTCGTCCGTTGTGAAATCCGACAATCTGGAGAAAATATCGGCAACGGGCTTTGCCGAAGCCATGCAGGGGTTGTCAACCGGCGTGAATGTCGTAAATCCGCAGGGGAATCCGGGCGGGAATACACGTGTCGAAATTCGCGGAATGAGTTCGATGTCGGGTATTTCAACGCCGCTGTATGTTGTGGACGGTATGCCGTTCGACGGTAATTTGAACCATATCAATCCGTCGGATATAGAATCTCTCACCATATTGAAAGATGCGGCGGCGACTTCGCTTTACGGTTCACGCGCTGCCAACGGCGTGGTCATGATCAGCACCAAGCACGGTAAGCGCGGTAAACCAAAAGTGAATTTCCGCAGCGCATGGGGTACGTCGGACAATGCCGTTCCCAATCCAACGAAAGCCAATCCCTACGAACAGCTCGAAAATACATGGTATGCACTGTATTATGATGCTCTGTATTTCGACGGCATGTCGAAGCAGGACGCCGGCAACTTTGCGTCGGACAATGCGCTGACCCGTCAGGTAAAGGGAACGGAAGACTCGAACGGCAATCTGATATTTGTAACTCCGTTTAAATATTTGCCGGGTGAAAATTATGTTCTTCACGACGGAAACGGCAATCCTTTCAAAAATCCGAAATTGGAGCAGATCTGGGACGAAAAGGATTACAATGTGTACAAGGCGCTGTTTTCGCATAAAATACGGCAGGAATATTCTGTTGATGTCAGCGGACAGTCCGAAAACGGAAAAACTGTTTACTATTTTTCGGGCGGTTATCTTGACGATAATGGCTATAACAGCAATCAGTACTACAAACGCTATTCGTTTCGTTCTAACGTTGACGCCGAAATATACAGCTGGTGGAAAGCCGGAGGCAGTTTGGCTTACAGTTACAGCCGGCAAAACATGTCGGGCGGGAACAGCCGCGCTCTGAATTTTTTCACATCGCTGGCTTCGCCGTGGCTTCGCAACGTGGACAATACCGGATGGGTGCTTTCCGAAAAATCGGGGCAGCGAATGTACGACTATGGAAAATATACCAATAATTTTTTCGGTATTCATGTATTCAACAATGCGGGCGATTACTGGAACAACCCGAACGACGACAGTTTCAGCAATAATATGGGGCATTTGATAACCTCGCAGTTTCACTCCGATTTTCTGCTGCCTTTCGGGTTAAAGTTCAGAACTGCCATAAGCATCGACGATATATGGCAGCGGGATATGAGCTATGGTTCGGCGGTACACGGTTCGGGGCAGACGGCGCCATACGGAGTGTCGATACTTGCCGACGGCGGCGATGCCTCGCGTAAAAATTACAACCGGCGTTCAACTACATGGAACAATGTACTGTCGGGCGAATGGAAAATCAGCGGAGACCATACCATAACGGCGCTTGCCGGTCATGAATGGTATGCGTGGAGTTCGGTTTCCGACGAAGGATACGGCTCAGGTATTATGGAACTTGGCAAATACGAACTGGCTAACACTACGAAAAATTTCACCGTCAGCAGCGACCCGAAAGATTATGCGCTGCTCTCGTTCTTTGGTAAAGCCGATTATAATTTCCGCAACAGATACTATATTTCGGCATCGGTCAGAGAAGACGGCTCGTCCCGTTTCCACGCAAACAAACGCTGGGGCGTATTCGGTTCGGTGGGCGCATCGTGGAGAATATCCAGCGAGCCGTTTATGGAAAACCTGAAATGGCTCGACAATCTGAGTATCCGCGCCACATACGGTACTACCGGCAACGACAAACTTGTAAGCCGAAGCGTAAGAAACCCGAAAGAAGTGCTTTACGGCTATCAGGGTACTTACACTTCCGACGACCTGTATCTTAAAGCGGGACTGAAACCTGCAACGTATCCTGCGCCCGATTTGCGGTGGGAAGCAAACGCTCAGACAAATATCGGACTGGACTTTGCGCTGTTCAATCGAATTTCCGGTTCGGTTGAATATTACTCGCGAACTTCCAGAGACCTTTTATATTACAAGGAACTCCCGCCTTCTGCTCAGGTTGGCGAAGCTACCGGATATAATATGAACATTGGAGACCTGCGGAACAGCGGCGTCGAATTTACTCTGAACGCAAATATTTTCAGAACAAAAGACTTTGTGTGGGATATTGACGGAAACCTCAGTACCTTAAAGAATGAAGTGCTGCATCTGCCTTCCGGAGCTTTCGTCTGGTTGGGAACTGCATGTACATACAAAATGGAAGAAGGCAAGTCAATATTTGAATTTATTGCTCCCCAGTTCGACGGCGTTAATCCCCAGACAGGTATGCCCGGCTGGAAAATCAGAGACAACAGCGGCAACTGGGTGCGGACGGAAGACAGGTCAAAAATAACAACCGACGACTATGTGTATGTCGGCTCGGCTATTCCAAAGCTCTTCGGCTCGATAACCAACAGTTTCCGTTACAAAGGTTTTGACCTCTCATTCATGTTCTACTTCTCATACGGCTCAAAATTTTCGGATTACAGCTATAAGGAACGTGTAACTAACCGCGCCGGAGTAGGCATGGTACAGTCGCTTGTACAGGACAGATGGAGAAATCCGGGCGACGAAAATGTAACCTTCCCCCGCTGGTCTTATACCCAGTATGCGGCAACGGCGCAGTATGCCACCAATTTTGTTTTCGACAACCATTATTGGAGGCTGCGAAATCTTACTCTCGGCTATACGCTGCCCTCGAAACTGACGAAAAAGGCATTTATCGAAAATCTGCGCATATACGTATCGGGCAACAATCTGCTGACTTTCGGTCCCGCCGCAAAACGTTTCAGCGACCCCGAAACAGGAATAATGGGCAACAGCTATAACGGAAACGACGACACCGACAACGGAATACAGGGGTCGAGAAGAGTTTACATGGGCGGTATTCAAATTACATTTTAATTAATCATAACATTAAAAAAGGAATATAAGATGAAACGTTTATTTATATCAATTTTATTGACGGCGTTTGCCGGAACGGTCTTTACGTCGTGCGAAGAGGAGCTGACAAAAAACTCTCTTGTCGATGTATCGGATAACGAGGTGCTGGGAAACACGTCGCAGTTAAACAAAGTTCTGACATCTGCATACAGGCAGCTGTATTTTAACAACAAAAGCGAGCGCGTATATGCCGGACTGCCCGGATTTCAGATGTATGTTGACCTTGGCGGTTCCGACATTATCTGCCATACAAACATGGGCGGGCAGCAGCTAACCTCGTACCAGTACATCAGCTCCAAAACAATATCGACCGGCGACGCTTCCGCAATATGGACATGGGCTTACAACGTCATTAACCTGTCGAATATCATTATTACAAATATCGACGGCGCAGGCAGCGGCGACGAAACACAGAAACGGCACATCAAAGGGCAGGCGCTCGCAATGCGCGGACTGATGTATTTTCACCTGATACAGAACTATCAGCAAACCTACGTCATTGCAAAAAACAAAAGAGGCGTTATACTGCGTCTCGTTGCCGACGACGAATCGAGCAAGGGCTTCTCGACAGTCGAAGAAGTATATCAGCAGATTGTAGCCGACCTTACAAACGCAAAATCACTGCTTGCAGGCTACAAACCGGAAGAACTCTGGTTCATCAATTCCGAAATCTGTTCTGGAATACTTGCCCGCGTATATCTCGTAATGCAAAAATGGAGCGAAGCCTACAACGAAGCCGAAACGGTTTACAACAACCACAAAACGCTGATGACGCGGGAACAGTACCGCGCAGGCTTCGACGAAATGATTTCGGGCGGATACAGCGAAGTTGTCTGGGCAATGCAATATACTCCGAACAACAACATCGGCGGCTCGACTCAGTTCAACTTCTGGTACAATCAGGACGAAAGCTACGGCGAAGGCTATGCCGACGGACCGATATACTCGTTTCTCGCCCTGTTCTGCGATTCAAAATTTGAAGAACTGTTTGAACAGACCGACGACCGCTACCAGTTCTGGAAACGTACAAAGAACGTCAGCAGCGAGATAAACACAAAATGGGCTTTCGACAAATACAAACATTACGGTCAGGATAATGGAACAGCCATAGGCAGCGCCAGCTATCCCGAAGTATGCCTGATGCGCAGCGCCGAAATGCTGCTGATTATGGCTGAAGCGGCGGCTAACATGCAGCGGACTGACGCCTTGCAGCTGTTAAACCGCTTGCAGGCTGCCCGACATGCAACTCCAACCGTCCACGCCTCAGGTCAGGACTTGCTGGAAGACATCTATATCGAACGACGCAAGGAACTGATTTGCGAAGGTCAGTCCGGATTTTACGATCTTGTACGGTTGCAGAAACCTCTGGTACGGTACGGCGCATCGGCGACAAACCCGGGCGGACATTACGTCTGGGGTTTGCAGTACCTCAACGGTTTCGACGCCGCTGCCACGCAGCCGTCGGCGTCTCTCGAATCCAACGACTACCGCTTCTTCTGTCAGATTCCACAAATGGAAATACTGAACAACGACGCGATTTCGGAAGCCGACCAGAACCCGTTTGACGGCAGATAGAGTTTATCATCTTTGCCATCGCAGCAACTGGCTGACAGCCCCTGCAATTGTAGAGACGCGATTAATCGCGTCTCTACTGGTTTTTATACAGAAATAAATCTGCATAAACCATCATATACAGATTGAAAATCCGTAGCGCCTCAGAAAAATTGACCGGAGTTTTTTGCAATTCTACATTTTATTATACTTTTGCATATTTATTTTAGTAACAAAGTCTTTAATATACGAAATATGGACATATATAGAAAGGTATCGGACATAAGACTCCGTCTGGACAAAGCAGAGGGAGTTGTCGGTTTTGTCCCCACAATGGGGGCTTTGCACTGCGGACATCTGTCGCTTGTAAAACTGTGCAAGTCGGCGACGGATATTACGGTGGCAAGCATTTTTGTAAATCCCACTCAGTTCAACGACAGTGAAGATTACAGACGCTATCCAAGAAACGTTGAAAGCGATTGCGAAATGCTGAAAAATGCTGGCTGCGACATTGTTTTTGTCCCGTCGGAAGAAGAAATATATCCGGAACCCGACAACAGAATTTTTGATTTTGGAAATCTTGACAAAATTATGGAAGGATATTTCCGCCCCGGACATTTTAACGGCGTAGCTCAGGTTGTCAGCAGGCTGTTCGATATTGTAAAACCCGACAAAGCATTTTTTGGACAAAAAGATTTTCAGCAGGTCGCCATAATAAAAGCAATGGCGAGGCAGTTGAATTTATCGACAAAAATTGAAGTAGTTCCAACAGTGCGCGAAAACAGCGGGCTGGCAATGAGTTCAAGAAATGCACTGTTAACCGAAACTCAGCAAAAAAACGCCGCAGGTATTTCCCAATCGCTGTTTCGCGCAAAAGAAGCCGTAAAGCAGAATGTATCGCCGGCACATCTCAAAAACGAAATTGCGGAAATGATAAATTCCGTTCCGGAACTGAAAACCGAATACGCCGAAATTGTTGATGGAAAGACGCTTGAGCCGGTTTCAGACTGGAACAGACACAGCGAAATATTTGCCTGTGTTGCCGTAAATATCGGTAAAATTCGCCTGATTGACAATATTCAACTGAAATGAAACTGAAATTTTCGATTGCAGAAAACGCTTACATCGAACTGTTCAAACTGTTGAAAATCATGAAAATCGCTTCGAGCGGAAGCGAAGCAAAACTGTTTATCGACGAAGGGCTGGTATATCTCAACGGTTTGCAGGAGTTCAGACGCAGAGCAAAAGTCAAGTCCGGCGATACGGTGAATTTGAATCTTGGCAACAAATCAATAAGCATATTGATAGATACTGAAATTCAGAGTTAGACGTCTTGAACCTTGATTGCAAACCGTAACAGGACTGGCAGGATTTTTCGGTAACTGTTTAAACAGCAGAGACGGACAAATGCCCGTCTCTGTGCAAAAAAAATTTATTAGGAATGGATTACTGTCTTCTGTTCTCTGCCGGCGCTTTACTTTCCGACTTGTCAGGTTGCGCCTGTGTGTTTGAACCGAATGTGAGACTGAGTTTTATGCCGACGCTTACCGGTATTATTTTGTCGGTAAACGTCTGTGAAAACGAGTTTTGCGCGTACTGAGAATTTAAAACGCTGTTTATTGAGAAGTCGCGAGGACTGGAACGGTTATACGATACAAACTGTTTTGCGGAACTGATTTCTTCGCAAATGTTATTCAGTCCGTAATCCACATAAACGCCTGAGTACAGCGATAATCCGTCTTTAAGTTTCCACTTTGCTCCCGTTTCGACGGAAGCGAAGAAGGCGGTTTTGAATTTCAGGTCGCCGGTAAAACTGTTATCTTTAAATGTGCCGAAACCCATAAATTTCTGCGTCGTGTATTCGTAGTCTTCTTCGGAATAGTAGCCCGAATTTTCGATACTGCCAACAGCGCTTCTGTAATTTCCGCCCACAGGTATTCCAATTTTTCCTCCGGCGGCAATGTAGAACTGATGATTTTTTCCCTTCTGAAACTGTATCATTAGCGGGATTTGCAAAAACAGAGCGTTTTGTGTCTCTTCGTACTCGCTGATTGAGCTGCGAAACTCAAAATCGTCATAGTCGTGGTCAACAGCCATTGTGCTTGTCGCGAAATTGTCGCTGTTCAAGCTGAATCTGGATCTGTACAGCGAAACTTCTGCGCCGGTTACAAAACCCAGATTTGATGAAAAGAAATACCGGTATCCCAACCCGATTTGTCCGCCATATTCGTTTTTGCCGCCCGAATATTCTGTCGCGTATCTCAACCCTGACAAACCGCCGCCTGCGAATATCGAAAATTCATGTTTGCTCTGCGCGTTGAGAGCAGTGCAGGACAGCAGTCCCGCCAGCATTATTATACAAATTATTACCTTTTTCATGTTATGATTTAATTTTTGTGTCTGAATCCTAATTCTCAGAACCTCAAACGGAGTTTGAACAGCGCGTATGGCAAATATTTCTGTCGTCGTCAAGACAGAAAATAAAACTGAAAAGGCAAGTTTTTCAACTGTCCTGATTTTTGAAATTATCCGGTATTTTATACAGTTTCCGGTATCCGTTGCGCAGAAGCGCTTCTTTTGCTTTAAAATCTGTAACATAACATTTTTATCTTTTTATTCTTAACCTGTTATACAAAACCTTAACTAATTTTTGCGCAAAGATATATCGGCAAAAACTGTTGAAATACCACACAAAGTATATTATAGTTTATGTAAAATTAAATATGATATTTGAAAGCATATATCTGGCT
>JAIROW010000034.1 GCA_031257315.1 Prevotellaceae bacterium
AGCCAGAATTTTCATAACCGTATGTCGTTTGACATACGGACAAACATAATCCCAAATAACTGGCTGAAAGCCAGAACTTGCTATTTTCAGATCCACAGGGTTCTGCCTTTACAGGCAGCCTTATCGTCTCACTGTTTCTTCCGCCGGTCGTTGACCGGCGGTTATGAAAATTCTGGCTTTCAGCCAGATATATGCTTTCCAATAGCATATTTAATTTTACATAAACTCTATTGTAGAGAAGACCAAATTAGTCGTCTCTACAAATTTGGATTTTTACCGTCGTATTGCTCTGGACAAAACAATTGACAATTGTCAATTGTCAATTGTCAATTGTCAATTGTCAATTAATAATCGTTTTGTCCGTTTTTTATAAAAAACGGATAATAATTTTGTAAAATCCATAAAAAATACCGGAAAATCAGTTCCGTCAAAAAATTTTTTTTTGAGTAATTAGTCTCCTGTATTACAACAAATTATTGCTTCTTGCCTGATTGGTGAAATGTAGTATTATCTCTCCGTAAAACATTTTTTACATATATTTGTACCTTAAATTGAATTTGGAAATATAGTCATTCAGTTAATTTTTTTGACAGAAAATTTATTATCGCAAATATGGAACGAGACAATTTAGTAATAGTAGAATCGCCGGCAAAAGCCAAAACAATAGAAAAGTTTTTGGGAGACAGTTTTATTGTGAAATCAAGTCTGGGACATATCAGAGATTTGGCGAAAAAGGATTTTGGCGTTGATATTGAGAATAATTATAAACCCTATTATATAGTTCCCGAAGATAAAATTGACATTGTAAAGGGTTTGAAAAAAATGTGCGAAAACGCAAAGACAGTATGGTTAGCGTCCGATGAAGACCGTGAAGGAGAGGCTATTGCATGGCATTTGCAGGAAACTTTGAATCTGGATAAAAACAGGACAAACAGAATTGTTTTTCACGAAATCACAAAGGACGCAATTTTAAATGCTATCAAAAATCCGAGAACGATAGACGACAATCTGGTTAACGCCCAGCAGGCGCGACGGATACTTGACCGTCTGGTGGGTTTTGAAGTTTCTCCAATATTGTGGAAAAAGGTAAAACCGTCGCTTTCAGCCGGCAGAGTGCAGTCGGTGGCTGTAAGGCTGATTGTTGAGCGCGAAAGAGAAATAATCGGATTCAAATCGGAATCATATTATAAGGTATCGGCAATTTTCAGTTCGACGGACGACAGCAAACTCTCGCTTAAAGCAGATTTAAATGTCAGATTTAAAACGCCGGAGGAAACCGAAAAATTCCTGAGACACTGTATCACCGCAAAATTTACGATTTCGGAAATAGAGAAAAAACCCGGAAAAAAATCGCCTGCTCCGCCGTTTACCACATCGACCCTTCAACAGGAAGCGGCGCGGAAGTTCGGATTTTCGGTGGCTCAAACCATGTCGATAGCACAGCGTCTGTATGAATCGGGCTTGATTACATATATGAGAACAGATTCGACAAACCTTTCGACGCTTGCCGTCAATTCGGCAAAAAGTACGGTAATCGCAATGTATGGCGAAAAATACTCGCAACAACGTACATACCAGACAAAAACAAAGGGGGCGCAGGAGGCTCACGAAGCAATACGTCCCGCCTATATAAACAACCAGACAGTTGAAGGCACGGCGCAGGAAAAAAAACTGTACGAACTGATATGGAAACGAACCGTCGCCTCGCAGATGAGCGACGCCGCGCTTGAAAAAACGGTAATCACCGTATCAATTTCAGGAAACAGCAATAAATTTCAGGCGGTTGGAGAAGTTATTCTTTTCGACGGATTTCTTAAAGTCTATATCGAATCGTCGGACGACGAGCCGGAAGAAAAAAATCAGGAAAACATTCTGCCACCATTAAAAGTAAATCAAGAACTTGTATATAAGGAAATTACGGCAACAGAACGATTTTCGCAGCATCCGGCGCGATACACGGAAGCAAGTCTGGTAAAAAAAATGGAAGAACTCGGCATCGGCAGACCATCAACATACGCGCCGACCATTTCAACCATAATGCAGCGCGGATACGTGCAGAAAGAAGACCGTAAGGGAGAACAGAGGGTGTATCTGAAATTTACGCTCAAAAATTCAACTCTGAAAAAAGACAAACTCAAAGAAATTGCAGGCGCCGAAAAATCAAAACTTTTTCCAAGCGATATTGGCATGATGGTCAACGATTTTCTTGTCGAACATTTTACAAACATAGTAGATTACAATTTTACGGCAAAAGTCGAAGAACAGTTCGACGAAATTGCTTCGGGAAATATCGAATGGACAAAAATGATAGACAATTTTTACAAACCGTTTCATAACGATATTGAAAAGTCGAAAGACGTATCGCGCCCCACAAGTACTGAAAGAATTTTAGGCACAGACCCGAAAACCGGCAAACAGGTGTCGGTACGTCTGGGACGTTTCGGACCAATCGCCCAGCTCGGAACAAGCGAACAGGACAAGCCGACGTATGCAGGTTTGCAGAAAGGTCTGCTAATCGAAACCATCACTCTGGAAGAAGCTCTGAAACTGTTTGAACTGCCGCGAAATATAGGCGATTACAAAGGCGAACAGCTGCTCGTTTCAGTCGGTCGTTTCGGACCCTACGTAAAATTCGGCAAAATGTTTGTCTCTCTTAAAAAAAATGACGACCCATACGATATTTCATTAGAAAGAGCGATAGAACTTATTGAAGAAAAGATGGTTAAGGACAGTGAAAAATTAGTCTGCGACTTCGACGACATAAAAGTTCTCAACGGACGTTTCGGCAAATATATTACTTTCGACGGCAACAACTATAAACTGCCGAAAGATATAAATATTGACGAACTTACAAAAGATAAATGCCGCGAACTGATTGAAACTCAGGGCATAAAATCGAGCAAATCGAAAACTAAAACCGCCGGAACAAAAAAGGAAGCAACCGAAACAAAAAAGAAAACGGCAACGGCAACAAAAAAGAAAACGGCAAAATAAAACTGATAAAATGTTTGTTATTAGATGGAATCAGGCATATTCGACATAATAGATCCGGTAGATAAAAAAAATTTCGACACAAAGGCAGACAGCAGTAAATATTTATTATTTAACAAAGTCTGTTTTGAAAAAGAAGAACTGTCCAGCGCTAAAATTGCTATACTTGGCGTGGGCGACAATCTGTTACCCGTCAGAAAATCACTGTATTCGCTGTACTGTTCCGAAAATATACGCATTGTTGATTTGGGCGATTTGCCGGAAAAAAAAGCCGGCAATTTGCCCAAAATACTCAAAACACTGTCGGACAGCAATATATTTACCATACTTGCAGGCAATTCAATCGACGCATCGGAATACTGTTTCGACGCGATGACAAACAGCGCAGACAACAGCAGTCTGTCGGCAAGCATGATTATGCCGAGCGTTGTGCAGTCGAACCTTCCAGAAGCGGTACGCAAACATGCAAAAAATCTGCTTAATTTTAACATTCTGGGCTATCAGACCTATCTGAGCGACCCAGAAACGCTTAATTTTCTGTCCGACAATTATTTTGAAACATTTCGTCTCGGAAGTTTCAGGGAAGACAATCTGGTTTACGAACCGCCGCTACGCGATTCCGATATTGTAATTATGGATATTGCCTCCGTAAAACGCTCGGAAGCGCCGGATTCGACTTTTTCGGAGATAAACGGCTTGTACACAGAAGAAATATGCAAAATTTCGCGGTATGCAGGAATGTCGGACAATGTTAAACTGATTCACATTTTCAGTAAAGACAAAATAACAAAAAAAGGGCAAATAAGTGACTTGTTTGCTCAAATTGTGTGGCATACAGTCGATGGATACGCTAATCGGGCAAACGAAAAAATGTTAAATAATGTGAACGGAATCAAAAAAATTGTTGTTAATTTCGAAGCCCAAAAGGAAGTTATGGTGTTTTATTGCAGCGACAGAACCAGACGCTGGTGGATGGAAATACGCGACGATTTAAATAATCGAACACTGTACACTGCCTGTTCCAGAGACGATTACGAACTTGCAAAAAATGGTACGCCTCCAATAAAATGGATACTGTACCATCAAAAATTGTCAAGTAAGATTTAATATTTATTAACACGAATAATTTTTGACACTTGCACATGCAAAAAATAATTTGTTCCTTTGCAGGGAGTTTTCAACTCAAAATTGTGTTGAGATGGACAACGTTCTTTTATATGCTTTATGGGGGTCATACCCTTTCGCAAGGCGATGCAGTGTTTGGTCATACGTCTTTCAACCCCGCGTTTGTCAACCCCGGTTACGCCGGCAGCGACACAAGCAATTATTTTAATGTAATTGCCCTGAACAAAATGCAAATGACTGGTTTTGAAAAATATCCAACCACTACGGCGCTCAACGTAAACGGACCGCTGAATATCGGCGGAACATCGGGAGGCTTAAATGTAACCTTTATTAACGACCAGGCAGGTTTTATCAGCGCTCCCTCATTCGCTCTTGGATATGCATATAAAATGGATTTTTATGGAGGTTCTTTAGGTTTAGGGTTATCAGCAGGCGTGTTTTTCAGTACGCTGGAAGCAGGAAGCTGGAATTTACCGGACAATAATGATGATCCGGCAATTCCGACAGCCAAAAGCTCGAAGCAAAGTTTCGACCTCGCTTTGGGAGCTTATTACCATAACAATAAATGGTATGCGGGACTTTCGGTTACGCACCTGATTCCGCCCGTTTTATTTGACGAAGATGTAAAAATCGTAATGCCTCGAAACTATTATTTTATGGCAGGATACGAATTTCGGCTTGATAATCCGGATTTTACAGTCAGACCGTCAATACTGACGCTCACCGATTTAAAGTCGTTTGTACAGTCGATAAACGCTTTGATGTTTTATCGAAACAAATACTGGATTGGACTCGATTATAGAATTAAAAGTTCAATCGGAATAATAGCGGGATTGAATCTGACGCCTGAACTTCGACTTGGTTATTCTTACGGATACAATACTTCTCTGTTAAGTAAATTTTCCGGAGGCAACCACGAAGTCATGATAACTTATCGATTCTCCGTAATGTTACGAAAAGAAAAATTGAAGTATAAAAGTGTAAGATATTTATAATTTTTAGAAAAAAATTGAATGATATGAAGAATTTTGTGGTTTTGTTTTCATTAATACTCCTTTTTTCCGACTGTGGAGGCGGAGGAGTAAGTGGTAAAGGAGGTTCAAAAAAGGGATTCGAAGCCCAGCCCGAAAATATGGTTTTGATAAACTCCGGTTCTTTCGAAATGGGATCCAACGACGAAGATGTTGTATGGGCGATGAACGCGCCGCTCAGACGGAGAACCACAGACGTGTTTTGGATGGATCAAACCGAAACTACAAATCTGGCGTACAGAACATTTGTAGCGTGGACGGCTGATTCTGTCGCAAGAAGAGCGCTGGCAGCCGCAGGTGAAGACGGATTTGTTATTGAACAGGAAGACGAAGATGAGGACGAAGAATATCCGCCGCTTAACTATAAAACAAAAGTAGCGCCGAGCGGCAAAAAAGACGTTGCCGAAGATCATAACAGAGCGCTGAAAGATGCTGGATACTATTATTCCAAAAAGGAATCAATGGGTAAAAAAAACGCAATTGATGTACGCACGCTGACATACGAATATCAGTGGGTTGATTTATATCAGGCTGCAAAGGCAAAATGGGACCCAAAAGAAAAAAAATATACAGGTACTGTTACCGATATGAATGGCGAAACTACCGAAATCGTCGATAGAAGCTCCTTCATTATCAGACATCAGGTACTTGTATATCCCGATACGTTAGTATGGATACGCGATTTTCACAACTCGTATAACGAACCGATGGCAGTATCATACTTCTCTCACCCCGGATACGATTATTATCCCGTCGTGGGAGTTACGTGGGAGCAGGCAAAAGCTTTCTGCCACTGGCGTTCAAACCATGCGGAAGAAAAACGCTACCGCAATCAGTATGCCCCGCACAGCTACCGTTTGCCGATGGAAGTAGAGTACGAATATGCCGCTCGCGGAGGTTTGGAAGGAAACCTGTATCCTTGGGGAAGTTTGTATAATACAAACAAAAGCGGCTGTTATCTGGCAAACTTTAAACCACAGCGCGGAGACTATGCGCTTGACGGATTTTCGAGAATTGCTCCGATAGCACAGTACGAACCAAACGAGTACGGACTGTACGACATGGCTGGTAACGTTGCCGAATGGGTTTATGACGCATACGACGAAAACTCGTATGAAGCGACGCACGACCTTGTGCCGGTATATCATCGCGACGCAAGACCGAATGATAAAAACGGACGAAAACGCAAAGTCATACGCGGAGGTTCGTGGAAAGATTTTGCATACTTTTTGCAGTGTGGAGCAAGAGATTATGAATATCAGGACAGCGCACGCTCTTTCATCGGTTTCAGAACTGTGAGAGACGCATTTTTGCCCGGACAAAAACCCGTAAAATAAGAAAATATAAATATAAGTATAAATTAACGATAAAATTAACAGGTAATTATGAGTTTTTTTGAATCGAAAACAGGTAAAACTATAATGACTTTTGCCTACGGTATTGGCGCTGCGATAGTGATTGTCGGCGCACTGTTTAAAATTTTGCACCTTCCCGGAGCAAACCAGATGTTGATGTTGGGAATGGGAACTGAAACGCTGATTTTCATTATTTCAGCATTTGAACCCATTCCGAAAGAATATCACTGGGAAAATGTATATCCCGAACTTTTGGGCGAACATTCTCAGCACGTACAGCCGAGAATACATCAACACATGCAGCCTCAGCACTATAATGCCAGTCCTGTAAATAATCTGGACATCAGCATCGACAAATCGACTACCGACAGTCTGAAATCGGGAATAAAAAAACTGTCAGACTCCATCGGTCAAATGACCAGTCTAAGTTCGCTTGTTGACGCAACCGCAGAACTGACAGGAAAAATATACGACGTCTCCGGAGCGGTAAATTCCGTCGGCGAATCGGCAAATACTCTTTCTGACGCTTACTATAAAGGCGCTCAGTCAATTCAGTACGTTAACGAACAGACAAAACTGGGTATTGACCAGATACATTCGGGGTACGAATATTATCGCGCTCAGCTTGAATCGCTGGGGCATACAATGGGTGCGCTCAACGCTTCGTATGAACTGTATTTACAGGAATCGAAAAGTATGCAGGGCGATTATCACAACCTTCATGGCGAATTACAGCAACTGATTGGAAATATGAACGTTTCTATAAGCGAAACTCAAAAACTCGGTACTCAAATGGCAGGATTAAACAACAACGTTGAAAATTTGAATTCCATTTATGGAAGCATGCTTACTGCTGTAAACTCAGTTTTAAACAAATAATATTTTTTAAAACATGGCAGGAGGAGGAGGAAAAGTAAATCCGAGACAGAAAATGATTAACATGATGTATTTGGTGCTGACAGCAATGCTGGCGCTGAATGTATCGGCAGAAATCTTGGACGCTTTTGCAAAAATAGAAAAGGGATTGGAAAACACAATCGAAATCACAAATACCGGTAATGAAAATACCATGCTCCTGTTTGACGAAGCTATAACCACTATGGGCGAAAAAGCTCGACCATGGAAAGAAAAAGCTGAGCTGACAAGAGGAAAAACAAAAGATGTTGTTAATTTTATCAGAGATATAAAAATCGAAGTCATTAAAGCCGGCGACGGTAAACTCTCGCGCGGCATTAAAGGCTCAAGAATTGTACCTGACAGTATTGAAGCAATGGACGACCGTGAAGCCGTTCATAATGTTCTGCTCGGAGTTAACAATAACGGGAAAGGATATGAACTTCACAAAAAACTGGAAGAATACAAAAAATTCCTGCTGGAACACGTCGGCGATAATAAAAATCTTGTAGCAATATTGAACGGATTGCTCGATTTTAGCAACGTCGGGCAAAAGAGAGACTGGGAAACGTTTACATTTGACGAAATGCCGCTGATTTCATCAGTAGCCATACTGAGTAAACTTCAAGTAGATATTCTAAACTGTGAAAGCTCAATTCTTGACTATCTCAAAAACCAGATAGGCAAAGAATCTCTCAAAATATCCGACATTCAAGCAGCGGTCAGCAATCCGCATGGAGTTCTGGTGAAAGGCGCCAGCGGCGAAGCCGAAGTTTTTCTTGCCGCTATCGACAAGGATATTAACGCTAATGCCGTTTACGGCGGACGCTCTGTACCACTCAGAAACGGCAAAGTTACCATTCCTCTGTCGGGTAATTCAATTGGTCCGAACACCGTAGCCGGATATATCGAATATACCGACGGCGTTGGCGAAAAACAGAGAAGAAAATTCAGTTTTGACTATACAGTAGTCGAACCTTCTATTGCCGTATCGCCGACAAAAATGAACGTTTTCTACCTTGGCGTAGAAAATCCTGTGGACGTTTCCGTTTCAGGCGTTCCGCAGAAAGACGTGAAAATAAGCATCTCCAACGGTTCAATTTCACAGGTTGGCGCATCGGGTTCCTATATTGTAAAACCCGCGCAGATTGGGAAAAGCTCAATCAGCGTAAGCGCCACTGTCAACGGCGAAATTAAGGACATGGGAAGCAGAGAATTTCGCGTCAAAAGAATACCGACTCCGGTAGCCTCTTTGCATAATGTAACCGGCAAAACGATTACAAAATCGCAGTTGAGCGCAATTCAGGGGGTTGTAGCCAAAATGCCGGACGATTTTGAGTTTGACCTGCCAATAACGGTTACGTCATTCTCCATAATGGTCGAACAGGGTGGCTTTGTGAAAGAAGTATCTTCCGACAGACCGCAGTTCTCGGCAGAACAGAGAGCCATGCTGGACAAACTCAAAACTCCCACTCGTTTGCTTATATTTGACGTTAAAGCTAAAACGCCCGACGGAATAAGAGATTTGCCGGAAATATCATATAAAGTACAGTAAATAATATTTCAGAATAAATAAGAGTATGAAAAAGTGTATGATTTTTAAAGTTTTATTTGCGCTCCTGTTTTCTTATGTTTCGTATGCTCAAACCGAAGAACAGGAACAACAAGAACAACAAGCGGAAGAAGAAGTAAAATTCATGACGCCGCAGTTAAGTATTGTAAAAAAGAGCATTGTCAAGGATAAGGAGCCTATCGAATATGCTGAAATTCTTGAAGAAAACGCGCTGTGGGTGCAGGTTGTCTGGAGAAGAATCGACTGTCGCGAACGCATGAACTATCACCTGTATTATCCTACGGAAGATTTGTCAACCAGAAGAAGTCTTGCACAGACGCTGATTGACGGAATCAGAGCTAAAAAAATACAGGCTTACGACGACGAAGAAATGCAGATACCTCTTTCTTCCGCTCAGGTCTTGAAAAAACTTGGAGCCGAAGATAAAGAAATTATACAGGAAAAGATCGACGGATCGGGAGACACCGTAATACATCAAAAAGGTTATGTCAAGTGGAATGAAGTCCGTGAATTTATGCTCAAAGAGGAATGGATCATAGATAAAAAACACGGAAGACTTGACGTCCGTATTCTTGGAATGTGTCCCATACGTGTTTATAAAAAAGACATGAGCGGCGGCAGCGAAGAATCATCTGTCGAAAGCGAATTGAGAAACGCCCTGTTCTGGGTATATTTCCCCGAAGCAAGACGTGTTTTAGCAAACACAATCTGCTATAACGGTAAAAATCAGATTGCAAACCTTTCGTTTGACGACGTTTTTCATAAACGATATTTTTCTTCGTATATCGAAAAAATGTCTAATGAAATTAACGACAGAGAAATCCGTGAATACACGCGCAACGGTCTGGAAGCCCTGCTGGAATCTGAAAGAATAAAAAGATTCCTGCTGGAAACAGAAAGCGATTTGTGGAGCTATTAATTTGTATCTTTCAGCAATTAATATTCGCACAGGGGAAAAATTTCGGTTTTTCTCCTGTTTTTTTATAACATGCCCTTCGTTCCTTCGTACTTTTAGGCTTATATTAAAAAATTTACTAATTTTAAGCCGGAATATTTTTATGGCATGAGATATTTTTGTTGGCGTATATTACTGATATTAACCTTATTGCTTCCGACGACCGGACTTTGCAGAACAGCAGATTCTGCCAAAATCGGACTTGTTTTAAGCGGTGGCGGAGCAAAAGGACTGTTTCATGTGGGAGTATTGAAGGCTCTTGAAGAAAATGAAATTCCGATAGACTATGTTGCAGGGACTTCAATAGGCGCAATTATTGCGGGCATGTATGCAATGGGATACACTCCCGACGAAATGCGCGAATACTTTTCGTCCAAACGGTTTAACAATCTGTTTAATTTTGATATTCCGCCGAAATTTCGCTTCTTTGCGCTTGAACCGGAAGCTACGCCAGAACTTTTCTTTTTAAGATTCGACATTGAAAACAAAAGTTTTAAACCGGTATTGCCTACAAATCTTGTACCGTCATACAACATGGATTTGGAATTTGTAAAATTAACTTCTCAGGCTACAACTGTCTGTAAAAACAATTTCGACAGTTTAATGATACCGTTCCGATGTGTTGCCTCTGAAATCAGAACGCATAAATCCCGCGTTTTGAAATCGGGAAATCTGGGAACTGCCATAAGAGCATCAATGTCATATCCATTTGTATTTAAGCCTGTTCTTGTAGATTCCACTCTGCTTTTCGACGGCGGTTTTTACAATAATTTCCCTTGGGACGTTATGCTTTTCGATTTCAAACCTGACCTGATAATCGGCAGCCAGTGTACCACAAACAACGAACCGCCGAGCGAATCGGACATTATTTCGCAGGTAACAAACATGCTAATAAGTTATACTGACTACGAAATGCCCGATTCGCTTGGAATAGTGATTAACAAAACTTTTGCCGACGTTGGAGTGCTTGATTTTGGAAATATCGATGCTCTGATTGATTCAGGCTATGTAACAACCATGAAAAGCATTGAGCAAATCAGGAAGAGAACGAAAATTCGCAGAACTGTTGACGAAGTTGAACGCCGCCGCAGGCTTTTCAAATCGAAATATTTCCATTTCCCTCTAATTTACAGCGGTATAACGGTTTCAGGAGCTTCAAAACGTCAGAATAAAACAGTAGAACAGCTTTTCCGAAGAAACACACAGGTAAAATACAGTCATAACAAATTTGAAACAAAACTGTTCGGAGTAATAGCCCTGAATATTGTAAATTCACTCTATCCGACCGCCGAATGGAATCATGACAGTCAGGCATATACGCCGATGTTGCGAATTTCCCAATCTCCTATATTCAAAGCCTCGCTGGGCGGAAATATTTCGTCTGCCGCAGGAAACAACATGATTAACGCCGGTCTGGAAGTTTTGAGATGGGGTAAATATCTGACCCGTATAAAATCGGACTTTACATTCGGGAAACTGTATTCTTCTATTAAAGTGGGAGTTCGACAGGATTATCCGTTTTCATATCCCTTTTTCGCCGAAGCGTACATGACCCTTTCAGGATACGACTATTACAAAGGAAGTCAGGATATTTTTTACGACGATATCCGTCAGATTCTTTTAAAGGAATACAGTTATTATTTCACAGTGAACGCAGGCAGAGGCATAACAAGAAATTCAAAAATAAAATCTGGAATTAATATTGGTATTCACAATGTTCACTACAATAAGGCGGCAATTATTAAATCATCAGATACTTTAAGCCGATTCAATTTCCAGTTTTTATCGCCCCATGTCATATTCGACAAAAATACGCTCAACTACAAACAGTATCCGACTGCCGGACATTATTTCAGATGTTCGATTAGAAACGTATGGGGAATTGAAAATTATAAATATATTTCAGATCCTTTTACTGAAAAACAGTATCACAGCTGGATAGCATTAAGGCTGACAAACGATTATTATCTTGATATAAACAAATTTGTATCTCTCGGATTTTATTTTGATTTTTCAGCGTCGAACAGATTCAAGTTTTTCGATTATTATCCAACACTGGCTGTTACGCCTGTATTTCAGCCCACTCCGCACAGCAAAACCTTTCTTCTCGAAAATTACAGGGCAAACACTTTTGTCGCCGCAGGCTTAAAACCTGTTATAAAATTTGGGAAAATGTTTTCACTTCAAACCGATGCTTATATTTTTCAACCATACGAAAGTCTTTTGTATGATATGACTTACACAAAAATGCCAAAATTTTTACTTATGGGTTCTGCTGCCGCAGTATGGCAATCGCCGGTCGGTCCCCTTGCTGTTTCGCTAAACTATTATGAAAAAAATTACAGTAATTTCTATTTAATGGTCAATTTTGGATACCTTATTTTCAACCGAAAGGGAATTGACTGAGCGTTTCAAGTCAATCAAGATTAAATAAGTATAGGCGCGATTAATCGCGTCTATACAAATGCAGGGGCTGTTCAAAAAAGGCTGAAAACCAATATTTTAATAACCACATATCTATGACCTGCGTAGAGACGCCAAAATTTGGCGTCTCTACTGTTTTGCCACATAGAATTTGCAACAGAGAGATAATTCAGTTTTACACCGACGGAGGTTAGTTAATTCTATAAAACAGAGCCTTTTTATTAACATATATTAACACTTTGGAAAAACAGTAAAATACTGTTAATAAATATTTTAACCAAAAATACCGTGTTAAACACCGTTAACAATTGTTAAATAATCTTAATATATGTGTATGTGCTTTTTTTTCATTACCTTTGTATTATAGAAATTTTTAATTTACATAAAGATGAAACGAAAAATATTTTTCATTAGTATCACAGTCGCAGTAATTGCAGTAGTGACTGTATGGAATGTGAGTTTAAATTCACACAAAACGGTTTTCTCAGATGTTCAATTAGCGAACATCGAAGCGTTGATTTCAGAAGTAACAACGACAGGTTGTTGCCATGGTGACGGAACGTGTATAAATTCAATTGACGGGAATATTGTATCAATAATTACAAATCAATATTATTCTCCCTGTCATTAATTTTATTCATAAAAAAAAATTGTTTATTAATTCATTAAAAACTTTGACAGTATATTTAGTCAGTATTTTATTTCGTTAGCATGTTAACTATATTTATTGAAATTATGTATCTGTTAATTTAATATACTGTCAAGGTTTTATTTAACAAAATAAAATAAAATAACTGTGAAGACAAAGGGTCAACTATTTTTTATAACTGTTATATTTTTCTTTATTTCGTGTCAGGAAAGCGAAGAAGACAAACTGTTTCCTGTGAAAAAAAATATCCATTTTACAGAAATGAATGTGGCAAAAGAACTTGGAACGGTCGTTTCGATTAAATCCATTAACGGTTATATTGCTGTAATAGAGAGAAATACCGAAACTCAGGCGCAGCTTATTGATAAAAAAACAAAAGAAAGTTATCTGTTTGGACAGACAGGAGAAGGTCCTGGACGATTTTTGCAAAGCTCCTGTATTATTTCTTTGGGAGCAGATTCTGTTGGAATTTATGATTCTAATAAATTTAAGGTATTCGGGTGCAATACAGATTCGATTATCAAATTAAAATCAAATTACCTGCCGGAAGTCCTGATAGAAAAAGTTCCTTCGTTTCCCACAACAATTGACCGTTTAAACGACAAAGAATATGTGGCGTTAGGGTTAACTGGCGGTTTAAAAAGATTTATAAGACTGAACAAAAACGGTGAAATTATTTCGGCAGAAGGAACTCTGCCTGTGAAAGAGCAGGAACAAATATCCGACATGGTACATGCGTTTGCCTATTGGGGACGGCTTGCAACCAACACGACAGAAAATAAAGTGGCAATTTGTACCAATTATGCAGGAATCATTCAGATTTATGACTGCAAGTCTGAAAAAGCAGAACTTGTTAAAGAGCATAATCTGTTTTTTGCAGACTATGCCGAACAGAATGGAAATTTTGCAGTTACGCCGCATACCAGATGGGGATACCTTTCGATGGATTCTAACGGTAAATATATATTTGCGCTTTATTCCGGTCTGTACCAGATGGGAAATCATAATGAACAGGGCGCTTTTTTAAAAAGTAACAGAATACATGTTTTTGACTGGAATGGCAACCCTGTGTGCCAATTAATTGCCGACAGTAAAATAACCATGTTGTGTGTTGACAGTCAGAATATTTATGGATATAATAATGAAACGGGAGATATTTTAGTCGCCAGCATGGAAGATTCCGGACTTAAATAAATGATATTTGGAAACATATATACCTGTATGGGCGCGATAAATCGCGCCCAATACAATTCATAATTTGTCTGTTTATGAATTTATTCTCCATAATATTGACATTATTTTATTGTCATTATTCAATATTTTTTTCAATTGCAAATTAAACTGAGTATGCGAATACGCCGAAAATTGCATTAATCGCCTGTAAGGAAAAAAATTGTATTCTCTTGGCGTTTATGTAAAAATTTTTTATATTTGCACCGGATTTAAAATAAAAAAAAATGTATTATGGCAACACGGAAAGTATTGAAGACAGTTACCGGTACGCGACAGATTGACGGAGCGGGAGTACGCCTTGTCAGAGTAATCGGTTATCACGACGTAAGAGATTTTGACCCGTTTCTTATGCTTGACGCATTTGATTCGCGAAATCCAAACGATTATATTAAAGGATTTCCATATCACCCGCATCGCGGCATCGAAACATTTACCTATCTGATTAAGGGACAGATGGAACACGGCGACAGTCTTGGAAACAGAGGTTCGATAGGCGACGGCGAAGCTCAGTGGATGACCGCCGGAAGCGGAATAATGCATCAGGAAATGCCTCAGGCTTCGGAACATCTGCTGGGATTTCAACTGTGGATTAATTTGCCGCAAAAAGATAAAATGATTCAACCCTGTTATTTCGACGTTAAAAGAGATATGATAAAAACCGTCGCAGAAGAAAACGCTACGGTAAAAATTGTAGCAGGCGACTACAAAAATCAGTCGGGCGTAAAGGGAAAACATGTAGAAATTCAGCTGCTTGATATTCAGGTACAACCATGCAAAAACATGGAAATGCTTACCGACAAAAACTGCAATCTTTTTGTATATATCATAGAAGGTAGCGGATTTTTTGGAGACGACTCCACGCGGGAAATTCCACGTTCGACAGCCGTATTGTTTGACAGCGCCGAAAATTTCCGCGTCGTGGCAGGAAAAGAAGGAATCCGGTTTGCGCTGTTTGCAGGAAAACCATTGAAAGAGCCTGTGGCATGGGGCGGTCCCATTGTGATGAACACAAGGGAAGAACTCGACAGAGCATTTGTTGAATTAGACGAAGGCACGTTTATCAAACATCAGTGATTAAACCGTCTTTAAATGATGATTTTATCAAGGGATACGAAATAAACAACTTATAACAGCAGGGGCGCGATTTTATCGCGCCCTTGTAAATTACGAACAGTTCTTCGCACGTTTTCAAAGTCGTTTTCATGATACATTTTCATATTCAGCGTTTTTTGCGTACTTTTGCAGCCTTAAAATTATAAAATATACAAAGTTGAATATAAATGTTTGACATTCTCTATCAGAACGATTTGAATATAAACGCCGTTGAAAAAACTTTTCCGAAAACGTTAAAACAGTTGCAGAGCGGCGACTTCAAAAGCGCCGATGTCCGTAAGATG
>JAIROW010000045.1 GCA_031257315.1 Prevotellaceae bacterium
AGCCAGAACTTGAATATTTTCTGCTCCACAGGGTTCTGCCTTTACAGGCAGCGTTATCGTCTCACTGTTTCTTCCGCCGGTCGTTGACCGGCGGTTATGAAAATTCTGGCTTTCAGCCAGATATATGCTTTCCAATAGCATATTTATTTTACATAAACTCTATTGAAGTCTCCATACATAGGCAACAGCCGCGAAATATGTCAATTTCTGCTGGTTGTATCGCGTAAAAGAACAGTTTTTCGTGCATTTCTTCCGTCTGCAATTTGTCATAACAAAAAAAACATTTACCTTTACAGACAACTAAATTAATATTAATTATGCTTTATTGATTGAAAATGACGGGAATAGGAGAGTTTGAACATGAAAGCCATAACGAATTTTGTTCCGATTTCGGGCATTTCCGGTCGATAAAATTAAAAAATACATGTGCGTATGAAAAAAAACATATTTGAATTGTGTACAAAACAGCTTAAGGAAATTGCCTTAACTTTGAAGACAGAAGTGGACAAAGGGTTGGAAAAAGAAAAAATGCAGGTTCAATGCCTTCCCACTTACATCAAACCCAACAAGAATATTGAACAGGGAAAAGCACTTGTTCTTGATTTGGGCGGAACAAACTATCGCGCCGCAATAGTTGAATTTATTGACGGAAAACCCTGTATCCATCCCGAAAACGGATTTAAAAAAGATCTGTCGATAATGAAAGAACAGGGATTTACGGAAAAAAATCTTTTCAAGGAAATCGCCGACCTTATCAGCGAACTTAACCTTGACGGCGTTAATTCAATCGGTTACTGTTTTTCGTATCCCGCAAAACCGCTTTTTAATGGCGACGCCGAATTGCTTTACTGGACAAAAGGCGTGAATATCAACGAAATGGTTGGCAAAAATGTCGGCGAATCACTCATGAAATATCTGAATAAAAACCTTGACAAAGCCGATTTTAAAAGCATAAAAGTTATAAACGACACAATTGCCAGTTTATTTTCAGGACTGACAGATAAATCCGACGCCTATATAGGTCTGATTGTTGGAACCGGTACAAACATGGCAACTTTTATACATTCTGACCATATAAAAAAGCTCGACCCTGCCTATACGCAAAAAGGGCTTGTTCCGATAAATCTCGAATCTGGGAATTTCATGCCTCCGCACCTGACGGAAGTTGACAACAAAGTTGATTCCTTCTCGGATATAAAAGGTATGCAGCGGTTTGAAAAAGCGGTATCGGGAATGTATCTTGGCGATATTCTTAAATCAGTCTTTCCTTTCGACAGATTTGAAGAAAAATTTGATGCTCAGAAACTTACAGGCATAATGAATTATCCCGACATCCACAGAAAAAAATATATCCGCGTTGCCCGCTGGATTTATCAGCGTTCTGCTCAGCTTGTTGCAGCTTCGCTGGCAGGTCTGATTCTTGTTTTGCTTGAACACGACAATTCGATAAAAAAGATTTGCCTGACAGCCGAAGGAAGTCTCTTCTGGAGTTCGGACGATTATGAAAAAAATTACAGAAAAATCGTTCTCGACGAACTTCATAATTTACTTGAAGAATTTGGACATGACGATGTTAAAGTACATATTCCGAAAAAAGCCAATGCAAATCTGATTGGTTCGGCTGTTGCAGCGCTATCGTAACAGAAAGTATTATATTTTAAAATAATATAAAGACTGTTTTAAATGCAGATTTTTCTACGTTTTTAACAGTCTTTTATTTGATACTGATTTTAGGTATTTCGCTTTGTTTTAGCTTAAACCGTGCTGGCTGTGAACAAAAAATAATGAAAATCAGATATTCCAGTTCAACATGTTGAAACTTTAAACCGTTTATTTATACCGGTTTATGGCAGACGTTTTTTGTTTGCTGCCATTTATCTTTTGTTTTTAAAATTTCATTATTACCTTTGCAGCAAAATGTTGATATACAAAATTGCATAAACATGAAGAATTTGTATTTAAAAAACTGTACGCCATATCTTGCGGCAATCGGAATTTTTATTGTAATTTCAATTGGGTATTTTACCCCTGAAATTTTTCAAAACAAAGCTCTTTACCAGCACGATATAGTTACCGGCAGCAATATTGGCAGCGAAATAAGTAAATTTCAAAACGAGACCGGCGAAAAAACCCTCTGGACAAATGCACTGTTCGGCGGAATGCCTGTGTATCAAATAAGTCCGGGTTTTCAGAGTTCGACGGTTATGTATCATATTCAAAAATTGTCGTTTCTGTATGTTCTGCCTTCTCTGGCAAATTTGCTTTTTATACTTCTTTTCGGAGCGTTTCTTCTGTTTATGGCGCTCAGGATTAATCCGTGGCTTGCAATTCTTGGAGCAATAGGGTATGCGTTTTCATCATATTTTATAATAATTATACAGGCGGGACATATTTGGAAAGTGTTGACGCTCGCTTATATTCCGCCGACTTTTGCAGGAATAATATGGATATACAGAGGCAAATACTTAGGCGGCGCAATTGTTACGGCAATATATTTTGCATTGCAATTAGTGTCGAACCACCCGCAAATGACCTATTATTTTGGTTTTATCGTAGTTATTTATATAATTCGCGAATTTGTTGTTGCCATAAAAACAAAAAAAATCCCCGCTTTTTTTAAATCATGCGTGGTTTTTGCATTTGCAACAGGCATTGCTTTTACTATAAATTTGTCTGCAATGTATCACACTGCCGACTATTCAAAATATTCGATACGCGGAAGTTCGGAACTTTCGGGCAATGAGGAAGATAAATCGACTGGAGGACTTGATCGCAGCTATATTACAGGATGGAGCTACGGAATTGGCGAAACGTTTTCGTTGCTAATTCCCAATGTCAAGGGCGGCGCTTCAAATATTCTCGGAAACAATAAAAAGACAGTCGAAAAAATTGTTTCAGCCGTAAGAAATGATTCTCAAATTCCCGACAGGGCAAAGGACAACGTTGTGCAGGAAATAGCCTATCAGCCTTCGTACTGGGGCGACCAGCCCGGAACTTCGGGTCCCGTATATGCAGGAGCTTTTATCGTTTTTCTCTTTATTCTTGGACTGTTTATTGTAAAAGACGGTATAAAATGGGTGCTATTGTCGGCAACAATAATTTCAATTGCTTTATCGTGGGGACATAATTTTAACTGGCTAACAAATTTGTTTATCGACTATGTGCCGTACTACAATAAAATGCGGGCAGTATCGTCAATGCTGGTTATTGCCGAACTCTGTATTCCTGTTCTTGCAGTTTTGACCTTGAAAGAAATAATTCTTAACCCTTCGATAATAAAGCATAAAAAAAATCAATTCTATACAGCTCTGGGACTTACAGGTGGACTTACATTGCTGTTTTTAATGTTTCCAACCACATTTTTTAGTTTCTTCTCTGAAATTGAAAGTGTAAATTATGGCAAACTGATTGCCAGCGACAGAAATATGTCGAAACTGATTGGAATTATTGAAACTGTACGGATTTCAATTTTCCGCGCCGACGCATGGCGCAGCCTGCTGGTAATTGCCGCCGGTGCAGCTATTATACTGCTGTTTGCAAATAAAAAAATAAATGTATCCGCATTTGTCGCTCTGCTTGCAATACTTGTACTTGTAGATTTATGGGACGTTAACAAACGTTATCTCAACGGCGATTCTTTCAAACCAAAACAGAAATCTATTACAGCCATAACCCCGAAAACGCCTGCCGATGAAGAAATTCTAAAAGACGTCGATCCCAATTACAGAGTATTGAATCTTACGGTCAGCACATTTAACGACGGAACCACATCGCAGTATCACAAATCAATAGGCGGTTATCACGGAGCAAAAATGCGTCGTTATCAGGATATTATCGAAAGATATTTAAGCCGCATAACTCCTCAAAACGCGCAAAGCCTTGCCACAACAAAACAGTTCAACGTGCTTAACATGCTCAATACCAAATATATAATACTGCCTGCGGCAAATGGCTCTCAACAGTTGATGCGCAACAGCGGCGCTCTCGGAAATGCCTGGTTTGTCGATGAAGTAATCCGCGTAAACAGCGCCGACGAAGAAATTGCCGCCATTGCAGATATTGACCCCGCAAAAACGGCGGTAATTGACAAACGATTTGAAAGTGCGGAATTGAACGATTTCAAACCCTCCGACAGCCTTTCGTCAATACAGCTTGTTGAATATCAGCCTAATAAATTAGTATATAAATCGAAAACAAACTCGAAAAAACTTGCCGTATTTTCCGAAATATATTACCCAAAAGGCTGGTACGCACGTATTGACGGCAACGAAACCGAAATTTTGCGTTCCAACTATATTTTGCGTGCAATGTTGATACCAGAAGGCGAACATACGATAGAATTTTCTTTTGATCCTCAAACTGTACGTGTTACGGAAACTGCCGCATGGATTGGATACATTCTACTGTTAGGTTTAATAATTGTCTTGATTGTAAGCAGGATTCTGATAATCAAAAAGAACAGGAATACGGAAAACTCATTAAAGTCAGATAAAAGCAGTCAGAAATTGCAATAGAGTTTATGTAAATTTACCTTTGTGGCAATTGACTTAAAATCAATCGTTTAACAACTGCATGTTTTTGATATATTGATTGTATTTTAGCAATAGGTACGGATTTAGTGGCGCGATTTATCGAGCCACTCGGTTAAACCACAATTTACCGTAACTGGCGCGGCTTTGTAATCCGTCCGTGCCAGCAATTATCAATTATCAATTGTCAATTCTGACAAAATGTCATGTTTTTTCATTTGGTATTCTTTTTGATACATTTTAATTCGATTTTAAACAAAATTGAAAGAGTTAGAATATATGAATTTGAATAATTTTACAATAAAATCGCAGGAAGCAATTCAGGGGGCGCTGGAAATAGCGCAGTCGCTCAACCATCAGGCTGTTGATACTGGACATTTGATGCAGTGTTTTTTGAACGACGGCGAAGGCATTGTCTATTATCTGATAAAAAAACTTGGAGTTTCGCCAAACATGATTGGCAATGCGCTAAACTTGATTATCGAACGCTATCCGCGTATTACCGGTGGAACGCCGTATCTGTCGGACGAAATGAACAAAGTATTGCAGAAATCGCAGGAATATTCAAAAAAATCAGGCGATCAGTTTACCTCGCCCGAAAGTCTGTTCCTTGCGCTGACGCTAAACGGAGACAGCGTATCGCAAATGCTTAAAGACAAGGGCATAACTGAAAAAAATCTGACAGAAGCAATAAAATCGGTTCGCAAGGGCAATGCCGTCAATTCGCAGACTTCTGGCGAGACTTTCGATAGCCTCAACAGATACGCAATCAATCTTAACAATATGGCTGTCAACGGCAAACTTGACCCTGTTATCGGACGCGACGATGAAATTCGCAGAGTTTTGCAGATTTTATCGCGACGTACAAAAAATAACCCCATACTTGTAGGCGAGCCGGGAGTGGGGAAAACCGCTATTGCAGAAGGCATCGCTCATAGAATTGTCAGCGGCGACGTGCCGGAAAATCTGAAATCCAGACAGATATATTCGCTCGATATGGGCGCTCTCATTGCAGGAGCAAAATATAAGGGCGAATTTGAAGAACGTCTGAAAAGCGTGGTAAAGGAAGTTATTGACTCTAACGGCGAAATCATTCTGTTTATAGACGAAATTCATACGCTTGTCGGAGCCGGAAAAGGCGAGGGCGCAATGGACGCGGCAAATATATTGAAACCGGCGCTGGCTCGCGGCGAACTGAGAGCCGTTGGCGCAACAACTCTGGACGAATATCAGAAATATTTTGAAAAAGACAAGGCTCTTGAACGCAGGTTTCAGCCCGTACAGGTTGACGAACCTTCCGTTCCCGATGCCGTTTCGATTTTGCGTGGATTGAAAGAACGCTACGAAACGCATCATCAGGTAAGAATCAAAGACGAAGCCATAATTGCTGCTGTCGAATTGTCTAACAGATACATAACCTCGCGGTTTCTGCCAGACAAAGCTATTGATTTGATAGACGAGGCTGCTGCAAAACTCCGTCTGGAGATCAATTCCGTCCCAGAAGCAATTGACGAATTGGACAGAAAAGTCAGACAGCTGGAAATCGAACGGGAAGCTATCCGGCGCGAAGGCGATACGCAGAAACTCGATTCTCTGAACAAAGAAATAAGCGAATTGAGCGGCAAACGCAACGCCATGAGAGCAAAATGGCAAACAGAACGCGATATTGCCGATAAAATTCAAAAAAACAAACATTCGATGGAAGACCTGAAATTCCGCGCCGAAGAAGCCGAGCGAAAAGGCGACTACGGATTAGTTGCCGAAATCCGTTACGGAAAAATAATCGAAGCGCAGAACGAAATCGACCGCCTGCTGAAAGAAAAATCGGAAATGCAAAACGAAACTTCGCTTGTCAGAGAAGAAGTTACAGCCGAAGATATTGCCGAAACAGTTTCAAAATGGACAGGAATACCGGTCAACCGAATGTTGCAGTCCGAAAGAGAAAAATTGCTGAATCTCGAAACGGAACTGCACCGCAGAGTTGTGGGACAGGACGAAGCAATTCAGGCTGTTGCAAACGCTGTACGGCGAAGCAGAGCCGGTATGCAGGATAATAAAAAACCAATCGGCTCGTTCCTTTTTCTTGGAACAACCGGCGTGGGCAAAACCGAACTTGCAAAAGCTCTGGCTGAATTTCTTTTTAACGACGAAAACATGATGGTACGCCTCGACATGTCCGAATATCAGGAACGACATTCCGTGTCGCGACTGTTTGGCGCTCCTCCGGGGTATGTCGGATACGACGAGGGCGGACAACTCACGGAAGCTATCCGTCGAAAACCGTACTCCGTTGCCCTGCTTGACGAAATTGAAAAGGCGCACCCCGACGTTTTCAATACTCTGCTGCAAGTGCTTGACGACGGACGTCTTACCGATAACAAAGGACGAACGGTAAATTTCAAAAACACCATTATTATAATGACTTCAAACGTCGGGTCAGGAATTATCAGAGAAAATTTTGCCCAACTTAACGAGCGGAATTTCGACAAACTGATTGAGAAAACAAAACGTGAAACGCTTGACGTTCTGAAAGAAACAGTGCGTCCCGAATTTTTGAACCGTATCGACGAAGTTATAATGTTCACTCCGCTGACAAAAGACCATGTCAGAGAAATTGCAGCGCATCAGATTGAGGCAGTCGCCAAAACTCTGGCTGAAAACAATATCTCAATCAACGTAAGCGAATATGCAGTAGAATATCTTGCTCTTCGCGGGTACGACCCCGTTTACGGCGCAAGACCGCTGAAAAGAGTGATACAGAGAGAATTACTCAACGAACTGTCGAAACAGATAATCGCAGGCAACCTTAATCCGGGAGAAACTGTTGACGTCGATTCGTTTGGCGAAAAACTTGTGTTTAAACAAAATGAGTAAAAACAGGTTATAAGCTGCAATTGAATTTTTGTCTTGAAGCGCGATTTTAACAGAATTACAAGGATTATACTGATGGTTCTGAAAATCCTGTTAAAATCAAAATTCAGGACAGATATGTATAAAATTTAAAGACAAATATTTATAAAATAATGTTACAGATAGACGACAAAATAATAAGTCTCGATTTATTTAAAGAATATTTCACATGCAATATTTCCGAATGTAAAGGTTCGTGCTGCGTATGTGGCGACAGCGGAGCGCCGCTCGAAGACGAAGAAAAATCTTTGCTGGAAACTTATATCGGCAAAATAGAACCGTATCTCGCGTCTGAGGCTTTGGAAATAATTGAAAAACAGGGAGTTGCCATTATCGACAGCGACAGCGAACTTGTAACGCCTCTGCTTGGCGACAGCGAAGAATGTGTCTATTCATACTTTCTGGACGACGGAACCTGCCTGTGCGCAATAGAAAAAGCATTTTCAAACGGCGATATTCCGTTTAACAAACCCGTTTCATGTCATCTGTATCCGATACGCATAAAAAATTTCGGAGACATAACTGCTTTAAATTATGACAGATGGAGTATCTGTACGTCGGCAAGAGAACAGGGCGCAACAAACGGACAGCCTGTATTCCGGTTTCTGAAAACGCCATTAATTCGCAAATTCGGCGAAAATTTCTATAAATCAATGGAAGACGCTTACAGTCAATGGATTAAATCCGAAACCGAAAATATTTAAAATTACGATTTTGCAAATGTCTCAAATTAACGGAATTTGCCTGCATGAGCAAATAGATCAATAGAAAACTGAAAAAACAGATTTCCATTCGAGAATTTCTGGAACAGTTGTTTTGTATCGTATTATATTTCTCTTACAATACTGTTTATGTAAATTTAATTGAGTATATACGGCTTGAAAAGCACAGTGATTTTCATAACCGTATGTCGTTTGACATACGGGCAAACATAATCCCCAATAACTGGCTGAAAACCAGAACTTGATATTTTCTGCTCCACAGGGTTCTGCCTTTACAGGCAGCGTTATCGTCTCACTGTTTCTTCCGCCGGTCAACGACCGGCGGTTATGAAAATTATGGCTTTCAGCCAGAT
>JAIROW010000046.1 GCA_031257315.1 Prevotellaceae bacterium
AGCCAGAACTTGAATATTTTCTGCTCCACAGGGTTCTGCCTTTACAGGCAGCGTTATCGTCTCACTGTTTCTTCCGCCGGTCAACGACCGGCGGTTATGAAAATTCTGGCTTTCAGCCAGATAGATACTTTCCAATATCATATTTAATTTTACATAAACTCTAATAATTATTCTCCTGTCCGCGCGTAATTGCAATAAATACGCATAACAAACAGTAATACAGTAAATTATGCAGAACAAAACAGATTACAGAATATCTCGTATATAAAAAAACTCGAAAATTTGATCGAGTATGAAGCGGTAAAAATTTGAAATTTTGTGTTAAAAAAGTCGTTTAGTTCTTAAAAACATCATTTTTTGTTAACATAATTTAACATTTAGGGGCAACCGGTCAAAAACAAGTAGTATTTTATTAACTAAATGTTTTAAACAAAAAAGATACAAAAAAAACAGATATAGGAATTTTATATTACCTTTGTATTATAATTTTTTTAAACGTTAAAAAACATGATTAAAATCAGAAGAAAGTCCATTTTATATGGCATCGCTAATTTAGCAACAGCAGCAATAAAAATAATTGCGGCAATATTTATCTGCTTGTCCGGATATTCATGTGGAAATCAGCATCATAACAGTATTGACAGTGCCGAAAATCAATATATTACTGAAATATTAAAGTTTGACCTTGACGAAAGTGAGGTAAAAAAACACAGTATGCTGAAAAATCTTGACTCCATAATAGTAAAGGAAGTTATAAAACTTGGCAGAGATCCTGATTTGCCTGTCGGTCATATTGATAAAATAGCAGTTGCAGAAAACAGAATTTTTGTTCTGGACAGAACATATTCAAAATTTCTGTTTGTTTATGACAGACAGGGCAATTTTCTGTATAAAATCGGAGAAAAAGGCAACGGTCCGGGAGAATATTACAGTTCGCCAAAAGACTTCCATATAGATGAATCGCATAAAACACTGACTGTATTTAACAGTGAAATGAAAACGCTGTTTACATACAACTGGGACGGGAGATTGATTGAAACCCGTGTGTTGAAAAAAACATGGCCCTACGCATTTGCAAAATCTGATTCCATGTTTTATTTTGCCTATAATATAGTTCAGGACAGCGACAGCCATTTATTCCGTATTGAAGACAAAAAGGAAAATACTTATTTTAAGTATAAAAAACTGAAAAACAAGAGAGATGTACTTTTGCCTGATTGTCTTTACAGTACGCATCAACATGTTTATTTTGTAGAGGATTATAATAATGATATTATTGTATTGAAAGGCAGGGAAATTGAAAAAATTATATCAATTGATTTTGGAAAAAACGCAATTGCCAAAAACTTCCTGACCGAAGATAAAGGTGAAAAATTTATAGAAAAAGCCATTGCCAATAAAAAAGCTACACAAATTCGGAAAATTGTAGAAACAGAACAGCTGTTTACATTCGGGTATATATATGAAGATTATGGGTGGCAAGTTATTTATAATAAAAAGAATGGAAACTATTTGAATGGAATAAGTCTTAATACGGGATGTTTTCCAAGCAAAGTAGAGAACAGCTATAATAACTGTTTGGTTTCGGCATTATCAGCCGAGTATTTTGATTCGATTTTATCGTTAAAAGATGAAAATCCCGAAGAATGGTGGAATACTCTGCTAAGTTCGGCTCACCCTGTAATGAAAGAAATATTTCAGAATTTAAAAGAAGACGATACTTATGATTATGTCTTTATCTATGAACTTCACATATAAAATAACAACAGTTTACGACTATGAAACAATACACATCCGCGCGTAATTGCAATAAGTACGCATAATAAACAGTAATACAGTAAATTATGCAGAACAAAACAAATTACAGAATATCTCGCATATAAAAAATTTGAAAATTTGATAGAGCATAAAGCGGTAAAAAATTGAAATTTTGTGTTAGAAAAGTCGTTTAGTTCTTAAAAACATCATTTTTTATTAACATAATTTAACATTTAAAGCATGTTGTCAAAAACAGTAACAGATTATAAATAAATACATTAAACAAAAACTAAATGTTAAAATATGTTAATATTAGTTAAAAATACAAAAAAAAAAAAAACATATACGGGAATTTTACATTACCTTTGTATTATAAATTTTTTAAACATTAAAAAACATGATTAAAATCAGAAGAAAGTCCATTTTATATGGCATCGCTATTTTAGCAACAGCAGCAGTGACTGTTATTAATGTAAACCTCAATTCGCAGCCGCAAACAAATCGGTCGTCTGTAAAGTTTAAAAACATTGATGCGCTTTCAAGTGAAACAGACTGGTCAAAGTTGAAACTTGAGAAGGTACGCTGTACCTGTACAATTGGAGGCAAAACAAATACAGGAGAAACTTTAAGATGTACAGATAAAGGAAAACTTGAAAACTGCTCAACAACGCAGCAGGGATCTAACGGCTGTTACAAAATTGGATTGACAGGAATGTCTTTATTATGTCAGGGTGAGGATGCATCATTCGCTAAATAGCGAATTGGAGTAAGGTGTCTGATGTATAAAAAACGTCAGGCACTCTTTTTAATTAACATACAAATTCTTAAAAAAAAATCATATATGAATAACAGGTTTAATTTGATTTTTACTGTTTTCTTTTGTGCGTATGCTGCAAGCTGCACAGAAAATATTGAAACACATGTAAATGTACAAACAATCACACTGTCGGACGAAGAATTGAATACAAAATATAAAGCGTCGGATATTTTTGAAGATATTACTTTAATACCTCTGGAAACTGCTGATGAAATCTTAATCGGAGAAGTTTCAAAAATTGAAATCATAGACAGTATGATTTATATACTTGACCGGCAAAGTAAAACATTTATGTCGTTTGACATGAATGGACAGGTGGTAACAAAAATTCATAATGTTGGACAGGGTCCAAGCGATTATATATATCCAAGAGATTTTACTTTGCTGAAAAATAAAGATATATTAATTTTAGATGAAATTGAAAAATTAATTCACTTCAAATCAGACGGCTCGCATTACAGAACATATCAACTGCCTTTTTATGCCGACGATTTTGAATCTGTAAATGACACACTGTTTATTTTCAGTGGCGCAACATCAGACAAAGCGATTTATGTCTGGAATATTACTACTAACAGGATTATAAATACGTTTTTTGAATACGATAAAAAACACATGGGTAAGATTTTTAAACCTTTGATTAGATATGCTGACAATATTTACTTTGAACGTCAGTATTCTTCTGTTATTTACAGCGTTACGCCGGAACAGGTTACAAAATACTGGTTTATTGATTTCGGCAAACGCAATGTTAATGGAAATATTTTGGAAGGTATTTATGGATTATCTTTTATTCTTCCTTCAGCAGCAGAATACGGAGAATTTACCGAAACAGACAAAATCGTAACATTTTATTTTCAGGTTGAAGATATAAAAGAGGGAATGCCGCATTATGTATATTATTCTAAATCAAGTAAAAAAAAGATTATAACTGTCTATGACAATTACGATAATGACATTTCTTTCGACTGTAATCCTCAGAATATTTTCGGGGCAACAGAATCGGGACAGGTTTTCGAAACGATATATCCTGCATATTATCTTAAAAATGTTCTAAAACAGGATACTGCGTCAATGGATATGGAAAAAAAACAGAGATGGATTAATATTCAAAAACAGATAAAGGGTGTCAATGAATACGATAATCCCATTGTTGCAATATATTCGTTAAAAGATTTTTAATCAGCGTATTATGAATACAAAAATATTGTTTTTAATTTTTTTTACGCTGATGTTCATGTCCTGTAAAAACAAAAAAATGGAAATAGAATATTATGTTAACGAATGGACTGGTAAAACTGTTTATTTTCCAGATATTGAACCTGAGTTTGTTTACAAAAATACGACAAATATTGACACCTGTTTATCAGAATATAAAATACTGAATTACACTGATTCAACCGGATGTACAAGCTGCAAACTGCGTATGGATACATGGATATCGTATATTAAAGAACTGGATTCCAGTGCATGTTTTTTATTTTATTTTCACCCTAAAAACAGAGAAGATTTACTGTTATTGCTAAAAAAAGCACATTTTATAAATTATCCGGTTTATATGGATACCAGCGATGAACTCAATAAACTGAACAAATTCCCTTCAAATACGATGTTTCAGTGTTTTTTGTTAGACAGAGACAATAAAGTTCTTGCAGTCGGCAATCCTGTATTAAATCCGAAAATCTGGGAACTGTATAAAGAAATCATAACAGGCAAAACTTCGGACAAACCGCCGATAACAACAATAGAAATTGAACAGCAAGAAATCAAACTGACAGATTTGCAGACAGGAAAAACTTCGGAAGCAGTTTTTAAAATTAAAAACACCGGCATACAGCCGCTAATAATTTATCGGGTCGAAAGCTTCTGCGGCTGCACTGTGCCGGAGTGGGACAGGCAGCCCGTTATCTCAGGCAAAAGCGCTGAAATAAGAGTAAAAATAACTCCTGAAAAAAACGAATATTTCAATAAAACGGTTACAGTTCACTGTAATATCGAAACAGGACAGATTTTGCTTAAAATAAACGGAACAGTAAAAAATTGATATTATATGAAATTAATTTATTTGCTGTCAATATTTCTAATATTTATTTCATGCAACAGCAGCCCCCGCTGGTCAGCAGAAATTGAAGAAGTTCTGCGTATGGCAAGCGACAATCGCAAGGAATTGGAAACGGTTTTGCTGCGCTACAAAGAAAATCCCGCCGACAGTTTGAAATTTCGTGCGGCGGAGTTTTTAATTGTAAACATGCCGGATAAATATTCCGAATATTTTGACGCGCCTTGGAACGACGTGGCTGCCGCTCTCATGCGTGTTACAAGTTCAAAAAACGAACATGGAATAGCAGAAGCATACAGACTGGAAAACACTGTTATAGAAGAAGACATAAAGTGTATAACCGCCGAATATCTTATAAACAATATTGAACTGGCGTTTAAAGTATGGCAGGAAATGCCATGGTGCAAACACGTTCCGTTTGAGGTTTTCTGCGAAGACATTCTGCCGTACAGGGTCGGAGTCGAACCTCTGGAAAACTGGCGCAAAAAAGCGCTTGCCACTTTTGACGATCTTTATAAATCATTCATGGAAAATCAGTCAATTACCTCGGTTGAAGCATGTAGCAAAATTAATGAAGTGTTGCCGCGTTTCAAACTGGACTGGGATTTTCCGCCGATGAGTTTTTCCCAGCTTATGGCTTCTGCAAGAGGACCATGCGACAATATGGCAGTTCTTGCAATTTTCAGCATGAGGGCTTTGGGCGTACCCGTTACGCATGAAAGTACTCCAAAATGGGCTGAGTATCCGAGGGGACACTCGTGGAACGCCGTCAGGGACAGTGCGGGTAATTATATTTCATTTATGGGAACAGATTCCAATCCGTACAGTCGGCATCAGGGCAACGATGCTGAAACAAGCTGGAAAAAAGGCAAGGTTTACAGAAAAACGTTTGCAAAACAGTGTGGCAGCATTAGCGAAAACGAAGATATTCCTGCAACATTGACAAATATCAGAAACATGAAAGATGTATCGGTTGAATATGAAGATTGTAGAAATACGGTAAAAATACATCTGAAATATCCGCCCGAAAAACCTGTCGAACATGTATATCTTGCACTTGGAGATAAATATGGCGAAAAAATGTATCCCGTAGCGCTGGTTAAAAAATCGGATTCAATCGCCGAATTTTCATATACAGGCGGCGACATCATGTATTTTCCAGTATATTATATAAATCATACATATACATCTGCGGGCGACCCGTTCTGGCTTGACAAAGCTGGAAACATACATGTATTTTCGCCCGATTCACCAAATTCGCCCGACACAACGATAACGGTTACAGAGCTTGATACTCCCGATTATGGTACCGGACGCATGTTGCACGGCGTATTTGAGGGTGCAAACAAACCTGATTTTTCCGATGCGGAAATACTGCATATAATAAATCATATCCCCAAAGCTGATTATAATGAAGTTATTTTAAAATATGCAAAAAAATACCGTTATGTTCGCTACAAATCGCCTCCACGCGCTTACTGTAACGTCGCCGAAATAGAGTTTTACGGACAGAATGGAGATAAACTGAATGGAAAAAATATCGGTATTTCCGGCTCGTGGAACAATACCGGAATGACCAGCGACAAGGCATTCGACGGCGACATAACCACTTTCTATGACGCAGAGCTGGGAGATGATGCCTGGACTGGGCTTGATTTTCAGGAAAGTAAACAGATACGCAAAATACGGTATGTGCCGCGCAGCAACGAAGGACATCGTTATAAGGTATTTTACTGGTCTGCAAACGGGTGGAAATCGTCGGGTGAATATATTGCAACCAACAATTCAATTCAATGCAGAGTTCCTTCGCGGGCGCTGATGTATATATACAATGTAACTCTCAAATCGAAAGAGAAAGTGTTTTTCATGGAGTAAAAAGGTTTTATATAAAAGAGTTAATGTAAAATTAAATATGATATTTGAAAGCATATATCTGGCTAAAAGCCAGAATTTTCATAACCGCCGGTCGTTGACCGGCGGAAGAAACAGTGAGACGATAACGCTGCCTGTAAAGGCAGAACCCTGTGTATCAGAAAATATTCAAGTTCTGGCTTTCAGCCAGTTATTTGAGATTATGTTTGTCCGTATGTCAAACGACATACGGTTATGAAAATACTGGCTTTCAGCCAGTATATACTCATATAAATTTACATAATCTCAATTACCTGATTCAGGCGCATTAAGAACAGAGTTTGTGATGATATTTTCAAGTAAAGACGCGATTAATCGCGTCTTTACTTGATACCGGACTATTGAAGCGGCTCGTTCACAGTGGTATATTCTGTCGAAGATGTTATATCTGACCTTCAAATACAATACAGTTATCGCGGCAAACATACTGCGCCGCTCTGAAACCGGAATAGAGCGCTATTGGCAACCCGCCCGGCGAAATTGTTCTGAAACCTGCAAAATAGACGTTTTTTATTCCCTTGCATACCGGTTCCGGCATCAGAAATCTGTAATTTTTGCTTTTTTCCTTGACAGTCATCCATGCGCCTTTGTGCGAAGCGGTGTAACGCTCGTATGTGAGCGGCGTGGCAATATCTATGACTTCTATTTTGCCTTTCAGCTGCGGTAAGTGTTTTTCTATAAGACGGGCGATTTCAGCGGCGAGCTGTGTTTTCTGTTCGTAATATGAGCCGTTCTGTTTATGTTTTTTCCAGAAATCGTAACTGTCGTCTGTAAACATGGCTGTAAGCGAGGTGCAGCCTTCGGGCGCAAATTCGCCGTGTTTGGAGTAATTGCGCAGCCCCCAGATGCCGTAATCGACGCCTCCGACAGTTATCTTTTCGTTTATACAGATTGAGCAGGGCAGATTTGACAGATTTTCACGGACGCCAATTCCCACAAAAGTACAAAGCATGGGTTTTTTTGTTTTTATTTCCTGTATCCATTTATCGCTGGGCGGGCTGTCGAACAGGTTTTGCGCTGAAACAGTATCTGCCGCAACAATTACTGCATCATACAGTTCTGTTTTTCCATTTACGGTTACGCCTTTTGTTACGCCGTTTTCTACTGCGATTTTCTCAACTTCCGTATTGAACAGGATTTTTCCGCCAAGTTCGATGATTTTGTTTTCCATTCGTTTTGCGAGAGCAAGAGAACCGCCTTCGGGAAAAACGCCGTCTTTAATCTGCGTGGCAATGGTTGCAACAAGCGCTACGGCAAAATAATCGGGTCTGACGATAAATTCGCTCAAAAATTTTTTAATTCCCTCATGTTTAAACTGCGCAGCGTATTCTTCTGTCGAAATTCTCGACAGTCTGGCTGCTTTTATAAGGACAGGAAGCATTTTTAATCCCGTGCATAATTTCGACTTGCTTCTGTTTTTCACTTTTACGCCTTTTATATCGACGACAGGCATCTGAAAATGCAGGAATGATTTTACATCGCGGTAAAACCGTTCTATTGCCTTTGCGTCTTCCGGCGAAATGGCGAGAAAGTGTTTTTTTTGCTTTTCCAAATCTCTGTAAAGGTAAATTTCTTCGCCCCCGACAGTAATCGACAGGAACGGGTCTTCTCTGTAAGTTTTTACGCCGTCAGCCAGAATACCTGTATCGCGCCACAGACGGTAGAGCTGCACATCTGCCTTTGAGCCGGTAAGCCAGTGTACGGCGCCTTCAAAAAAATATCCTTTACGTTTCCAGCCTGTACAGACTCCGCCGCTTATACTGTGCTTTTCGTAAACCGTAACATCGCACCCGCTTCTAAGCAGATAAATTGCCGCTGTCATTCCCGCAACTCCGGCTCCTACTATTGCTGTTCTATTAGTTTTTATCGGGACAGAATTTGATGTTAACTTGTTCTTAAACAGATTCATACGTTATATGATATATCAATTATAAAACGCAAAGATACATAAAAAAATCAGAAACGTATGAATTTTGACAATTTGGAATGTTCCAGTTTAAAATCGTCCCGAACAGGGGGTTTATTTTGCGCAACTACTGTTTTTTGGCGACCACGCAGAGTCGTCCCTACATTCACCACCGGAAAAAATATCCTGTCAGTCCGATTATTAATCCGGCAATAAAAACGACAGATTTCATTTTTACAAATCCTTTTTTTGTTTCAGCTAAAAGCGGCAAACCCGAATGTCCGTTCTGAACTATTGAATTGGCTATCAGAATACTGAATGGTATATTGCCCCCCATAAACAGGTATATAAATACAATATGCGGACCGGACTGAGGAATTAATCCTGTAATCAGAGCTATAAAAAGCATGACGAGCCGGTTTTCGTGAATCCATTCCCCGTAATGAACAAACAGTCCGAGTACATATATAATAAGCAAAGATGCAAATGTCCATAAAAATACGCGAAATATATGTCTGCGGATTATATGTTTGAAAATATGCTCTTTCAGAAAATGCTCGTTTACAGACAGTACCATTACGAAAGCAGACATGGCGACGAACAGAAACAGAATGTTAATCCACCGTTCGTTGAAAATATTTCCGTGAATGTCATGTTCATGTTCATGTTCATGTTCGCAGTCGCTGTCATGTTCGTGTTCTACAAGTTCAATACTGTCTGATTTGCCGTCATGTTCGTGTTCGTGTTCAAGCAGTCCGAAACCAAGCGCAAGCATAAAAAGCAAAATTCCGGACAGAATGGCTATACGGTGAAAAGACAAGTATTTCAGATTGTGTCCGATACTTTCGGACGTATTTTCTGCTGCATGACTGTTACATTCGCTGTGTATTTCCAGACTGTGGTCAAAGTGTTTGTGTTCGATACGTTTTGATACAAAAGCGTTTACCGCCAGTCCGGCAAATATAGCGACAGTGAAGGTCAAAAATTTGACAAGCAGGGCATATCCGGGCATTTTTGCAAACATTATAAATGTTTCGTCGCCGGTGTCCGAAATCATTGCAGAAATCAGCCCTGCAAAACCGAAAATATTGTGCGAAAACAGCGAAACAGCCGCAAATCCGCCCATGCAGCCCGGAACAAGTCCCAGAGCTGCGCCGATAAAGACCTGCTTTACCGGCGATTTTCTGAGATTTGTAAATCTTTGTCCCTTTGTTGCAACGTTGACATATTCGATAACCAGCATCATGATTATCACCAGTCCCGTTATATAAACGGAATCGCGAAAAATTTCGCTTATACCGGCGATATGGGAGTGAAAATCTACATCTGTCATTTTTTGACTGGCATTACAATTAATCCAATCCTCTTTTTGATAAAAGATGCTTCACTTCGGGTTCTGCGCCTCGAAATTTTTTATACATTTCCATAGCGTCTTTTGTGCCTCCGTTTTCGAGAATATTTTTGCGGAACGAAGCGGCAATTTCCCTGTTGAAAATGTCTCCGCTTTCCTTAAATTTTGCAAAAGCGTCGCTGTCAAGAACTTCCGCCCATATATAGCTGTAATAGCCGGAAGAATATCCGCCCGAAAAAATATGCTGAAAATATGTGGTTCTGTAACGTGGCGCAATTTGAGGAATCAAACCGATAGCTTCCATTCTGTTTTTTTCAAATTCATGCGTATCTGTCTGGTTTTCATCTGTTAATGTATGATAATCCATGTCAAGAATAGAAGCAGCGAGATATTCGACCGTCGCAAAACCCTGATTGAACTTTGAGGCGTTTTTCATTTTATCGACCAGTTCGTCGGGTATAATTTCTCCCGTTTTGTAATGTTTTGCATAAAGCGAAAGCATTTCTTTTTCAAACGCCCAGTTTTCCATTATCTGAGACGGGAGTTCTACGAAATCGCGCGGTACGGAAGTTCCCGACAGGCTGTAATACTGAGTGTTGCCGAGCAGTCCATGCAAAGCGTGTCCAAATTCGTGAAAAAACGTTTCAACTTCGTCGTCGGTCAAAAGCGCAGGCACATCGCCAGAAGGTCGCGTAAAGTTGCATACGATTGAAATTACCGGAGCAATGCGTTTTCCGTCTTTTTTTGAAGTTTTTCTGTACGAAGTCATCCACGCGCCGCTGCGTTTCGATTCTCTCGGATGAAAATCCATGTATAAAACTCCAAGATGCGAGCCGTCGCTGTCTTTTACTTCAAAAGCCACAGCCTCAGGGTGATATAGCGGAATATTTTTTATTTCTTCAAATTTCAGACCGTACAGTTTGTTACAAAGGGTAAATATTCCGTCTCTTACATTTTCAAGTCTAAAATATGGACGCAGGTCTTCAGTATCAAGGCTGTATTTTTCTTTGCGCACTTTTTCGGCATAATATCGCCAGTCCCATGCTTCAAATGTTTCTCCTTTTGTAATACTGCTCATAAGTTCCCTCATTTGAGCCGCTTCATTTTTGGCGACTTCAATTGCCGGCGTCCACAGTTTTTGCAGAAATCCGGTTACTTCGTTGGGATTTTTCGCCATTGTTTCTTCAAGAATATAGGCTGCATGATTTTTATATCCGAGCAGGTTTGCCCTTTCGGTTCTCAAAAGAGCGATTTCTGCCGCTATTGCATTGTTGTCCAGCTCGTCTCCGTTATCGCATTTGTTGATATACGCCAGATAAACCGTTTTGCGCAATTGCCGGTTATCGGCATATTGCATAAAAGGTATTGCGCTGGGGTTGTGCAATGTAAAACGCCATTTGCCTTCCATTCCTTTCGATATTGCAGAATTTCTGGCGGCTGAAACGGACGATTCGGGCAAACCGCTCAAATCGGCGGTATCGGAAACAATGAGTTCAAATTTATTATTTTCAGCCAAAAGATTTTGCCCGAATTTAACTGTCAGAACCGACAGCTGTTCGTTGATTTTGCGAAGACGCGCCTGTTTGTCGCCGTCAAGATTTATACCGTTGCGTATAAATGCCTTGTAGGTTTTTTCGAGTAATTTTGCCTGTTCTTCATTCAATTTGAAGGACGACTGATTGTCATAAACCGCTTTCACTCTTGTAAACAGACATTTATTCATATAAATATCGTCGCTGTGTTTTGAAAGAACGGGAGAAATCTGTTTGTTTATTTCTTCCAGCTCCTTATTTGTGTTGGCGGAGGTCAAGTTTGAAAACACCGTTTGCACTTTTGTCAGCAATTCTCTGCTGTTTTCCAGAGCTTCTATTGTGTTAATAAAAGTAGGTTTAGCCTTTTGATTTATAATTATATCAATATTTGCAATCTGATTAGCCATTCCCGCTTCGAAAGCTGGAACATAATGTTCGGTTTTAATTGCCTCAAACGGAGGAACATTGAATGGAGTTTTGTACTCGTTAAAAAACGGATTGTCGCCTTTCGGCAATTCGGCAAATTGCGGAGCTTTATCTTCAACACACCCCGCAAACATACTTCCAAATGCAGTCATTAGAATAAATTTTTTTATATCCATAATATAATTTTTATCTTAAAAACACTTTTTACTTTTCAACTGTAAACAACTGTAACAGTATTTCAGCGAACAAAGATATAATGTTTATTTTTTTTGTGCAAACATATTTAAAAATGTGAATTTTTATCTCTCGTTTTTTCAGTATTTTCGGCAACCGTATTTTTGCTAATATCTCGAATTGAATGATTTTGTTCCCGACGTGCTAAACACGTCAATAGAAAACATTTAACGAACATATTTCTTCAGAAAATCCATATCAACAGACATGAAACTCTAACAGGTTTTGGTGTTTGAACCGTAATTGACATAAAAGAAAGCTAAATAATTGTAAATGAATAATTAATGCGAATCAGGAGTAAAAATATCCCGAATAGGCAAAACTCTCGCTGTCCGCTGGGGCAAAATCCGCAGGCAACGCTATCGCTCGCCTGCGGTTATGAAGGTTCGGCTTTTCAAGCCGTATATACTCAAATAAATTTACATAAACTCTATTCAGAATCAAATAAATCACAGTTCCGACGACCTACCGGTAAAAAAGATTTCCTCCGAAAAGCGGAGAATTAAATAAAATTGACTACTTTTGCACCGGTTAAGAAGTACGAATTATAAAGAAAAATCCTGATTATTTGAAAGATATAGAAACAATAAGCAGGCTGGAGTTAATAAAAATGTATATTGTAAAAACGTTTATTGGTGTTATGGTTTTACTGTTCCTGATATTTGGAACAGCATTTGCACAAAACAGACAAAAAACAGAAATACGGGGGGTGGTTTTAAGTATAAAAACTGGCGAAAAACTTGCAGGCGCGTCAATATCGGTTAAAAACACAGTAACTGGCACAACGTCCGACGCTAACGGAGAGTTTTCGCTGCTTTTAGAGAAAGGCGCTCACACTCTTGTTATTGCTTTTCTGGGATATGCAAGCGTGGAAAAAGAAATAGTCATAAATCAGCAAACATCTGAAAATAAAAAAATTAAAATAGAACTTGACCCCGACGCTGAATTGCTTGACGAAGTTGTTATCAGTTCGCGCGACAGACGCGAAAATGTAACAGGCGTCAACATGGGCGTTGAACGTATGAATATCAAAGAGATACAGCGTTTGCCGGTGCTTATGGGCGAAGTCGATATACTGAAAGCCGTGCAGCTTTTACCCGGCGTACAGTCCACTGCCGAAGGCAGCTCCGGCTTCAGCGTGCGCGGCGGTTCGCCTGACCAGAATTTAATTCTGTTCGACAATGCGACGGTTTACAATGCCTCTCATTTACTTGGTTTTTTCTCGGTATTCAACAACGATATTGTGAGCGGACTTGAACTCTACAAGGGCGATTTGCCGCTGAAATACGGAGGACGACTCTCGTCGCTGCTGAACGTCCACAGCCGCTCGGAAACGACAAAGAATTTTCAGGCTTCGGGCGGTATCGGGCTGATTTCCACACGTCTCCTGCTTGAAGGAAATATCAAGGAAAAAACTTCGTGGTTTGCCGGCGGACGGCGCAGTTATGCCGACATGTTTCTCGTCTTTTCTCCAAGAGAAGAATTGAAAACATCGTCGCTTTATTTTTACGATTTTAACGCTAAAATAACGCACCGTTTTTCGCAAAAAGACAAACTCGAAATAAGCGGATATTTGGGAAAAGATTTATTTGGAGCCGAAGTCGGCAATTTTAAATACGGAAACTCGTTTGTGTCCGCAATATGGAAACACACGTTCTCTAATACTCATTTTTCGCGAATTAGTTTTAATGTCAGTAACTATAACTACGGATTAAATTCAGAAATTGACATACTTAAAGCAGAATGGATGGCAGGGATAACGGATTTTGCATTTCAGGCAGATTTCGACAGAAATATCAACCGTCTGTTTAATCTGAACTACGGTTTTTCGAGTGTCCTGCACAAATTCAACCCCGGACATGTATCCGTTCTCGGCTATCCCGATTATGACGTGCAGAAAAGCGCCGCACTGGAACACGCCGCATACATATCGAACGAGCAAAAACTGTCCGAAAAATTCAGCATACGATATGGACTGCGGTTTTCGGTTTTTCAAAATATCGGCAGTTACACACTGTATAAATACGATAAAAATCACCTGATTTCGGATTCAATCTATTATGGAAACGGCAAAATTTACAATACCTACGGACGTCTGGAACCGCGTCTGGGCGCAGTTTTCCTGCTTGACGCCTCGTCGTCGATAAAAGCAAACTATACGCACAATGCGCAGTACATTCAGTTAGCGGAAAATTCGTCGGCAGGTTCGCCTGTAAATATCTGGTTTGCAGCAAGTCCCAACATAAAACCTCAGACGGTTGACATGTTTTCGGCAGGATATTTCCGCAATTTCAAAAACAACACCTACGAAACTTCCGTAGAAATGTATTACAAAAAAGCCGACGGCGTAATAGATTTTGCCGAACATGCGCAACTGATTTTAAATCAGCATCTTGAAAGAGATGTAAGAATAGGAACGGGAAAATCGTACGGAATTGAGTTTATGATTAAAAAAAATTCGGGTAAACTGACTGGATTTGTAAACTATACGCTTGCGCGTTCCGAACGCTCTATCCCTGAAGTAAATAACGGAAAACCATACCTTGCTCCATACGACAAAACTCATGCTGTAAATATTGCCCTGAATTACGAATTTTCAAAAAAATGGAACGTTTCCACAACATGGGTTTTTGCAACAGGAACTCCAACAACCTATCCGACAGGACGTTTTGAAGTCAATGGCGAGTATTTTCCGATTTATTCGGGACGCAACGAATACCGCCGCCCAGACTATCACCGGCTCGACTTTTCTGTCAATTTCATTCCAAAACCTTTTTCTAAAAAACGCTGGAAGGGAGAATGGAATTTTTCGCTTTACAATGTTTACGGACGAAAAAATCCATGGTTGATTACTTATATTCAAACAAATTCGTCAACGCCGAAAGCCCAGATGACCTATCTGTTTCAGTTTGTGCCTTCGGTTACTTATAATTTTAAATTTTAAAAATCAGATTATTTAAAAAAATGAAACAATTTGCATCGGATTTGAAAACACAACTTGCAATACTGCCGACAGTCTGCATACTGATGATATTGTCGTGTACCGAAGATTTCAACATTAAAACGGACAATTCGCCGCCGTCAGTCGTAATTTACGGCACATTGACAAACGAAACTGATTATCAGTACGTACAGGTATCAATGTCGTCGCCATATTTTGACACTGTGCCAAATACAGGAATATCAGGGGCTACCGTCAGAGTAACGTCGTCAAACAACGAAATATTTATGTTTCAGGAGATTGACACCATACCGGGAACATACCGGACAGTAAACAAAATTGCCGGAATACAGGGAGAAGAATATACGCTTAACGTTGATATTCAGCTTAACGGGAATGTCGAATCCTATACGGCTAAATCGACAATGATTTCGCCAACGCCAATCGACTCCATACGTTTGCACAACATGCGGATAGTGGGACGGAATTTGTATGCACTGCTGCTGTATGCGCAAGACCCGCCGGAGGAAAATTTTTATCTCCACCGTATAAAACTCAATGATTCGCTGATTTACAAAAAATTAAGCCGTGTTCAGATCATGAGCGATTTGGGAATCAACGGCTCGTATATAAACGGCTTGCAGGTGCGCGGATTCAGCCACATATCGGAAAAGGAAAAAGAAAAGGAAAATCCTGATAACAGTAATGCAAGTGAACGAATATATCTGTCGCCGGACGACACTATAACATTTGCAACAGGACAGATAGAAAAAGAATATTATAATTTTATTTCACAGTGTAAACAGGAAAGAAACGGCGAAAACCCGTTTTTTGGAGGTCCGCCTTCAAATATTGTTACAAATCTGACAAATGGAGCTTTTGGGTATTTTGCCTGCTGCGCGTTTTCCGAAGAAAAAAAAGCAATTGCAAAATAGAATTTGTGTAGATTTAAATCGGACATTCAAAAGCATCAAATATGTTGAAAATGAAAATCAGTGTTTTTCGGTTTTCTATCAATTTATACAGAAATAAATTTACATAATTACTATTATATTTAAAGCAAAAGGGACTGTCTCAAAAGTATCTTTGAGGCAGTTTTTTTGTAAAACATTTGGCAGTTCAGGAATAATTTTATACCTTTGTTCGGCTCACCCGTAAAACCCTGTGTTTATCTGAAAAAAAATATTAACTTTGTGATTCAAAATATTGAGTTATGTTACAGGAATTATTAAAGTATGTTCTACCGAAAGAAATAGTAGAATATTTTGAGTTGACAGATATTTCGACAGATCTAAATAACGAATTAGAAGTATTGCATCTTCACCTGGATGAGAAAAATGTTCCACCGCCGGAGTATGCTCATATTAAACTGTCGGGCAACGGTTTTTATGAAAGTTCTGCGATAAAGGATTTTCCGCTCAGGGACAGGAAAGTATATCTTCATGTCCGTCGTCGTTGGGTTGACGAATCAGGCAAGAGCTATTCCCGCGACTGGGATTTGGTTGCCGAAGGTACGCGCTATTCAAAGGAATTAGCGTCTTTATTAAAAGAAAAGTTTGGATAAACTCCCAATCCCAGCTCAGACGCTTGAGAATTATTACCACATTAATGGCGCTCAGCTTGAGCGTCATTACAAAGATCATTTGAGCGATTATCATTCGTGGGAACAGTTGTCTCATGCGGAAGACT
>JAIROW010000110.1 GCA_031257315.1 Prevotellaceae bacterium
GGCTAAAAACGACAACAACCGACTGCCTGAAAGGCAAAACTCTATCGCAAAAGAATTAAAGTTTTGCCTTACAGGCAAAGATGAGAACGATTGTGCTACCGCATACCGCGCTTCGCTTGGATGCGGTTATGAAAATTTAGACCATTCGGGCTAAAATACCGTTTGCAACCCTTGATTCGCATTATTTACAGATTATAAAAAAACGGGTATTCGTTTTAATGAAACAGATACCCGTTTTGAATTATTATGTATTTTAGACGGTATTTAATTCAAATACATTTAACGTCAGCAATTTACCATACAGGTTCTATCGTATATCCGTATTTATAAGAACCATATTTAACAGTATATTGTTCAAGAGGTAAAGCGCCCCAGCTGTCAGTTCCTGCAACTCCCATTTGCCTGTAATCCACATTGAGATATATTTCTTTGCGTTTTTCCAGTTCTTCCGAATGATACTGTTTTCTATCCTTTTCAGGATCAAGGTCTTGCAGACTGTACGGAAGAGCTGAAAATGCAACAGGCTGTTCCCCTGTAATTTTTATACCCCGTCCCTTTTTGTCGGTCAGGGTAAGCCAGCGCACGTCTGTTTTGTTTCCGCTTTCCTGAGGACGTACATAAGGGTAGTACTGTTCATCTACAACACTGTGGTACAGCGAAATATCGGCAGAATAATTCCGGTCAACATAATTTTCCCATGGACCGCGTCCATAATATGTCAAATTGCGAAAAGCATTGTCTATCACCAGAATATTTCCAAATTTCGGCATCATCGAATGTTCTCCGCTATTTTTTATAAAACTGTTTTCGACAGTTATTTTACCCGCGCCGTCAATTGTGTATATTTGAACAGTTTCAGCGTCGCCGTCAAAAATTTTTCTTTTTATTTTAACTGTACACGGGCTGCCTTCCAATATTTCTATTTCAGGTTTACCTGTTTTTCCTGCCGAAAACCATTCTCTCAGTCTGTTATTCAAACCTGCGCCATGGTCGTTATCTGTCATCGCACGCCAGAAATTTATCTGTGCGCCCGAACTGATAATGGTCTGATTTTTATACTTGTATGTTTTAATCTGACCTTCCGCCGCATCGAATACAAGTTTAAAATTTTTACCGTCAATTGTGTATTCTTCCGATGTTTTGGCAATTTTAAGAGGTTCGGAGGATAACGTGATTTTCGGTGAATGGAATTGTGAAATGGCAAACTGTTCTCCTGCAATTTCGTAATCCTTGCTTAACAGTAATTCAGTGTTTGCAAGTTTGTATCTGATATTTAAAAAATACTCTCTGCTGTCTGATTTTGTGTAATTTACCGGTATAGTATATTTTTTTGACTGTTGAGGCGCAATTTCAAGATTTTGGATTACTCCCGATTTCACTTCTTTGCCATCTTCGAGAAGCGACCATGAGATGTAACAGTTTGACAAATCGCGGAAGAAATTTTTATTTTTCACTTCAATTTCATATCCGGAAGAATCAATCAGTGCGGTTGCAATATTTTGATATACTTTTTTGACTTCATAAGCTCCCGGATTTGGTATTTTATCAGGATTTATTATTCCGTTAATCAGAAAGTTTCGGTCATTGCCCTTGCCGTCGAAAACCGATTCCGGTTCAAAATCACCGCCATAAGCATAAAACGTTTTGCCATTGCGCGTTACCTTTAAACCCTGATCAATCCAGTCCCAGATAAATCCTCCCTGAAGCGTCTTGTATTCAGGATTTTCAATGACGTCCCAGTAATCCTTGAAATTTCCGAGACTGTTACCCATTGCATGAGCATATTCCGAAGAAATCATAGGGCGATCGGCAAGTTGCGTCGCATAGTATCTGAAGCCTGCCGGCGAAGGATATTGTGGCACGTATATGTCTGTATTCCATTCATATACAGAGCGTTCATACTGAACGGGGCGGGTCGGGTCGGTTTTTTTGAGCCGGACATACGCATTATAAAACACATAACCGTTGCCGGCTTCGTTTCCCAGAGACCAGAAAATAACGCAGGCATGATTTTTATCTCTTTCATACATTCTCATAATACGGTCTGAATGAGCTTTTTGCCAGCGATAATTATTGCCGAGCGTGCGATCTAAATTGTATCCCATACCATGCGATTCGATATTGGCTTCGTCGCAAACATAAATTCCATATTTGTCGCACAATTCATAAAAATACGGATCGTTCGGATAGTGCGAAGTTCTGACGGCGTTGATGTTAAGCTGTTTCATTAATTTGATTTCTTCAAACATTGCTTCTTTTGAAATAACATGCGCCGTATTCGGGTCGTGTTCATGGCGGTTAACGCCTTTGAAATAAACGGGTTTGCCGTTTACAAGTACCTGAGCATCTTTTATTTCCACCGTTCTGAAACCGACTTTGTACGGAATTGTTTCCTGTACTTTTCCATTGATTTCAAGCGTCAAAAACAAATCATACAGATTTGGGGTTTCTGCCGACCATGATTTTATGTTATGTATGGTTTCATTATTGAAACCTGCGGACGAAGACTGCGTATCGAAATTGCCAGCAACTGTTTTTTCAAAAACTTTTTCCCTGTTTTCGTCAAGCAAAACGGCTGTGATTTTATATTCAACAGGAATTTCAGACCTGTCCTTGAAATTTTTCAGATTAAAGTTATTTAATTTTAATGTTAAATCTAATTTGCCATTTTTGTAATTTTCATCAAGTCCGCAGATTAATTTAAAATCACGAATACTGATTTTCGGAACTGAATATACGTAAACGTCGCGCTCAATTCCCGAAATACGCCAAAAATCCTGACATTCGAGATAACTTGCGTCGCTCCATCTAAAAACTTTCAGGGCGACGGTGTTGTTTCCAACTCTAACATACTGAGTAATATCGTATTCCGATTCAAGTTTGCCGTCTTCTCCGTATCCGACATATTTTCCGTTAATCCAAAGATAAAAAGCCGATTTTATACCGCCAAGATATAGAATAATCTGTCGTCCGTCCCAATTTGCGGGAATCGTAAACGAACGGCGGTATGAACCAACCGGATTATAGTTGTCGGGAATGTTCTCCATCAAGGCTTCAGTATCGGGGTGCCGGACGCCAAACTCGTAGGGATGATTTACATAAATCGGATAGCCGTAATTTTTATTGCCGTCGTTAAACTCCCAGTTTGCAGGAACTTTAAAATTGTCCCACAGTTTATCGTCAAAATTTTCGGCATAAAAACTGGCAACCGTATCGGCAGGTTTTTCAACCCATTTAAATTTCCACAAGCCATTCAAAGACAGGAAAAAACCGGATTTTTCCTTTTGACCGTTTTCGGCAAGCGGCACAGATTCGTATGCAAAAAAATTTGCTTTCATCGGCAGCCTGTTCACCGAAGTTATTTCCGGATTTTTCCATTCCGGAACATTTTGCCGGTTTTGATTCTGATTTCTCCGTTGTCCCAAAACCTGAAGACAAACTGCAAGCAGACAGAGCGTTAAAAATGTTTTCATATTTCCATATTTTTTTATCATGTATAATTCTTTTAAAATAAAACTGAAATTTTAATATGCAAAGGTAATAAAAAAAGTAATCAGGAAAAAATGGTAAAATCTTTTTTGAAATGTTTTGAAATCAGCAAAAAAAAAATCAAAAATAAGAATTAAATAGTCATTTTATTTTCCACCTGTAAGGACTTATTAAGTAAAGAAACCACCCAAAAGCAAACAAAATAATCCACAATGGAATACTTTCCAATAAACATTCAATCACTGCATCACATTTCCATTTTATACATTCTGTAATTGATATAATTGTCCATATCACATAAAAAGCATACAAAATAAACAAAGCCCACCACCCTGTTTTGTTATTAAATATTGTTTGACCGATTAGTATTATTGTCGGTATTATCCAAACCCAAATAAATGGTATTCCAATAGAACTGTAACCTTTTATACCTCTGTTGAGAAATATTAAAAGATTATAAATCAGCGATAACGTAAAATAAAATATTCGTTGTACTGTTTTATTAGAAATACATTTCAAAATTTTATACATACTCTAAAAACCTGAAAAATCTCAACGTCTAATATCAATATTATTGGCATTACTATAATTGCTTGTGGTCGTTCCTTTTGTATTATTACAATAAACGATCGCAAACAAATCCTGACTGACAGGCAGTTCTCAATTTTATCGCATTTTTTAAATTTTCACCGTAACAGAGCTTTGTCTGCAATGCCGGTTACTCATATCGCAATGATTCTATCGGGTCGCGTTCAGAGGCTTTTTTGGCTGGTGCGTATCCGAAAATAACTCCGACGGCTGCCGATATTCCAAATGCAAGTATTACCGATATTGCCGATACTATTGTTTTTATTTCAAATATGCTTGTAATAAGGTACGACAGGACTATTCCCAGCACAACTCCAATCAGCCCTCCGCTGACGCTTATCAGAATTGCTTCGGAAAGGAACTGCGCCACAATATCGCTCTTTTTTGCGCCAATGGCAAGTCTTGTGCCAATTTCCTTTATTCGTTCCATAACGGAAGCAAACATTATGTTCATTATTCCGATACCTCCAACCAGCAGTGAAATTCCGGCGATTGCTCCCAAGACAATGTTAAATATGTCTTTGGTTCTCTGCTGCTGTTTAAGCAGCATTTCCGGTACGGTTATTTCGTAGTCTTTTACGCCCATGTGTCTTCTAATCATCATTCGGCTCAATACTTCGGTAGTTGCATTGAGAGTTTCGGTATTTTCCATTTGAACTATTATTCGGTCTAACTGGTGATAGTTTGTTTCGGAAGACGAGCTGCCGCTTGAAGTTCGAATAGAAAAACTGCCGCCTCCGCCAAATATTACTACTGACGAATTTGATGCGGAAGGCTTGTTCAGTACAGCCCTGTTTTTGTATCTCAGCAATACTGTGTTTACGGGAACAAAAACATTGTCGTTGTAAACATTTACGCCTGCATTGTCGAACGAATTTACAGTAATATCTGTTTTTTTAAGCACTCCTATAACTTTAAGCCAGATACCTCCAAATTTTATAAATTTGCCAAGCGGTTCAACTTCGTTGAAAAATTTTGTTCTCACATTACTGCCGATAACACAAACTGGAACGCCGTATCTGTCATGGTCTGAATTAAAATACATGCCAGATTCGAGAGGAAGGTTGTAGAGTTTAAAATAGTCAATCGAAACTCCCTGAATTTTTGCGGGATACCTTATTCCATTGTACAGCAGCACCGAATTGTAACTTACTTCCGGACTGATATTTTCTACTCCCGGCACCACGCTTTTGATGGCGCTGGCGTCTGCCAGCGTAAGTCCGGGAGAAAATTTCTTTGCCTGCGCTTCGCCTTCCGACGACGAACCTTCCTTGTCTTCGTTAAGTACGGGTACAATAACTATATTGTTTACGCCAACCATTTTTATCTGTTCAAGAATTTCCTGCTGCGCTCCGTTTCCGATTGCCAGCATACTTATAACGGCAGCTACGCCGAAAATTATACCCAAAGCCGTAAGCATTGATTTGAGTTTGTTACTCATTATCGCTTCAAGAGCGATAATTATATCGTGCATATATCGTTGCAACATAGTATTTTCCGTATTTTAACAGTAATAATGTTTATCTTCGCCGTCCGCCGCCACGTTCACGCTGCATAAATTGAGAGGGAGCGCCGCCGTTACCGTTGGGCGAAAAATTCTGTCGCCGTCTTTGGTGCTGTTCGGAGTGTTCCTTTTCCTTTTGTTTTTTGAGTTCTTCTTCCTTCAACTTTTCAGCTTCGCGATCTTTTATCACTTTAACAAGTTCCAGACCTGTCAGTTTAAAAGATTCTGGTTTTTCGGGGGTTGACAAATATACTTCGTCGCCTTCGGACAATCCCTGTTCTATGATTTTAAAATTATCATTCATTTCGCCGGTAACAACAACCTGTTTGTAACCGCTGGTACGATATACATACGGGACGCTGTCGGCGTAAAGCGATTCCAGAGGCACGAAAACTACATTGTCGATAGTATTTATTACTATTTCGTTAGATGTGGTCATGGAAGGACGCAAAATATCGTCCGATTCATTCAGTCTGACCAGAACTTCAAAAACTTTAGCATCTGAATTTTTCAGCTGTTCGCCGGTATTGGCAACAGAAATAATAACGCCGGTGTATTTTTTGTCGGGAAAAGCGTCAACGCCAATCCTTACGCTCTGTCCTGTCTTTATTTTGCTTATATCCACTTCGTTGACGTATGTTTTTGAAACCATAATCGACAAATCGGGCAAGGTTGCAATGGTTTTATCCCACGGGCTTATTGTTGAGCCGATTTTGCGTTTGTCGCCACTCCATTCCTTCTGATAGATAATCATTCCGGCAGACGGTGCATGAATTTTAAATTTGCTCAGCAAATCCATCAAATCGTCATATTCGCCCTGTTTTCTTTGCAGACGTATCTGAATATCGCGTATTTTGCCAACCTCCTGCTCTTTTCGGAGGTCGTATTTTTTCAGTTCCTGTTCATAATTTCGCAGAGCCTTTTCATAGTCGTTCTGCGCTTTGCGCTGAGTTGCAGGCGGTTCGTAAACACTCTGCTCAACAACTATTTTTGCCTCTTCGAGAGTAAAAATCATATTCTGTATGTTATCTCTTATTGATTTTAGATTAAGGGAGGTATCGACAAGCGCATTTTCGTACTGCGCTTTGATTTGTTCCAGTTCGGTTTCCGTATTTTTTTTCGTATTGTCAAGACTTGCAGGGTCAAGCGAGCCTACATAGTCGCCCGAATCGACAACCGTTCCTTCGGGAATCAAATCCAGAATTTTAACGTCGCCGACTCTGACATTTCGTCCCCGCAACTCGTCCGGTCCCTCTATTCTCACGCTGGACGAGGCTTGAAGTTCTCCAGTTGTACTGACAACTATTTCAAACGTTCCTTTTTGCGCTTTAACGGTTTGTTCCGAATTTCCTTTTGAACCCGAAAATAAATATATGGCAAAAATTACCGCAATCGCCACAATTCCTGATACTATGTACGTTCTTTTTTTCATACCTAAAAACCTGTTTTACAAAACAATATCCATACTGTATTCATCATGTATCTGACAAATTAAACTGCTCAAAGGTAAACCTATTTTTTTTACTGTACAAATGTTTAATGTCGTTATATTAAAAATTTTTTATCCGATTGTCCGCAATCATATTTCGTAAATATACTAATGAGCTGTTCGTAAATTAATTTTATATTACAGAAATTTACAGAATTACAGGATTTTCATGTACAGAGATATATTAAAAGTAAATGTAATTTTTGAAAATTCTGTAAATTTACAATGCACCCGATTTTCAGATTTCCAAAATAGTTACTATCTTTGCGGCTTGTTCGTTATATTTAATTTTTTTATTGATTATGCAACGGTATTTAGACCCAAGATATGACCTGACATTCAAGCGCGTCTTTGGCGAACACAAGCATTTGTGTATCAGCCTTATCAACAGTATGCTGCCT
>JAIROW010000164.1 GCA_031257315.1 Prevotellaceae bacterium
GAAATCATTACCGGCAATAACAGAATTGCCATTAAAAATAAACATCTTTTTCGTACCATGCTGAAAATGATATGCAATATTAAAATAAAGGGCAAAGATAATAAAATTATCCGGTTCGACTACTGCAATTCCATCGAAGTCAGGACATCGTGCAAAAACCTGACTGATACGGCTACGGTAAAAGTTCCGAAAAAGATGTTCTGGCGCGAAAAGCCGCTTACCGATTTTATCGGGCGCGGCAACGAAATTGAAATCGAAGCCGGATATGAGGAGTACGGACTGCAGACGCTTTTCAGGGGCTGGATTACAGGCGTGGAAAATTCTTACCCGCTGATAATCAACTGCGAAAACGAAATGTGGAAATTCAAGACAGTTACCGTACCTGCCGAAATAATCAAAAAGTTCAACCTCAAAGACTATCTGCAAAAGTACGGAGGCGTACAGGTGGATGTTGCCGAAAATTTGTCGTTTGGCTCGATGGATATTAAGGAAGAAATGAGTCTGGCGCAGGCTGTCGATTTGATTATGCAGAGCTACCCCTACGTAGTCGGTTATTTTCAGGACGGCATTTTCAAGGCATTTTTAAGTTCTGACCGCTGGGCTAAGGGGCTGAAGCCGGTAACGCTGTCGCCCGAAAGAAACATGGTTGCTAACAGTCTGAAATACACGCTCGCCGACGACATTAAAATATGTCTGAAAGCGGTAAGCATTAAGCGCGATAATACGCAAATTGTGGCGTTTGCGCCCGCAAATGCGTACAACGTTAAAACGGACAAAAAGGGCAAAACGACGCATACGCAAAAAGATGGCTGGGAACAGCGGCAGGAGTTCTGCCCACAGCTGACAACACAAAGAGAAGTACAGGACTACGCCGACAAACGCGCGGCAGAATGGATTACCGACAAAATGGAAGGCTCTGTTACCCTGTTCGGAGTTCCTTTTATCCGCAAGGGAGACCTTGTAAAACTTCAGGACAGGGACAGAACGGAGCGCGACGGCAAAAAATTTATTGTCGACGCCGTTGATTACAGCTTCGGAACGGACGGTTACAGGCAAACGGTAACGCTTGGTTATGCAATAGTTTAATAAATGGAAAATCGCATTTTGGTGTTTGTTGGTTGTTTTTTCAGTAACAACTATATGTTCGTTTTATCTGATTCTTGACCAAGCGATTACAATTAATTATATGACAGATGGTTATGCTGATAGAGAAATGGATTTATCTCGTTTGACAAAAATCATAAACAATACTGATTTATCTAAAAATGAGATAATTAAAGAATTAAATATAGAAGATTATCAAATAAAAAATGATACGATTTCATTGAGTTTTGTAAATCTTATTTTTAAAAATGAAAAACTATATACAATTATAAATCGTTATTAAATAAATCTTCGCTATAAAACTAAAAAAATATATGCCAAAAGAATTATCAAAATTCGGCTCAATAATGTCCGAGAACAAAAAAACAAATCGGAAACTGTTAAAAACGAATAACTGTTTTTAGACGATATAAAAACGATTATACAGCAGGGGCGGTCGCGGGCGTTTCGTGCTGCCAATACCGTTATGCTCGAAACTTATTGGAATCTCTGAAATTCTTACCGAAGAGTTCGGAAACTGAAACCATTAACCTTTTCTTTCACAGGATTTTTCACCGCATGGAAAAGGCTGTTAAAAAATGGCTGAAATTCTCCGTAGCCGGTACATCATACTGAACACCCTACTCTGCAAGGTTTTTCTATTGACATGATTTTCCATTATAGAAATTCTGGAACGGCTGTTTTTGAATGTGTTACATTTCTTACAGCCCGTCATGACGGTAATACTCAGCCAGTTTTATACATTATACTGTTTATATCGCCGCCTTTATTTCATTTTTTCGCATATAAAATACGGGTTCAGCAGCGATTCTTTGTTGTAAACCAATGGTTTACTATTTTCAAGCGACACAATGTTCCAGCCGGCATTTTCGAGTATTGACTGGGCTGCAGCAGTATCCCATTCGTAAGTATCAGTAAATCGCGCATATACATCGCCGATTCCGTCTGCAAGCATACACATTTTCAGAGAACTGCCTATTTTTTTCACTTCAACGTTGCGTCGTTCTTTTTTAAGCCTGTCGATATATTCTTGAGTCTTGTCGTTCAGATGGTTGTAACTTGCAAGAACAGTATATGTACTGTCAGTTTTTGTATGCGAAGGCAGTTTTGTCGCCAGCCGCATCAAATCCTGAAAAGAGATGGACAGCAGATTTGCATCGCAGGCATTGATTTTGAACGAACCGACGTCTTTGATGCCGAAATACATGTCGTGAATTGCGGGAGCATATATAACGCCGAACAGTGGACATCCGGTTGTTATCATCGCTATGTTCACCGTAAATTCGTCCCGTTTCTGAATAAACTGTCTTGTGCCGTCCAGCGGATCTACAATCCACAGAACGTCCCATGACTTGCGTTCTTCAAACTGTAAGTATCTGCCTTCTTCGCTCAAAACGGGAATACATGAATTGACAAGACATTTTTTTATAATATTGTGCGCATCTTTGTCGGCTAATGAAAGAGGAGAATTGTCGGATTTCATGGAAACCTGAAAATCGTCCGATTCATAGATTTCCAAAATTCTTTTGCCGGCGGTAATTGCAGCTCTAAATGCTGATTGAAATAATTCTACAAAAGTATCTTTGTCGGGAATATACATAATTATCTAAAAATTATATGAAAAACCTATTCCAAGAATTTGTTTGAACTGTATGATAGGTCCTCCGGTTTTACTGTTTTTTATGTCGTCGTCGTAAATCAAATCCATATTCAAATTCGACGATATGAATTTTGTTATCTGGAAGTTAAACGCAACCGTCCAGTTAACGTCAATATTTTCGGGATTGTGTAACAGATTTGAAAAGAAAGAAAGATTTGAATTTAATGTGATATTTTTTACTATCTTAAAATTTTTGCAAGAGGCTTTCAGCGACGCTCCAAATTCATAATACGAATGTTTCCCTGGTTTTACCCCAAAAACGCCGACTTTGGAGAGCGAATCATCTCTGACAAAGGTCAGTTTGCCTCCAATAGGCGACAGTTCGATGGAAAAATCGTTTCTTGGTTTGTAATCAAAACCGACGCTGAGCGTTGAATATGCCGGCGACATGAATTTTGAATTATATGGATCGCCTTTTTCTGCCGGATATTTTGGATACCCCTTGTCCATCTGCGTACTGAATGTAAACGAAGCGCTGTAATTCATGTTCCCGAAAGCCTTGTATCCAAATTTTGAACCGTACTCGATTTTGTCGTTTGTTTTACTTCTTTTGCCGCTCTGGTATGACAAGCCATACCCATAGTTAAGATAATTTTCCCAGTAAGTTTTTTCCTTTTTTAAATTAAGATGCAAATTGCCCGACAGAAGTCCGGAGATAGTATTTTCACCTCCCGCCGCCCAGTTGCTGAACGACGACTGTGTCAGATTGAAAGAGTTTACGCCGTTTATTTTCCAGTTCGACGCTTTTTTTGCCTCCTCTTTCTTTTCCTGAGCAGAAACAGTCGCTAAAAACAGCGTCATAACAGCCGATACTGTAATTAATATTCTCATAATTTTCAATATAATTTCAACAAACCGTTTCGATTTTAGTTCAATGTTTTGAAACAGTTTAGCTTGTACTGAATTTAAATTTTAATTTCATTCTTGACAGTTCCCTGCTGTCTGAACAGCGGATTATACTGCACAAATACTCATCGTCAAAGCATTTTTCAACAAGAGTGTAATATTGCTGTCCTGCTACCGCTTCCTGCAAATAATTGATTTCCACTTCGCAAATATCGCTGTTCTGGATATAACCGGTCGGAAATTCGTCTATAATCCATTGCAGATACATGACATTGTTTACATGTCCGTTCATATCCATAGCGCTGTAAGGAATTGTTTTCAAGGAACTTTTCGTTAATTCGCCTGAGCCGTGTATCGGAAGTTTGTTCAAGACGCTGCTATCCATTGCGTTTCTGTCTATAATCGGAAAAATATCTGCCATTTCTGAAATCCGCTGCAAACGCCGTTCACGGTTAAGTACCAGCCATGAAGAAGTTGCCGACAGTATTTTTTCAGAATTGTCTGTAAACATTTCAAAATCACGCCGAGCCATAAGACCGTCCGGTTTTTTGCACCATGTCTCAATTGAAACAGAATCTTGCCATTGCGGATATTTTTCTATTCTGACTTTTATTCGCGAAAGCGCCCAGAAACAGTCGTGTTTTGTCATAAATTCCCAGCCAAAGCCGTGAGTTTCAGCATGTCTCAAAGCGCTTTCCTGCAACAGCATAAACAGCGCAGGCAAACTTGCCTGTCGCTTGCTGTCAGCCAGATATGAATTTATACTATATTCGTATCTACCGTAAAGTCTGGTTCCCATTCCGTTTTTTTTGACTGTCAACTGTTTATTCTGTAACATCGAACCCAATCCACATACATTGTGGTTGCGCTTGCCCGTTTATCGTAAACGCCAGACGAAAATGCTATATACATCGGTTCGTCAATTACGTTTGCCATCTCAAAGACTCTTTTACCGTTAATAAACCATGTGATTTTTTCGTGCGACCACAGCAATGAAAATATATAAAAACCGTTTTTAAGTTTATATTTTAAACTTTTTTCAACTGTTGTCGAGTCTGAATACAGGGATATCAACAAATTATGACCTTCGATTTTAAACACGTTGATATGAGGCTTTTTGGTATCAACGCCCAGCCAGAAAGCGTGATATGTGCCGGCAACCTGTTTTATTTCGACCTTCGCCATAAATTTTCCATATACTTGCCTGAATGTGTGAGCGGAAGTCAACATTCCAGATGTGAAATAAAATGTTCGCGGAACCATTCCGTAAGTCTTATCCCATGCAAGCCCCTGTTTCTGTTCTTCTTTTGTTCTGATTTTCAATAGTCCGCCAGACTGGACGACATTGTTTTCCGAAAAAATGTGAAAATCTTCTATCGGAGAATAATGATGTCCGTTCAGAAGTTTTTCGGAAATGATTTGCGTATCAGTCCATCGCGGATCAATTTCAGGTTTTGAAAAATCTTCATAAAATTTTGATATCCAGCGTTCCTGTTCTGCAAACGATTTTGCGTAGTTTTTTTTCAGATAGAAGTACATTTTCATAATTTTTGTTTCTTTCAATCTTTTAAACTCGCTTTTACGCTGTTTTATTTCCTGTTTTAACAGTTTCTGTTCGCGTTTCAGTTCTGCTCTGGACTGTGCGTGATTTTCATTTGAACCTGTAACCGGACTGTTTTGCTGTGATGCGAATTTCAGGTTTTTCGGATTGTAGATAAATTCTCTAAGCTCGTTATACCTTTTAAATTCGTCCGATTCAAGCGCTTCCATATAGGTAGCATATTTATTCTCATGGTCTTGCAGTAATGCTTCATAAGAACTTGTCGAGGGTAGCCCTGATAAAAATGACTGTAAAAAATTAAACATAATCGAATTATCTTAAAACATTTTCGGACGGCAAAATTACACAATAAATTTCAAACAGGATTCTTAAAAAATCTTAAATTTTAATCTATCAATTTGAAGCCTTTACCTCTTACATTGATTATCTGGATAGAAGGGTCGTCTTTCAAAAATTTTCGCAGTTTTGTAATATAGACGTCCATGCTTCTGGCGTTAAAATAGCTGTCGTCGTTCCAGATTGTTCGCAACGCAAAATTTCTGTCAAGCACATTATTTCTGTTCACGCACAAAAAGCGCAGCAGTTCCGATTCTTTCGACGTAAGTTTCTGTTCTATACCGTTTATTGAATAAACAAGAGACTGTTTTGTAGGGTTGAAAACATAATCGCCAATAATATAGTTTGCAGCCGACTGTTCTGACACGGATATTCTTCTTAAAATCGCTTCAATTCTAAGTATCAGCTCGTCAATATTGAAAGGTTTGGTAATGTAATCGTCGGCGCCAGATGCAAAACCTTTGAGTACATCTTCTTTCATCGACTTGGCTGTCAGGAAGATTATCGGTATGCCGGGCGATATTTGACGTATTTCTTCCGCCAGCGTGTACCCGTCTTTGATTGGCATCATAACATCAAGAATACAAATGTCATACATACCCCCCGAATCTCTAAAACCTTTAAATGCCGCTTCTCCGTCCACATACAAATCTGTGTCGTAACTTTTAACTTTCAGGTATTCCTTCAACAGGATTCCCATGTTTTCATCATCTTCTGCAAGTAATACTTTTGCTTTTATTTCCATAACTTTAAACCATTTTATTATTTTATTTTTCTCGTGCAGGCAACCTTAAATAGAAGGTTGTTCCTTTATTAATTTCACTTTCAACTGTTATTTCGCCGTCGCTAAGTTCGACGATTTTTCTCACATAGCTCAATCCGAGTCCAAAACCCTTGACATTGTGTATATTTCCAGTTTGAACACGGAAAAACTGTTCAAAAATTTTTGCCAGATCTTCACTTTTTATGCCAATTCCGTTGTCGGAGACATAGCATACAATTTTTCTGTTTTCGTTTCTTGTGCCGACCACTATTTTCGGCGCATCTTTCGAATATTTTAAAGCGTTGTCGAGCAGATTTGTTATCACATTCACAAAATACGCCTTTTCTGTCAGTATAATATCGTTTGTAGCTCTAAGCTCGGTAATCAGCGTGGCTTTTTTGTTGCGCAGCTGGAGCGTCATCAAGTCGTCGGCTTCCTTTATTATTGAGTGCAAACTGACTTCCTGCTTGTTCAGTAATATTGC
>JAIROW010000180.1 GCA_031257315.1 Prevotellaceae bacterium
CCAGCCAGACACCGGCTTGAAAAGCCGAACCTTCATAACCGCAGGCGAGCGCAGCGTTGCCTGCGGTTTTTGCCCCAGCGGACAGCGAGAGTGTTGCCCATTCGGGCAAGTTCGGCGCTTTCGCACTTACCGCAGGCAACGCTACGCTCGCCTGCGGTTACGAAAATTTAGCCCATTCGGGCTACAAGACAGGGTGTTCAGAACACGGCTTGAAAAGCCGAACCTTCATAACCGCAGGCGAGCGTAGCGTTGCCTGCGGACTTTGCCCCAGCCAGACACCGGCTTGAAAAGCCGAACCTTCATAACCGCACGGCGAGCGCAGCGTTGCCTGCGGACAACGAAACGTACAAGTACCCCCTGCCCGAATGGGCAGAACAAAAACGACTGAGGCGTTTTGCCCATTCGGGCTACAAGACAGGGCGTTCAAAATGATGTTCCGATTATCAATTATCAATTATCAATTGTCAATTGAAAAAATATTGTATATATTTGCAGCAGAAATTTTTTAGAATAATGATTAATACAGAACAGATTAAGGAATTGAGCGAACGTGTGTCAACCCTGAGGAGGTGCCTTTGACGTCGATGGTAAAACAGTAAGATTAGACGAAGAAGAACAGAAAACTCATGCTCCCGACTTTTGGAACAGTCCGAAAGACGCAGAAATTCAACTGAAAAAAGTTGCTTCATTAAAATTGTGGATAACCCTGTTCGACAAAGTTTCGAGAGCGTTTGACGATTTGCAGGTACTTTTCGATTTTGTGAAGGAAAGCTCCGACGAAAACGACATTAAAGAACTTGAAACCCAGTATAAACATGTCCTGTCGCTGCTCGAAGACGTCGAAATGCGAAACATGCTCGGAACGCAGGAAGACCGTTTAGGCGCAATAATGAAAATAAACTCCGGCGCCGGCGGTACAGAAAGTCAGGACTGGGCAGAAATGCTGATGCGAATGTATCTTCGCTGGGGCGAGCGCAACGACTGTAAAACAACAGTCATGAGCGTCCTTGAAGGGGACGAGGCGGGCATAAAATCGGCTACCATAGAGTTTGAAGGCGAATTTGCCTACGGTTTTCTGAAAGCAGAAAACGGAGTACACCGTCTGGTGCGCATTTCTCCGTTCAACGCTCAGGGAAAGCGGCAGACTTCGTTTGCCTCGGTTTTCGTGTCGCCGGCAGTTGACGACACAATAGAAATCAACATCAATCCGGCTGATTTGGAATGGGATACCTACCGTTCAAGCGGCGCTGGCGGTCAAAATGTGAACAAGGTCGAGACAGGGGTGCGCGTAAGACATATTCCTTCGGGCATTGTGGTCGAAAATACCGAAACCCGCTCGCAGCACCAGAACAGGGAAAACGCCCTGCGAATATTAAAATCGCATTTGTACGAACTTGAACTCAGAAAACGGAGAGAAATCGAAGCCGAACTGGAAGGTCAGAAACGGAAAATCGAATGGGGGTCGCAGATACGTAGCTATGTGCTGCACCCGTACAAAATGGTGAAGGATTTGCGTACAAACTGCGAAACATCAGATACACAGGCTGTTCTTGACGGCGATTTAAACGGGTTTATGAAGAGTTTTCTGATGACGTCAGGCGTTGAAAATAACGGAATATCAATTTAAAACAGTAAAAATATGGCATTTTTTGGTCTCTTTTCGAGCGAAAAGAAAGAAAATCTGGATAAAGGACTGAAAAAAACAAAAGAAAGTTTTTTCGGCAAATTTTCCAGAGCTATAATCGGCAGGTCAAAGGTTGACGGCGAAGTCCTTGACAATCTTGAATCAATACTTATTTCGTCGGACGTGGGAGTCGATACCACGCTGAAAATAATTGAACGTATAGAAAAGCGCGTTTCGCACGACAAATACATGAATGTAAGCGAACTGAATAAAATTCTTCGAGAAGAAATCGAAAGTCTTCTCGAAGAAAACGGTTCGACCGAAAACATAATTCCCTTTGATTTTACAAAAAAACCATACGTAGTTTTGGTTGTGGGAGTTAATGGAGCAGGAAAAACCACTACAATCGGAAAACTGGCGGCGCAGCTTAAAACTTCGGGCAAAAAAGTATATCTCGGAGCAGCCGACACTTTCCGCGCCGCCGCCGTCGATCAGCTGACAGTATGGTCTGAACGGGCAAACGTGCCGATAATCAAACAGCAACAGGGCGCAGACCCTGCTTCTGTGGCTTTCGATACCCTGAAATCGGCTGTTGCAAACGATGCCGACGTGGTATTGATCGATACGGCGGGACGTCTGCACAATAAAGTCAATCTGATGAACGAACTTTCAAAAATTGCCAGAGTGTTGCAGAAAATTGTTCCCGACGCTCCGCACGAAGTCCTTTTAGTTCTTGACGGTTCAACAGGACAAAACGCATTCCGTCAGGCGGTTGAATTTACCAAAGCTACAAGCGTTACCGCCATGGCGCTTACCAAACTCGACGGAACGGCAAAAGGCGGCGTTGTTATAGGAATTTCAGACCAGTTCAAAATTCCTGTAAAATTTATCGGAGTAGGCGAAGGTATAGACGATCTCCGGATTTTTGACAAAAAAGAATTTGTAGAATCGCTGTTTGGATAATAATTGTTTTTAATAGAAATTAAATTAATTAATAAACTGACAATACAATGAAAAAAAGAAAGTTTCCACTGTATCTTAAAATATTTGCAGGAATGATTGCCGGCATAACAGCAGGAATGATTGCCGTAAATACTGGCGGCGAATGGTTTGTGAAAAACTGGGTTGCGCCGTGGGGAGAAGTTTTTATAAAACTTCTTGGACTGATTGCTGTTCCACTTGTATTTATCTCGCTGATAAAAGGCATACTTGAACTTAAAGATATAAGTAAATTTTCGACGCTTGGCGGCAAAACGGCAGGCATATATCTGATGACCACCGTTTTTGCAGTGGTGATTGGCTTAACCGTAGGTTTAACAGTCAAATCGGGAAGCATGGTTGACAAATCGTCTATCAGCAATGTCCGTGAAAATTATCATGAATTTATCGAAAGCAAAAAGGCAGAGGCTGCACTCTCAAACGACAAAGGACCGCTGGCGTTTTTGACCGAAATAGTACCGAATAACATAACAAACGCCATGTCGAACAATTCAAAAATGCTGCAAATAATATTCTTTGCAATATTTTTCAGCGTTGCCGCGCTCGCCGTCGCTCCCGAAAAAATCAAGCCTGTTCTCACATTTTTTGAAAGTCTGAACGAAATACTTCTGCGTATGGTCGATTATATAATCAGTTTTGCGCCTGTTGGCGTTATGGCGCTGATGGCTAACATGGTTGTTGATTTCAAAGGCGATGCAGGACTGTTTGTTTCGCTGTCGGTTTACGCTTTGACGGTTATTCTGTCGATGCTGTTCATAATTTTTGTATTATACCCTTTGATTGTACGTATTTTTACAAAAATCAAGGCAAAAGATTTTATAAAAACCATGTATCCCGTTCAGCTGTTTGCATTTACCACAAGCAGCAGCGCGGCGACTTTGCCCGTAAACATGAAAATTGTAAAAAATGAACTGAAAGTATCCGAAGAAACCGCTTCGTTTGTTTTACCGGCAGGAGTAACGGTAAATATGGACGGAACGTCGTGCTATCAGGCAATTGCGGTTGTATTTATTGCGCAGATTCTGGGCATCGAACTTGAATGGCATCAGATACTTGTGATACTGGGAATGACCATTTTATCGTCTATTGGAACGCCCGGAATACCCGGAGGCAGTTATGTGGTTCTGGCGATGGTGATGACCTCAACCGGTATTCCGGTCGAAGGGCTGGCGATTATTCTGGGAATAGACCGTCCGCTTGACATGCTGCGCACGGCTGTCAACGTTACGGGCGACGCAATGGTTGCCTGTCTGGTCGATCCGAAAAAACAGAAGAAGAAAACGGCTGAGCCAAACATGCAGGAAAAATAAACATGAATATTCGGATATTTTGTTTAATTTTGTAGCGGATTTATCAAAAAAATTATGTCGTAATGTCTGCAAGCAAATTAATTTTCGGCGACAGCGTGAAAACGCTCAAAACCCCTGAAAACGAAGCCGATGTGCGGGCGATTATTATCGATCCCCTGCTAAAAGTGCTTGGGTTTACTCACGAAAATATTATTCGTGAACAATCTTTGAAAAGTCCGTTTCTGCGAACAGGAAGCAAAAAACGCAAAGTCAGTCTGATTCCCGATTATGTTCTGAAAGTGAACAACGCCTGCGCCTGGGTTTTGGACGCAAAAACTCCGGGTCAGAAAACAGTCGGCAGCGACAATGTGGAACAGGTATATATTTATGCCGCGCATCCTGAAATCCGCAGCAATTATTTTGCCCTGTGCAACGGTTTGGAATTTGCCTGTTTCAGAACTGTGGATACGGAAAAACCGGTTCTGTATTTCCGTATCGAAGACATTGATCTCTACTGGGACGAGTTAAAAAAACTGCTTTCTCCTGCCGGTTTTCAGGCAGGAAACAAGTTTATTTATGAAAAAATTGTCCCGTTGCCGGCACGCAAAGATTTTAAAGATTTCGATTACGGCGACCGTCCTCTGCTGAAAGAAATACCGATAAAAAAACAGTCGGCAAAACGGCATTTCGGCGTTCACGGCTATTTTACAAAACAGTCGTGGAACATTGTAAACGCATACATAAAAAATTTCAGTAAGGAAGGCGACACAGTGCTTGACCCGTTTGGAGGAAGCGGCGTTACTGCCGTCGAAGCGCTGGTAACTAACCGTAAAACAATCAATATAGATTTGAATCCTTTTGCCGTTTTTATTGTTAAATCGCTTCTGGCTCCGGTCAGCCTGAAAGAACTTTCGGAAGCATATATAAAAACAAGTAACGAATACAAAAAAAACGAACCGAAAAGCGACAAAGATATTGAACGTATATTAAAAAAATACTGGAGACCAAAAGATTTGCCTTTGCCAAAGAGTTCGGACGTGGAAACCGTATCGCAGCTGTTTACAGAAAAACAGACCGCACAGCTTGCGCTTTTAAAGGCTATTATAGAAAAACAGAAAGACAGAAACATTCGCAACACGCTGCTTTTAATGTTTTCCGGACTGTTGACAAAAATAAATTTGACATATCATTCATCGTCCGTGCGCGGTGAAGGAGCAGGCAATGCAAGCGCTTTCCAGTATTACCGTTACAGAATAGCGCCAAATCCTGCATTTATCGACGTCATGAAATATTTTGAGTTGCGATATAAAAAAGTTCTTGCAGCCAAAAAAGAAATCGAAGAGCATTGTATGCTTAACGGAAAAAGTTTTGAAGAAACAATGCTTGACGCTCAAATTGTTAAAGGCAGCGCAACCAGTCTCTCCTTTCTGGAAAACGAAAGCGTCGATTATATTTATACAGATCCTCCGTATGGAAAAAAAATTCCCTATCTTGACCTGTCCGTCATGTGGAATGCATGGCTGGATTTGGAGGTAACGGAAACCGATTATGAACTTGAAGCCATCGAAGGCGGCGAACATCAAAAGACAAAAGACAATTACAATACTCTCATGGCGCGAAGCATCGAAGAAATGTACAGAGTGTTGAAATTTGACCGCTGGCTCTCGTTTGTGTTCGCCCACAAAGACCCCGAATTTTGGCATCTGATTATAGAAACCTGCGAAAAATGCGGTTTTGAATACATAGGAGCAGTACCGCAAAAAAACGGACAGACAAGTTTTAAAAAACGGCAAAATCCGTTCACGGTACTGTCGGGACAGCTGATTATCAATTTTCGCAAAGTACGCAATCCCAGAGCCGTATTGAAAGCAAATCTCGGTATGGACATTGGCGAAATAGTAATACAGACAGTAGAAGGCGTTATTGCAAAAAACGACGGCGCAACTCTGGAAGAAATTAACGATGAACTGATTATAAAAGGTTTGGAACTGGGATTTCTGGATTTGCTGAAAAAAGAATATTCAGACCTTACCCCGCTGCTGATGCAACGGTTTGACTATGACCGCAGCAGCGAAAAATACAGTATAAAAAAAGATACGCGCTTTCAAACGCAAATTGATATAAAACTGCGTATCAGATACTATCTGCTAAGTTTTATGCGACGAATGGAGCGGGAAAATAAAATCCCTTCGTTTGACGAAATTGTTCTGGCAATACTGCCGCTGTTAAAAAACGGAGTTACCCCCGAACATCAAACCGTTTTAAGCGTTTTAGAAGATATTGGCGAACGGGTTGGCGATGACGGTTGGAAGTTAAGAGTAAACGAAAAAACCCTGTTCGACTGAAAATGTAAAATATAAATTAATATATCAAGATATGCTGAAAAAGTTTATTACATTATTTATTGTGCCTGTTATGGTTGCCGGCATGACGGCTAACGGGCAAACTGCCGACGGTATAAAATTTACCGAATATGATCTGCCGAATGGCTTGCATGTCATTCTGCATAAGGACGACCATACTCCCAATGCCGTCGTATCGCTGATGTATCACGTAGGCGCCAAAAACGAGGATACGGCGCGTACCGGTTTTGCGCATCTGTTTGAACATCTGCTTTTTGAAGGTTCAAAATACATCGACAGAGGCGACTATATGAAAATAGTGCAGGCTAACGGAGGTTCGCTCAATGCTAATACCACGCAGGACAGAACCTATTATTATGAACTGATGCCGTCGAACCAGCTTGAACTGGCTTTGTGGATGGAATCGGAACGCATGTTGCACGCAAAAATCGACACCATCGGCGTAAATACCCAGAAAGGCGTGGTTATCGAAGAAAAAAAACAGTCCTACGACAACCGTCCTTATGGAAGCTGGATGTACGAACTCGGACGCAGAGCCTATACCGTCCACCCGTATCGCTGGCAAACAATAGGTTCGGAAGAACATATCCGAAATTCTACTTTCGACGACGTGTATAATTTCTACAAAACGTTTTATGTGCCAAACAATGCAGCGCTTGTAGTTGTTGGCGATATCGACGAAGAACAGACAAAGAAATGGATTGCAAAATATTTCGGCGACATTCCACGCGGCAGTTTGCCGATATACCGTCCGACGGTAACAGAACCGGAACAGAAAGCCGAAATCCGCGACACAATTTATGACAACATACAGCTCCCCGCAATATTTATGGGATACCACGGACCGGCAATGACGGAAGACGCTTATGCCGTCGATATTCTTGCCTCGATACTTTCGTCGGGAGCAAGTTCGCGTTTTAAAACAAATATTACCGACAAGGGACTTTCGTTACAGACAATGATGTTCCCTCATATTCAGGAACATCCGGGCTTGATATATGTCATAGGCGTGGGTAATATGGGCAAAGATATTGTTAGTGTGGACTCTGCTCTTAACGCCGAAATCGACAGAATACGGACAGAACCGGTGTCGGAAGAAGAATTTCAGATGGCAATGGCTGCCAAAGAATTTGCAGTGGCAGCGGGCAAAACCAATCTCGAAAATATTGCTTCGGGACTTGCCGAAAATTATACATACCTCAGAGACGCCGGCAGAATAAACCGCGTACTGAGCCATTACCAGAAAGTAACGCGCGAAGACGTGCTGCGCGTGGCAAAAAAATATCTTGCGCCGTCGAACCGCGTAACGCTTTGCTATCTTCCAAAATCAGCTCAGACAAAGGAACAGGAATAATGAAAAATTTTAGAAACGAAAAAATAATACATAAAAAAAAGATAACAATTATATGAAAAAAATATTTATAATTGCAGCAATCGCGCTTTTCGCCGGTTCGCTGAACGCGCAAATCGACCGCAGTATCCGTCCATCGGCAGCGCCGGCAAAAGAACTTAAAATCAGCGACGCAAAAACATTTACGCTTGCAAACGGACTGAAAGTCTTTGTGGTGGAAGACCACCGCGCTCCGACGGTTTTCTACTCGCTCGGTCTCGATATAAAACCCGCTCTCGAAGGCGACAAAGCCGGAATGTACGACCTGTTTTCGAGCGTGTTCGGCACGGCGACAAAAAAACGCAGCAAAGAACAGATTAACAGAGAACTTGACCTGATTGCCGCCCGACTGTCGGCAAACAGTAATGGAGGAAGCGTTTCGGTTCTCAAAAAATACGAACAGAAAGCGCTGGAACTGATGACCGACATTCTGTTCAATCCAGTTTTTAAACAGGAAGAACTGGATTTGAATCTCGAAAAAACAAAAAGCGCTCTGGCAAGCATCGTTGACGATGGCAGCGATATTAACAGACGGGTTTCGGCGGCGCTGACCTACGGCAGACAGTTTCCATACGGCGAAATTGAAACCGTAAAAACCGTCGAAAATGTTTCGATTTCCGATTTGCAGAAATTTTACGACACTTATTTTGCACCAAACGTCGCCCGTCTGGTGATTGTCGGCGACGTCAGCCTTGACGAAGCAAAAGCCAGCGCAAAAAAATATTTCGACAAATGGCAGCGCAAAACCGTGCCTGAAACAAAGTACGTCATTCCGCAGAAGCCCGAAAAAACCATTGTGGCGATGGTCGAAAAATCCGGAGCCGTCCAGTCGTCAATCGACGTAAGCTATCCCGTACAATACCGGCTTGGCGACGAGGGCGGAGAAGCTGCCGCGCTGATGTCGTACATACTTGGCGGCGGCTCTTCTTCGCGCCTGTTTCTGAACCTGCGCGAGAGCCACAGCTACACATACGGCATCTACTGCTCGCTTTCGCGGGACGATATTGTCGGACGTTTCAACCTCTCTGCCGGACGCGGAGACGCTGCTTCGGTCAAAGCTGCGGCAACCGACAGCGCCATAATCGAAATATTCAGCGAAATTAACAGAATAATCAACAACCCTGTAAGCGAAGAAGAGCTGAAAAACGCAAAAGCCTATTTTGCCGGCAGTTTCGGTCGCAGCCTCGCTGAACCTTCGACAATCGCGCAGCAGGCAGTCAATATCGACAAATACCGTCTGCCAAAAGATTTTTATAAAAATTATCTCAAACGCCTCGAAGCCGTAACCGTTGCCGACGTCAAAGCTGCCGCAGTCAAGTATCTTCACCCCAATAACGCTCTGATTGTTGTAACTGGCGACAGGTCGTATGCCGAAAGTCTGAAAAAATTATCGACAGACGGCAACATTCATTTTTACGACGCCGACGCAAACCCCGTCGCCGCGCCTTCTACTCTGACCGCAAACGTTACTCCTCAAACCGTTATCGACGCTTATATCAAGGCAATCGGCGGCAAAGAAGCAATCGACAAAGTGAACGACAGCGAAATGGTAATGGAGACATCGATCGCGGGACAGACGCTGACCATCAAAAAACTGTATAAAAAACCGAATATGTCGTCGCTTTCCATATCTGCCGGAGCAATGGTGGTGCAGAAAGTTCTGTTCGACGGTAAAACCGTGAAAATGTCTGCAATGGGACAAACAAAGGAGTTTACCGAAGGCAAAGAATTTGAAAGCATTGCAAACGAAGTTAGCATGTTCCCAGAACTGAATTATACTGCCGAAAATGGATATGAACTGACCGTTACAGGCATCGAAAAAACAGGCGGCAAGGACTCCTACGTTTTGAAAGTAAAAAAAGGCAGCTTTAATTTTGTAGAATATTTTGACGTCGAAAGCGGACTGAAAGTAAAAACAGTTGACGAAATGGAAACGCCGCAAGGAACAATGCAGCAAATTGCAGAATACAGCGACTATCGTACAGTTGAAAACATAAAAATTCCCCATACGCGAAAACAGTCTGTTCAGGGAATAACAAATATGGAAGCAACCGTAAAATCCATTGTAATCAACAAAGGCATAGGCGACGATATGTTTAAATGAAAATTTAAATATTTGAATTATATTGACTGCACAGCATACTTGCAGCGCTAAATAATTCATGTTTGATAATTCACGATTAAATTTTTTAGAGACGGATAAATTGTCCGTCTCTATTTATTTTAGACGAAGAGACGAAATCTTTCAACTGTTTATAAATATTTACGTTTCGCTAACGCTATCGCTCGCCGTGCGGTTATGAAAATTTTGTCCCGCAGGGACATGTTAACTCCTGATTTGCATAATTTATATAAACTCTATTATGTTTCATGACGCAAAGGTCATATTTTTTCTGTTTTTTGCTTGCTTGCGCGTTTAATATTAATTCAATATCAAAAAAAGACTGCACCAATTTCAGCCTAACCAGAAATTTGTTGCAAACATCATTCAAAAAAAACATATTATCTTTGTCCGCAAATTTGAAAACGTAATGAGAAACGTATTATACATTATTACATGCTGCTGTTTTTTCAGCGCATTGACGGCGCAGGATAACAGATATGCAAAAATAAACTCTCCAAAAACGCCGAAGGG
>JAIROW010000199.1 GCA_031257315.1 Prevotellaceae bacterium
TTCATCATTAGAATTAAATACAGCCTTTATTTTATCCGTTTCAATACCATAAGAAAAAATATAATATCCCATTTTCTGCCTCCTTACAATGGTTTCAATCCAATATAATTGATATTATAGTGATTGCGTTAATACTCCGCACAGAACCTCTGGCATCTGCGCCTTGCCTGCAAACCTGTTTTTGTAAGGAACGGTTGCCCAAAAACCTTCTTGAAATTTTGTTGTCATATTTTTATATCCTTTATAAATTTGAAACTGCAAAAATAATGCTTTTATTTGAATTACTTCAACTTTTAGCACGCAGATAACGCAGATTTATTGGATTTTCGCAGATTTTAAAATATTTGGATCATGTTTTTTGGCACGCAGATAACGCAGATTTATTGGATTTTCGCAGATTTTAAAATATTTGGATCATGTTTTTTAGCACGCAGATAACGCAGATTTATTGGATTTTCGCAGATTTTTATTGATTATTTTATGTTAATATTACATAACATATTACTTAATCTGCGTAAATCTTAAAAATCTGCGTTATCTGCGTGCTAAAAACTCCAACAAAATTAGGAGAACTATTTCCATTTTATGTTACTTAAATTTCTGCGTAAATCTTAAAAATCTGCGTTATCTGCGTGCTAAAAACTCCAACAAAATTAGGAGAACTATTTCCCTTTCATGTTACTTAAATTTCTGCGTAAATCTTAAAAATCTGCGTTATCTGCGTGCTAAAAACTCCAACAAAATTAGGAGAACTATTACCCTGTTATGTTTTCTGTTGATATGTTTGCTATGACGGGAAATTTACATAAACTCTAAAATTCAAACGCACCTCTTATAAACCATGTAAATGGCGACGGATAGCCGGAGCTGCCGGCAGGAGTACTGCCATGTACATTCAGGTTATATCCAATCATCGGATTAAATGATATTCTTTTTCCAATACTGATTTTATATCCTGTCCCGACTTCTAACAGAAAACCGTGCGTTGTGTTTCTGAAATTGAACAGCGATACCCCGACACTGGAAAAGACATAACATTCGGAAAACTTCCTGACATGGTAACGGATGTTGGCAAATACGGGAATCATCTGCAACCTGTCGTCATAAAAAAAATTATACAGTCCTGTTCCTGCTCCAAGCGACAGCTGTGGCGTAAAATAGTATCCTGCTGTCAGCCCGAGATTTATCATGCCTCCAATTTTGTCAGATTCTCTTTCTTTTCCAAATTTAATCATTCCGCCAAATCCGGCTTCAACGCTTCCCCAGAATGTTTTCGGGGTTTCTTCGTAATCCTGAGCGTTGAGGTTTGTTTGAAACAGAATTAAAATCAAAATTCCCAATAATTTTAGCTTCACGGTATTTCTGTTTTTATATATTTTTTCGTTTTGATTTTTCCGGCAAAGCAAAAAATCAGTTAAAACCATGCCTCAAAATCGCTGCAAAGTTAGCATAAAATATTTGAATTACATACAAATGGATAGAAACGTATTTAAAATTCACATTGGAGAATACGGAAAAAACGTTCATGAAGAGATATACAAACCATGTTATTGCCAGAAATATGGTTTTGCTAATATAAAAAAGGCGCTGTCTTATTTATAAAAAAAGAGGATATTCCATAAAAGAAATACCCTCTTTCGCTTAAAACAAAAAAGAAGTTAGATAAAATTAAAATCAATCAGTTATTTTAACCTTTATATTCTTAAACCATACATCGTCTCCGTGATCCTGCAATCCGATATAGCCTTCGTGTTTTTCGCCGCCGCAGTTGTTAAGCAGAGCAAATGCGACAGGCCATCTCTGCTGCGAGAATTTGCAGTTTTGAAGCATTTCTGTCCATTGCGGAGTCCACAAATGATATTCAAGCACTGTTTTTCCGTTCTGGCTGTGAATAACTGTGCCTTTGAATACAGTAATTGTAGTATTGTTCCATTCGCCGTGAGGTTTGGCGTTCTGCGGTTTTGCGGGAATCATGTCGTACAGCGACGATGACTGTCTGTTATTGTCAACGCCCAGTTTTGCGTCGGGGTGGTTGTCGTTGTCAAGCACCTGGCTTTCGGGAGCAGAAACGTAAATCGGCTGATTCTTGATTTCCTGCGCCAGATAGAAAATGCCTGAATTTGAGCCTTTCGCAACTTTCCAGTCGATGGAAACTTCAAAATTTTTGAACTTGTGAGCGAAAATAATGTCTCCACCGTCTTTTGCCTGAGCTTCACCTGCTCCGCTGCCGTTGAATTTTATTGCTCCGTCTTCAATAATCCATCGCGAAGGCACATTGTCCTTGCAGTAGCCTCTCCAGCCGTAGAAGTCTTTGCCGTCGAAAATGGTAATCCAGCCGTCCTTGTCTTTTGGAAAACAGGACAAATCTACCTGTGTTTTTTCGATAATCGTATATCCGGGCGTCAGCGAGTCTTGCGCCGGAACTTCGATTTCAGATGTTTGAATCACGTAATCTTTTTTGACAATTTTACTGCCGCCGCCACAGGACGATACGGAAGTAATAATGCCAAGAGCGAGTAATCCTGTAAATACATTCTTAATTTTCATATTCTTGACTATTTGTAAATTTATTATACAATAATTTTAATTATTTCAATTTAAAATCCGTTCGGAGAAGTCCGCATATTCTGCTATGTGAATATGCGGATTCCGATACGTTTTAAATTTTTACAGTTATGGCATTGCCGGCAAACTGTATCCGTTTTGATACGTATGTTTAATCAGTTCGGCAGCAAATTCTTTTGCATTGATTTCGGTACTCGGCTTGTCGAATGTCGGATGACCGTCAACAACTTTGAAATCGTCGGACAGAACCATGCCGAATTTGTCGTTATCGCCGATGTTTGTGAACTGCATGTTTACGCCGTCCCATTCTAATTCCTTGTGCAGAGACTGGAGACGTACTGCCAGTACGCCCATTACAACCATTTCGTTAAATGGACCTGCTTCGCTGAAATCGGACGCGGTAAGTACGCGGTTTTCGGGCGATTCCTTGCAGGCGCGTACCCAGTCCATTTCATGACTCAGGGTTACTTCGCGCTGCGTTTTCGGAACTTCCGGTTTTCTGCCCGACAGCAGCCAAGGACTGCGTCCATAACAGCCGCAAATCAAAGTATCTTTTGTTCCGTGGAAAATAACGGGACCATCGACGTCGAGACGTTTGTCTTTTGGCATTCCCTTGGGTATCAGCGGCGTTATGCCTCCATCAGTCCAGAATACTTCTACTTCCGGATATTTTATCTTTTTCGTATCGTGTTGTGGACGCGCAGGAAACAGAAGACGCACGCTTTGCGCCGTAGGAGCGCAGTCAGATAGCAGCAGAGTAGAGCTTCCCTGAACTTTTGTAGGATAGCCGAGTTTCAGCCCTTTGAAAACGGGGTGCATGATATGACACGCCATGTCGCCGAGCGCTCCCGTGCCGTAATCCCACCAGCCGCGCCAGTTCCATGGGTGATAGATTTCGTTGAAGGGACGTTTCTTTGCCGGTCCAAGGAACAGTTCCCAGTTGAGGGTTTCGGGTACCCACGAACCTTTTGTGGGAGTATTAAGTCCCTGTGGCCAGATAGGACGGTTGGTTGCACATTCAACTTTTCTGACGTCGCCTATTTCGCCTGCGGCAATCCAGTCGCAAATCTGACGGACGCCCTTGTCTGAACTGCCCTGATTACCCATTTGCGTAGCAACCTTGTGTTTGGCAGCCAGTTTGGTAAGCAGACGGGATTCGTAAACCGAATGTGTCAGCGGTTTTTGAACATACACATGTTTGCCGAGCGTCATGGCTGTGGCGGCAATAATGGCGTGAGTATGGTCGGCAGTTGCAACAATAACTGCATCAATGGATTTTCCCATTTCATCATACATTTTACGCCAGTCCCAGTATTTTTTTGCATTGGGAAAATTTTCAAACACTTTTTTACTGTAACCCCAGTCAACATCGCACAGGGCGACAATGTTTTCGGTGTTTTTAACGGCGCTGATATTGGCGTTGCCCATGCCTCCGATACCTACGGCTGCAATGTTCAATTTGTCGCTTGGCGCCATGTATCCAAATTTTTTACCCATAACCAGGCTTGGAACCACGGTTAATCCTGCTGTCAGCAGGGCGCTTTTCTGGAGGAATGACCTCCTGTCCATTTTTTTATCCATAAAATATTCTTTCTTTATAGTTATAAAGCCTTATAATAATTTAATTTTTGTTAAGACTTGTTAAAATCAAAAACGGTGCAAGTTATAAAAAAATTACAATACAAAATCTTTTTTTCTGAAAATATTTTTCGTCGTGCCATTAATAGCATGTAAATCAGTAATATAAAAACGCTCAATAAAAATATGGTTATATATTTATTATATAAACCTGATAAATTTTTTCATTTAATATCTCAATATTTTGACCGGTACAAAGCGTAAAACTTCGGAGAAAACCGGTTTGGGGAACAGAAATCGGGGACAGAGTGCGGGCTGTCAAAATGTAATACATAAACATAATGTTAGAATTTTTATATACCTTTGCAAATTCAAATTAAAAGAGAATTTACATTAAAGTATTGAACTATGGTTAGTTATAAAGAACTTGGGTTGGTAAATACCCGCGAAGGATTCAAAAAAGCGATGGAAGGAGGTTATGCCATTCCTGCATTTAACTTCAACAATATGGAGCAGTTGCAGGCAATAGTTGCAGCTTGTGTAGAAACCCGTTCCCCTGTTATTCTTCAAGTTTCGAGCGGAGCGCGAAAATATGCAAACCAGACACTGTTACGCTATATGGCTCAGGGCGCTGTGGAATATGCTAAAGAACTGGGACTGAACATTCCCATAACTCTGCATCTTGATCACGGCGATTCGTTTGAACTGTGCAAATCCTGTGTTGACATGGGTTTTTCGTCGGTAATGATTGACGGCTCGCATCTTCCCTACGACGAAAATGTGGCGTTAACAAAACAGGTTGTAGAGTATGCTCACAAACACGAAGTTACAGTAGAAGGCGAACTTGGAGTTCTGGCGGGAGTAGAAGACGAAGTTTCAGCCGAACATCATACCTATACCCGTCCCGAAGAAGTTGAAGATTTTCTTGGCAAAACGGGAGTTGATTCGTTGGCGATTTCAATCGGGACATCGCACGGCGCGGTAAAATTCAAACCCGAACAGTGTACCCGCAATGCTCAGGGAATACTGGTTCCGCCGCCGCTGCGCTTTGATATTCTTGACGAAATAATGAAAAAAATACCGGGATTTCCGATTGTGCTTCACGGTTCGTCGTCTGTGCCGCAGCAGTATGTCGAAACAATCAACAAATACGGCGGAGCGCTGAAAGATGCGATAGGTATCCCCGAAGAAGAACTGCGTCGCGCCGCAAAATCGTCAGTCTGTAAAATAAATATCGACAGCGACGGACGTCTGGCAATGACTGCAAAGATACGCGAAATTTTTGCTGCCAAACCTTCCGAATTTGACCCCCGCAAATATCTGGGTCCGGCAAGAGAAGAGCTGAAAGAATTATACAAGCACAAAACTGTCAACGTATTAGGCAGCGCAAACAGAGTCTGAAAAAGTATTTTTCTTACATTTTTATTGGTAAAAAAATTTAAAGTTGCGTGTAAATTTCAGGAAACGGAAATTTACACGTTTTTTTTATATGTCCTTTGTCAGGACATTTTGCCTCTACTTGCTGTTCAGGGCTTCGATTGTTTTTATTCTGACGGCTTTCAGCGCGGGAAAAAATCCGGCAAGCGTTCCGGCTGTTATCAGAAGCAGGGTTGCCTGTATCGCGACGCCAATATCGACTGTTGGGTTGAGAAATATGCTGAGCGATTTGCCATCGCCCGATGCGGCTGGCTGAAAGACGGTTGACAGAAATTCGGTCAGTCCTACTCCGCAAACAAGTCCGATGTATCCGAAAATGGTTGTAATAATCACCGATTCGGCAATAACAAGTTTGAGTATGCTTGCGGGCGACGCGCCGATCGACTTGCGGATACCAAATTCGCGCGTGCGTTCGCGGACAGTGATGAGCATGATGTTGCTTACGCCGACAATGCCCGACAGCAGCGTGAATATCCCGATTATCCACACGGCAATATTTATAAATGTCGATACGTTTGAAAGTTCCAGATAGCTCTCGAAACGGTTCCAGTACCATATTGCGTCGTCGTCGGGCGAAATCCGGTGCTGAATTGCAAAACGTTTTTTGTAGCGGTTCATAAATTCGTTGCTGCTTTCTTTGTCGTCGATTTTTTCGCCGTTGAGCGTAAATGAAAGGTTCGATATTGCAATTCCCCTGTTGTAAACAATCTGCGCCGTTGACAGCGGAATGTACGAGCCTGTTTCGTCCTGACGGTTATCGAGATAAAACACGCCGGCAACGGTGTAAACAATTCCGTCAACGTTTACGTGTTTGCCTGTCGCCGTTTCGTTTTTAAACAGAATTTCTTTTGTCCGTTTCGATATGATTATGGTTTTGCGGTATTCGTTAATATCGAGGTTGTTTATAAATCTGCCTTCCGACAGTTTCAGACCGTCAACAATAACTCTGTTCGGACTTGCGCCACGTATGTTCGACGAGACGTATTCCGTTCCGAAACTCATGTTTTTGCTGCCCAGCTGTACGTTTCCGATAGCGAAGCTTATTTCGTCGGGAAACTCTTCTGAGGTAAACTGCAAATCTCTGGCGTCGAGCCGTATCCAGCGTCCAGCCTGAAATCCGTCATACGGGATTTTTGTTCTTCCACCCCATATCTGTACAACGTTAACCAGCTGGTCGCCCCAGTTTGCGCTGAAACCGTTTTTCAGCCCGTTGCCAGAGCCAAGCAGGACTATCAGCATGAAAATACCCCACGCTACGGCAAAGCCGGTAAGAAACGTGCGCAGTTTGTTGCGTCTGATTGTGCTTAATATTTCAAATAACAGATTCAGCATGGCAGTATATTATTATTTTATGTTTCCAAATCCGAAAACGGAACTGTCGTGCATCGAATTGTCTTCTATCTGTTCGATAATTCCGTCTTTCAGCCTTATTATTTTGTCGGTCTGATTTGCAATGCCCGATTCGTGGGTTACAATAATCATTGTCATTCCGTCGGCATTTACCTGTTTCAGAATTTCGATTACCTCTGCCGAAGTTTTGCTGTCGAGAGCGCCCGTAGGCTCGTCGGCAAGAATAATTTGCGGTTTGGCAATCAGAGCGCGTGCAATGGCGACGCGCTGTTTCTGTCCGCCCGAAAGTTCGTTGGGCATGTGATGCGCCCACTCCTTCAAGCCCAGTTTTTCGAGATATTCGAGAGCGGTTCTGTTGCGTGCGCGGCGACCGACATTCTGGTAATAGAGCGGCAAGGCAACGTTTTCCATTGCGTTTTTGAACGATATGAGATTGAACGACTGAAAAATAAAGCCAATCAGTTTGTTTCTGTAACTGGCTGCCTTCGATTCGCTCAGATTTTTGATAAGTACGCCGTTCAGCCAGTAATTTCCGGTATTGTATCCGTCAAGTATTCCGAGAATATTCAGCAATGTTGATTTCCCCGAACCGGAAGCGCCCATAATCGACACCAGTTCGCCCCTGCCAATTTCCAAATCAATACCTTTAAGTACATGCAGCGGAGCGCCGGTATAGTATGTTTTGTTTATCTGTTCTAATTTTATCATTCCAATAACAGTTTACGATTGCGTTTAACCCCAAAAACAGCTGCAAAGATAATTAAAGTTTTTATATTTCGACGGTTTGAGTAATAAATCAGCGGGTGCAACAATTCCGTTTCAGTCGATTTGAGACACGTGCCAGTGTCAGTAAAATTGACAGAATTACAGAATTTTCATTATTTACATATTTTTCAGCCTTTGTATAGACGTTACAATGCAACTTTCTATACGATTGTCAATTATCAATTGTCAATTATCAATTGGGTATGGTTTTCAAAATGATGTACCCAAAAATGAGACGGAAAAAGAGGGATTTCAAAGCCGCGCCAGAGATGGCAGCATCTCGTAGAGATGCATCGCTCGGTAGAAGGCGAATATATCTGTCTTCCATTTCTACCGAGCGATGC
>JAIROW010000240.1 GCA_031257315.1 Prevotellaceae bacterium
AGTCCAGCCCGTTACTTTTTTGTCGCAGGCAAATAACCCTGTTGTAAAAATAATAATTATTATAAATATTTTTTTCATGACTTATGGAAATTTATAATATATTTCAGGAAATATTTCATTACGATATTGATAATTACCCTTCTCTCCCGATTTTGTGTTTGAAGAAAGATTATCTTTACTGTTGCGGTTAAAACAGCCTTCAACAAAATGACCGTTGCCACCATAATTACCCCAGTTATTATGCAGGTAATATTTAGAATATTCAGTATAGGTACTTGTAGTGGTTGTTGTAATACACAAAAGTTTTTTGTCGTAAGGCATTTTCTTTTGTATTCGTAATGGAACTTGCGGGTCATATACAGTTTCTTCTGTCGTTGTTGTTGTGGTGGTAACTGTTACCGTAACCAGTCTTTTTCGTCTCAGATAACCGTCAATTACCCATGAATGTCCTCCGCTATATGTACTCCAGCTGATAAACAGAAAACTGTGATTTGTTTTGAATGAATCTCCTCGAATCATAACGGGACGTTCCCTGTTCAGCGAATTGAAAACAGTATTAAAATTGTAATCGAATCCAAGTTCCCATTTTTCATTAAAATACCCCGGAACGCCGTATGTAAAGCCCACTTCTCGAAGAAATTCAACCCCGTTGCTTGTGGTAGTGCTGCTGCCACCGCAACCATAATCCATACCTGTCCATTTGCCAATTCTTTCCATTAATCTTGCAACTTGCGATCTTGCCTGATATGCTTCCGATGTATTGGCATTTATATCAAGTGTTGCCAATCCGCTATACCGTCCGGATCGATTTGGAGCACATGTATAATTACACAACAAACGGCTGTCAATGGAATATCCGTCAATTTTAAAATCAATCAACATTTTATTAAACCAGTAAGTTAAAATATATGCTGTTGACACAGCGACGCACCCTACCGGCGCTTTATTTCCATATAAGTAGTTATACGTGCAGTTGTTTTTAGATATTAGACTGTTAAAAGGGATACCTTGTCCCCATTCCACTGACAGTAGCGGTCCTACTTTTGAATCGACAGTCCATGCTCCATAAGAATATGAAACCCTTCTGTCAATTTCTGTGGTCGTTGATGCTTTTGTTTTCGCCTCATTTTCGTCAGCGTCAACATACACAGTGTCTTTCACACCCGTTTCGTCGATTTTGGCGAGAATATCTGTCATAAGCGAGTCTCGCAGATGTTCGGCTTCAATAATCGAGCGTTCGATGTAGTCTTCCGCGCCGGAAAGGAATACCGCCAGTCCGGGGTTGTCAATCGAGTCGCCGAGTGTTCCACTGCCGGTGTAGCAAAGTATCGGTGTTTCGATTCTTGTGTCGGCAGCAATAATTGTAAAACCGGCGCTGTCGGCAAAATTAAAGAGGTAGGCGAGCGTGTCGGGCATTTCAACGCTGCTGTTGTCGTCCGACGATGATTTTGTTGCAATTTTCGCCTTTTTTCCCGTGTGCAGGTGCGTAACCGTTGCAATGCGGCGCGAGTTTCCCGATTTTGTCGCGGGCGATTCTTCGTCCAAAAAATCAATCACATCGCCGGCAATCTGCATCGCTTCTTCAATACCGATGCGGTTGTCTCCATTTCGCATCTGATACAGTACTTTCTGTTCGGCTTCGGTAAACCGGACTTCCTTTTTTTCATCTGTTCCGCCGTCAATTGCCGGATTGTCTTCCTTTGTACAGGCAACCGTCGAAATCAGAAAAGCAAATAAAAAACAAATTTTAAAACAGTCCAAATTTTTCATGACGTTACAAATTTAAATTAAAAAAACATGCCGCAAAGTTATAAAAAAAAACAATATCTGCAATATTTTTTTTAATAAAAATTATAAAAAATTTACAATATGTTTATATACAGTTTTTTACCACGATATTTCTATTATTCATGCGAATCAGGAGTTAAAGTCCATGCGGGACAAAATTTTCATAACCGCAGGCGAGCGATAGCGTTGCCTGCGGCTAAAAACGACATCAATCGACTGACTGAAAGGCAGAACTCTATCGCAATAGAATTAAAATTTTGCCTTACAGGCAAAGATGAGAACGATTGTGCTACCGCATACCGCGCTTCGCTTGTATGCGGTTATGAAAATTTAGCCCATTCGGGCTAAAAAATCAGAGTTTAAAGTTTAGATATTAGAGTTTAGATGTTGATAATGAGAATCGGAAGTTAAAATGTCCTGAAAGGACAAAATTTTCATAACCGCAGGCGAGCGATAGCGTTGCCTGCGGCTAAAAACGACAGCAACCGACTGCCTGAAAGGCAGAACTCTATCGCAAAAGCATTAAAGTTTTGACTTACAGGCAACGATGAGAACGATTGTGCTACCGCATACCGCGCTTCGCTTGTATGCGGTTATGAAAATTTAGCCCATTCGGGCTAAAAAAACGTCTTCAACCCTTGATTCGCATTATTTTTACATTCTCTGCATACAATACTGGCGCGGCTCAATTGTCAGTTATCAATTGTCAAAAAGCTCGCCTGCTTTTTTGAAAAGCTCGCCTGCTTTTTTATGAAAGCTCGCCTGCTTTTTTGTAAAAGCTCGCCTGCTTTTTTGTGAAAAATAGAGACGCGATTTATCGCGTCTCTACGATTATCAATTATCAATTATCAATTATCAATTATCTGTATTTACTGTCATCTCCGTCAAGTATTTTCAAATATCCGGAATAACGGCTTTCGCTGATTTCGCCCGATTCTACGGCGGCTTTTACTGCACATTCAGGCTCGTGCGTGTGGCTGCACATTCCAAATTTGCAGCCCGACGAGGCTCTGAATATTTCGGGGAAATAGTGATATATTTCCGATTTGTCGATGTCAATCAGTCCAAAACCTTTAATACCCGGAGAATCAATCACAAAGCCGCCGTTTGTTTCAAACATTTCATAAAACGTAGTGGTATGCGTTCCCTTGTTGTGGGCTTTGGATATTTCGCCTGTTTTCAGATGCAAATCGGGTGCGATGCGGTTAATGAGCGTCGATTTTCCTGCGCCCGAATTGCCGGAAAACAGGGTGATTTTACCGGAAATTTCCGATTTTATACTGTCGATATTGATGTTTTTTGCAGCCGAAACTTCCAGAGTCGTATATCCTGCGCCAGAATAAATCTGTTTAAAATATTCAAGATATTCCTGTAAATCAGGCGTATCCAGAAGGTCGATTTTGTTTATTACAATCCAGACCGGAATTTTGTAAGCCTCAGCCGTTACCAGAAATCTGTCGATAAATTCGTATCTTGTTTCGGGCTGTACGAGCGTTACAATCAGAAAAACCCTGTCGATATTTGCGGCAAGAACATGCGCCTGCCGCGAAAGATTCGACGACCGTCTGATAATATAATTTTTTCTTGGCAGGACTTCCGTTATCACGCCTTCCTTTTCCGAAACCGCCAGAAACGCGACATTGTCGCCAACGGCAATTGGATTGGTGGTTTTCAAATCTTTAAGCCGCAGTTTTCCGCGCGTTGTCGAAAGGTACAGATTTCCGTCTTCGCCGCGCACCAGATAATTGCTGCCAGTATGTTTAACTATCAATCCCGTCATTTTAACTGCCGATTAAATTGCGTTTTTCGATTATATTAACAATTTCGCCATGTATTGATTCGGGTGATTTCATTTCCGAATTTGAGAGTGCGCAGTCTATTTTTAAAAAATTTTCATCAGTTTCGACCTGTTCCATATACATTTCTCTCACTCTGCGCTGCAAGTCAAAGTCTGCTTCGTGTATATCCTGTTTACCTTTCAGATATTCGCGTTCGTTGCCGCTGCGCTGCGATTTCAGCCTGTCGGCAGTAAATTCAAACGGCACGTCCAAAAAAATACTGACGTTGGGGCGCGGGATTTTAAAATAGTTATACTCCATATCGAATATCCACTTTCTAAGGCTGTTCCGTTCTGCGCTATCTGACAGTTTTGCGCACTGAAACGCGATATTTGAATATACGTAGCGGTCGAGAATGACGACGCTGTTTCCGGCAATATGGTCGTTGAGCAGCGGAGCGGCAGCGTGTCTGTCGCCGGCATACAGCAGCGCTACTATTCTGGGGTTTACCGAGTTAACTTCTCCAAACTCTCCGCGAAGAAATGCGGCAATCAAATCGCCGTAAAGCGGCGCGTCGAAACGCGGAAAATGTAGAAAATAACTGCCGATGTTTCTCTGTTCGCAGTATTTTCGCAGCAGGTTTACCTGAGTGGTTTTACCCGACCCGTCCAGTCCTTCCAGTACAATAAGCATAATTAATTTATCAGTTCAATATTTTCCAAATCAAATCTTTAAGTTCCATCATACCGTATCCTGTTACAGATGAAATAAAAATATAAGGAATTGACTTGATGCGTTTTTTTAATTCACATTCTATTTCAGAAATCAGTTCCGCGTCAAGCATGTCGGTTTTCGACACTGCCAAAATTCTGCGCTTGTCAAGCAGTTCCGGATTATATTTTTCGAGTTCGTTTACCAGCGTATAATATTCTTCTACAATATCTTTGCTGTCAGCCGGCGTCAGAAACAGCAGTACCGAGTTGCGTTCAATATGTCGTAAAAACCGCAACCCCAGTCCTTTACCTGCATGAGCGCCTTCGATTATGCCGGGTATGTCAGCCATGGTAAACGACAGATGTTCGCGATAGTTTACTATACCAAGATTTGGTTCGAGAGTAGTAAAGGCGTAGTCGGCAATTTTTGGTCTTGCCGCTGAAACTGAGGATAGAAGGGTTGACTTTCCAGCGTTTGGAAAACCAACCAGCCCAACGTCTGCCAAAAGTTTCAGTTCAAGAATAAACCAGCCTTCGCTGCCCGATTCTCCGGGTTGCGAATATCTCGGCGTCTGATTGGTCGCCGACTTGAAAAAAGCATTGCCCATGCCGCCGCGTCCGCCGCGCAAAACAATTGCTTCTTCGCCGTCGTCGGTTATTTCGCACAGCATTTCGCCGGTTTCAGCGTTTCGCACAACCGTTCCTGTTGGGACTTCCAGAACTGCGTCGCTGCCGTCTGCACCGTGGCACAGACTTCCGCTGCCCGACTCGCCGTCTTCGGCATGTACGTGTTTCCTGTATTTAAGGTGAATTAATGTCCATAACTGTTTGTTACCCTTAACAATGACATGCCCTCCGCGTCCGCCGTCGCCACCGTCGGGACCGCCTTTGGGTATGTACTTTTCTCTGCGCAGATGGGTCGAACCGCGCCCTCCGTTTCCCGAACGGAAAAAAATCTTAACGTAATCTACAAAATTCGACGAAGCCAAAATTCAAATCGTTTTAATTGAGCTGCAAAAGTACTCTATTTTTACGAAATATGTCAAAAAAAAGATTAAGCGGCTGATAATGTTAAAAATAAAATAGAACGAAAAGACAAATGTCGGGACGTGTAACGATGCCGCGCACAGTTTTGAGTATTTGAAATTTACGGAAATCTGTACACTGTGGCGGCTTGTATCAATATTCCGAATTATACGCAGAATCCAAAAAAACTTTTTTGGTACTTAAAGTTTTCATATTACCTTTGCGCCGAATTTTGCACAGTGTGCAATAGACAGACTTGTATGAGTTATAAGAGAAATGTGAAAGTATCGAAAGGCGGAAAAGCCGGCGTTGGATATATACTGTTTAAACTGTATGTAAAATTTATGTTCTACTGTTGCTATAACCGTAAAATGTATGTTGTAGGAAGGGAAAATATTCCGCAGAATTGTCCTCTGCTGATTGTTTCTGACCATCAAAACAGTATGAATGATGCGCTTGCGCTGCTTTATGCCATAAAAAACAGACGCGGAAAAAGAAAAATAAGAGCAATTACCAGAGCCGACGCATTTGATATTCCGTATCTTGGAACGGTTATGCACTGGCTGGGGCTGCTGCCTGCATTTAGGATTTCGTATGGCGTTGAAAATCTTTCGGGCAATATGCACGCTTTTAGCGAAGCGTCGGACGAACTGCTGAAAAACGGAACAGTTTTTATTTATCCCGAATCGGGACATCAGGACAAACACTGGCTGGGAAATTTTACATACGGCTATCTGCGCCTTGCTTTTGAAGCTGCCGAAAAATGCAATTTTGAAAAGGAAATATACATCTTGCCTTCGTGTAACCATTATACCGGTTATTTTGCTGAAAAAGAAGATGTTTTGATTAAATTTGGAAAACCTGTTCCAATATCGCAGTATTATGAACGGTATAAAATAAAGCCGAGAACTGTCCAGAAAGAGCTTAATGCCGATATACATCAAAAAGTGTCGGAACTGATGCTTGACGTCAGGGATTTGGATAATTACAGGGCAATAGACTTTATCAGAAATACTTATGGCATAAAATATGCAGAATATAACGGCTTCGACCCCGAAAATCTTGCAGAAAAACTGATTTCGGACAAACAGCTGTGCAGCAGACTCGAAACGCTTAAAACAGCAAACGAGGCTGAAATTCAGTCTGTTTACGACAGTTTCAGCGCACTGAGTACAAAAATCGACGAACTTGGAATTGAAGACCGATTTTTCGATAAAAAAATTTCAGGCGTCGCCGTCTTTGCAAAAATGCTGTTGCACGCAGTCGCGTTGCCTCTGTATTTAATTGCCTGCATTGCCAATTTTACGGTAATTTACCCCCCAAAACTGATAAACCGGAAAGTCCACGATTATATGCTGCATGCTTCGGTAAAAGTTGCCGTTGCCTGTCTTGCAGGAATACCGCTGGCAAATATTATTGTGTTTCTATCTGTTGGATTAACAACAGGTTCTGTATTTGCAGCCATAACAGGTGTGGCAGTTTTGCCATTTTTATATATCTTTGCAGTCTGTTTCGACAAAGCGCACAGTAATTGCAGAAAAGAATTGCGATTCTGCAAACTGCTCAAACAGGGCAAATTGAATGATTTAATGCGGTTGAGAACAGAAACACGCAATACGCTTGAAAAATTGCTGAAATAACATAAAACGCATGATGAAACGAAAAGTTGTAATTACAGGAATGGGGATTTATTCGTGTCTCGGAAAAAATCTTGACGAAGTTTTGAAATCCCTGTATGAAGCAAAATCGGGAATAGTATTTGACCCGAAACGAAAAGAACTCGGATTCCGTTCGGGACTGACCGCATATCTTGAAATGCCAAACCTGAAAAGTGTTTTAAGCCGCAATCAGCGCGTATATATGCCCGAACAGTGCAATTACGCATACCTTGCAACGGACGAGGCTTTGAAAAACGCAAAAATCGACGCCGACTACCTTCATTCCAACGAAGTTGGTTTACTGTACGGAAACGACAGCAGCGCCGAAGCCGTTATGAAAAGCATCGATACAATGCGCGAAAAAAAAGATACCACAATGATTGGTTCGGGAGGAATTTTTCAGTCAATGAACTCGACTGTAACCATGAATCTCGCCTGTATTTTTAAACTCAAAGGAATAAATTTAACCGTATCAGGCGCCTGCGCAAGCGGTTCACATGCAATAGGGTTAGGCTATCTTCTTATTCAATGGGGATTGCAGGACTGTATCGTCTGTGGCGGAGCGCAGGAACTGAACCCATATTCCGTAGGCAGTTTCGACGGCATCAGCGCATTCTCGATACGCGAAAACGAACCCGCAAAAGCCTCGCGCCCATTTGACCGCGACCGCGACGGGCTTGTCCCCGGAGGCGGAGCGGCTACGATTGTTATCGAAAGTTATGAATCTGCCATAAAACGCGGAGCGCCAATTTTAGCCGAAATCTGCGGATACGGATTTTCGTCGAACGGCGACCACATATCCGTCCCGAATGTCGATGGACCAAGCCGCTCGCTGCAAATGGCAATCAAAGATTCCGGCTTCGACATTCGCTCGATAGGCTATGTTAACGCCCACGCAACATCTACTCCCGTTGGCGACCGAAACGAAGCAAAAGCAATCGCCGACGTTTTCGGCGCTCACAAACCGGAAGTAACATCGACTAAATCAATGACCGGACACGAAATGTGGATGGCGGGAGCAAGCGAAATAATCTATTCGATGCTGATGATGAAAAACGGATTTATTGCTCCGAATCTTAATTTTGAAAATCCGGACGAAGATTCTGTCAAACTGAACATTCCTTCTCGAAAAATCGAAAAGCAGTTTGACGTATTTCTCTCAAACTCATTCGGTTTTGGAGGAACAAATTCAACGCTTGTTGTAAAAGATTTTAAATAATAGAAAAAAATATGATAGGAAAACAGGAAATTGCCGACAGGGCAAACAAAGCATTAGCCGAAGAATTTGAAATAGAAATTTCCAATATATCTTCCGGCGCAAACATTAAGGAAACTCTGGATCTCGACAGTCTGGGACTTGTCGATATGGTTGCGCTTGTCGAAACCATGTTCGGAGTAAAAATTCCGGCTCAGGAAGTTACTTCTATTGTTACTTTTGAAAACTTGTATGATTTTATATACAAAAAATTAAACTGAATTTAAGAATTATTTGCCTGACTGTTCAAATCTCCGGTTCCCGGTCGATGTATTTCATGAGTTTTTTTTTTGATTTGAACAGTCTTGCAAATAACACCGTTAAATTTTCATGACGTATTTGAAGATACGCACAGCGCTGTATATCTTCAAATAACAACAGCGTCTTAAAATGTAAAAATGTGAATTTTATATTTATTTTCAGGTTTGTCAAATTTATTATTGTAGGATTTTCAGGGCTGATAATTGATTTCGGAATCACGTACCTGTGCAAAGAGATACTGAAAATCAACAGATATATTGCAAATTCTGCCGGATTTACGGTTGCCGCATCAACAAATTATATTCTTAACCGTATGTGGACTTTTGAAAACTCAGATCCCCGCATTATGCAACAGTATCTGTATTTTTTCGCAATATCGCTTGTCGGACTTGCGTTCAACAATTTTATAATCTGGCTGCTCAACGGCAAACTGTCGGCTGATTTCAGCCATTTTGCAGTGAGAATTTTAAACAGCAACAAAATCGACAAAGAAAAACTGAATTTCTACTCCGCCAAACTTATTGCCATAATTTGCGTAGTAATCTGGAATTTTTTCATGAACAGTATTTTTACATTCTGATTTTTCCCTAAATCAAATTTGACAGGGCGATGCCAAACAGCCCTGAAAACTGCGCTGTGATTTGAACGTAAAAGGCGCGTCGCTTATGATACGCTCTGTCCCGATTTGTTCAATTTTTTGTATCCTTTTTTACAGCGCCTTTTAATTTCATATTGTCGTTGCCTCAATTTGCATTGTAACGTCAACAATCAATCCAAAATCGCCATAAATCGCAAACAATATCCGACATATTTCCCTTTTCTGTGGACGTCGGATTGCCAAAATCGTCGAATTTAAGATTTGCGTTTAATTGTCCGCCGTCTAAATATCATCATTGCTTGCCAAACATTCCATGTTTATTTTACATTTTTCCGTGCGTGAAAATTCTCCATTATTTTCAGTTTTTTATCCAGCAACAGTTGCAAAATATCGTAAAACAGACACAAAAAAACAAATTTTATACGAACCATAAACATGTGTATATCAGTATATTAATTTACAATTGCAAAAATATTTCAAAAAAAATTTGGAAAAATGCGAAATAATATGCTACCTTTGCACCCGCTTTTGAAAAATAAAGCAGACAAGAATTTAGGTTCTTTGACAACACAGGAAAGACAATTTAAGATATACCATGATAAGGTTTATATCAAGATTAGATTAACAGCAATTCCATTAAAACAGGAATAAAGGAGTCAGGACAAAAGAAAAGAGAATAATAATATACAATGAAGAGTTTGATCCTGGCTCAGGATAAACGCTGGCGGCAGGCTTAACACATGCA
>JAIROW010000258.1 GCA_031257315.1 Prevotellaceae bacterium
AAGATACGTTTTATTAATGAATTTTGCATACTTTTCACATCGCCTCCATTATCTGATTAATCGCGTCTCTACGATTGCAGTGGCTGTCCCGCAGAAACTGAAAGCCATAGAATCAGTCAAAACTGTATCGGTTTGCACCATTAAAAAAATTTATATACTTTTGCGTCAATATTTAATAAAAAATTATAGAATGAAGAGGTTATTTTTTATGATCGGATTTGCCGCAATGATAGCAGGAACAGCATCGTGCGGCTCGAAAAACAAAACAAAAAATTCTGCTCTTACAGCAAAAGATACGCTGGAATGGGCAGGCGTTTACGTCGGAATTACGCCCTGCGCCGATTGCAGAGGTATCCGAACAGCGCTGACGTTGAACAGGACGGATTCCGCTTATACGCTGGAAACGCTTTATCTTGACAGGTCAGACTCTGTTTTTAAAACTACCGGTACATTTACCTGGAATAAAGCTGGAAATACTGTAATACTTGACAATGGTAAGGAAAACGGTTTTAATACACAGTTTATCGTTGGCAACAATTCTTTGACGCAGCTCGACAAGGACGGAAACGTTATCAGCGGCGAATTTGCTGCGCAGTATGTGTTGCACAAAATTGACCAAAATCTGGTGGACAGATACTGGAAGTTGACGGAAATTAACGGTAAAGCCGTAACCGACAATCCAAAAGAATCTTTTATTACGTTTTCGGGAGTTGAAAACAGCGTACATGGCAACAGCGGCTGCAACAATTTTCACGGGTCGTATGAAACCGGCGCAGGCAACAGCCTGAAATTTTCGGCAATGGCAAGCACCAAAATGATGTGCATCAAGGAATCGACCGAAAAGGAAGTACTGGAACTGTTCCGCGCAGAAGTCAGTTACGAAGTTACGGCAGACGCTCTGATTATTAAAAAAGCTGAAAAAGTTGCTGCCCGTTTTGTATTATCTGCTCCAAAAAAAGAAGAATCAACAGGAATTACTCCGGTAAAGTAAATTATTCAGTGAACGCAATTACGCACAGACATGACAAATCGCGCGATTTTTTTTCCGGATTTTCTGTTCGTCTGTGCGTAATTTAAAAATTTTACGTATATTTGCGCCATAAATTATTTTTTTATGAATACGGTAGATATAAAACAGCGTGCAGAAATATGGCTTGGTTCCGATTTTGATGAAGAAACCCGCAGTCAGGTACAAAAATTGTTCGATAACGAAAAAGAATTAATCGAATCCTTTTATAAGGATTTGGAATTTGGAACCGGAGGTTTGCGCGGCATAATGGGCGCAGGCACCAACCGCATGAACAAATATACGGTTGGAATGGCTACTCAGGGCTTGGCAAACTATCTGAAAAAACAGTATCCCGATAAACAGCTAAGCGCCGCTGTTGCATACGATTGCAGAAACAACAGCCGCTTTTTTGCCTCCGTTACCGCAAACGTTTTTTCGGCAAACGGAATAAGGGTATATCTGTTTTCTTCGCTGCGCCCGACGCCCGAATTGAGCTTTGCTGTAAGGCATTACGCATGTAACACGGGAGTTGTAATCACGGCGTCGCACAATCCGAAAGAATACAACGGTTACAAGGCTTACTGGGACGATGGCGGTCAGGTGGTTGCACCTCACGACATTAATATTATCGAAGAAGTCGGTAAAATAAAATCGGTAAAAGACGTTAACTTTGAGGCAAATCCCGAACTTATAGTGCAGATTGGAGAAGAAACAGATAAAATTTATCTTGAAAAACTCAAAACCCTTTCAATTTCTCCAGACCTGATTGCAAAACACAGTGATATTAAGATTGTCTATACCCCGCTGCACGGTACAGGAGTAAAAATTGTACCTGAATTTCTTGAATGTCTGGGATTTAAAAACATTATACATGTAGCGGAACAGGACATAAACGACGGAAATTTTCCAACGGTTGTCTCGCCTAATCCCGAAGAATCGGAAGCGCTGACGCTGGCTTTGAAAAAAGCGCAGGACGAAAATGCCGACCTTGTGATGGCAACAGACCCCGACGCTGACAGAGTTGGCATTGCCGTAAGAAATAACAGCGGCGAATTACAGTTGCTTAACGGCAATCAGACAGCATCGCTTCTTACATATTATATACTGTCGAACTTGAAAACCCGAAATCTGTTAAAAGGCAACGAATATATTGTAAGAACGATAGTTACAACAACATTGCTGCCCAAAATGGCTGAATATTTTGGAGTAGAATCATTCGACGTTTTAACGGGATTCAAGTATATTGCCGCAATTATCAGAGAAAACGAAGGTAAAAAGAAATTCCTTTGCGGCGGCGAAGAAAGTTACGGTTTTCTGGTTGGCGATTATGTGAGAGACAAGGACGCCGTTGTTTCTTGCGGCATGATTGCAGAGCTTGCAGCATGGGCAAAAGAACAGGGTAAGTCGCTGTATGACATATTGCTGGACATTTATTGCAAATTCGGAGTATTTTACGGCAAATTACTGTCAATCACAAAAAAAGGCAAGGAAGGACTGGAAGAAATCAAAGCCATGATGAAAAATTACAGAGAAAATCCACCAAAAGAAATTGCCGGATCGAAAATCGTCATTATGAACGATTATCTGAATTTAAAATCAACCAGCCCTGTTACAGGAAAATCCACACCCCTGCATCAACCTGTTTCTGACGTATTACAGTTTATTACAGACGACAACACCGTTGTATCGATTCGTCCTTCGGGTACAGAACCCAAAATCAAATATTATTTTGAATTACATGCCGAGCTGAAAAACAGGGACGATTATCAATCAATAATTAACGTTCTGGATAAAAAATATGAAAATATTTTGAAGGACATTAGCCGTTAGCCGTTCAGGTAAAATTTAGACAATAAGGTTTATGTAAATTAATTTTAATAATAAGAGACTGGTTTTCAGCCAGTCTCTTACATTTTTGTAAATTTGCCGGCTCAGCAGTTACAAAAATCAAGCCCTTTGTGTAGGGTGTTCAAAATGATGTACCGGCTGCGGAGAGTTTCTGCCCTTTTTTAACAGCTTTTCCTCGCGGTGAAAAATCCTGTAAATGAAAAGGTTAATGGGTTCGGCAAAAAGGGTTAACCCTTTTACCCAAAAGGGTTAATGGTTTTGGTCAAAAGGGTTAACCCTTTTACTCAAAAGGGTTAATGGTTTTGGTCAAAAGGGTTAATGGTTTTGACCGGAGATGGCGTAGGGGTGCGATTTATCGCGCCCGCTGCTGCTTGCTGCACGCGGAGCAAACATCAGCATTTTGTTGTAAAAGGGTGCGATTATGACAGGAATAAACAGTACTTTACTCCTATATTATTTTATAGTTTTTGTATTCGCCAAATCTGTATCCCGTCCATTTTTCCACAAGCATCTTGGCTTTGTATTTCAGCGAAAGATTGGTTTTACTCAAATCGTGGTCAAAAGTCCAGTTTGCGCGTTCTA
>JAIROW010000056.1 GCA_031257315.1 Prevotellaceae bacterium
TTGTTGTCTGCGGTTTCTTTGTTCAACCGAGATTATTTTCTTTTTGCGAATTGCCAGCGACCGAGTTCCTTATTGCTGAAAACGTCGTCTGCAACAATTTCAAGTTTGTTTCCATCGACTTTGCCGTGTATAACGGTGCTGACTTTTTGATGACCACCGCCGGCAATCTGCGCCCAGCTACGGTTTCCGTCGGCAGGGTCATATTTGAACTGATGCGTGTGCGCCACAATAGTTGCCTGTACCTTGTGCTTTGACAGCAACGGACCCCATAGTTCGCCCGCCTGCCGTTGAAAGTCTGCATATCCTTCGAGACTGTCGCCGCCATTGTCGTCTGGGTTCGACGAAAACAGGGGAATATGGCAGAACGCCACAGCAAATGGAGCGCTTTTTATTTCAGGACTGTTCAGTGTCCGTTCAAGCCAGTTTCGCTGCTCCACGCGGTACGGCTCAAAGTTTGCCAGCCCTGCCCACGCAGGATGCCTGTCGGGTTTGTCTTCGCCCGTATCAAGCCCTATCAGAGCAAGCGGACCGGTACGGACTGCAAAATTTCGTCCCATTAGCCTGTCTTCGCTGTTTTTGTGATTCCACGTTGGCAGCAACAGACTGATATTTCTTGCCCACTCGCCGCGATAGTCGTGATTTCCCGGAACAAAAAGCAGCGGATGTTCGGAAGCGAAAGTTCCGGCTGGGCGCAAAACTGCTTCTACTGCATGATCTGCGTCGGAATAACTGCTGTCAAGGTCGCCGTTCCACACGGTATAGTCCGAACCGATTTGGTTCAGCCGTTTCGACAGCAGTTCAAGCGTTTTCTGATTGTTATGAGTATCGTTGATTACAGAAAAAGAACTTGCCGTTTTTTTTCGTCCCGATGTTTCAAACGAAAATATGTTGCTGTATTCCAGTTCGCCCTGCTCAAACGAGTACGCATCTTTATATGTAAACGGGCGCGTAACCGTGCGATAATAATAGCGCGTATTCGGTTTCAAACCTTCGATGCGCACCTGTAAAAATCTTGAATGATAAGGTTTCAGTCCAAAAACATCGCCATAAGCCGTCCGGTCGAGCCTGTCCTTTTCAGCGCCAAACTCAACGAAGCCTGTTGCAGGGCGGCGAACAGCCCATACAACGGTAATTTCTGTTTCGGAAGGACATTGAAGCGTTGGCAGCGAATCAACGGGCGACTGTCTGTCCTGTCCCTGCTGCGGACTGCCGTCAACTAATCCGCTTGCCGACAGGCGCGGAATGGCAATCAGTCCTGCTCCCGAAAATGCCAGCATGTTCAAAAACCTGCGGCGTGTGGGTTTAATTGATTTCATGATATTAAAGAATATTGGATTGAATCTGAAAAACTATCTTACTCTTTCGTAGTATGCGCGGGTTCTGGTATCAACCTTTATTTTTTCGCCCTGATTTATAAATAAGGGTACTTTGATTTCGGCGCCTGTTTCCAGAGTTGCAGATTTCAGCGCGGAAGTTGAAGCAGTGTCTCCTTTCAAACCCGGTTCCGAGTAGGTTACTTCCAATTCGACAAAAGGAGGAAGTTCGCATGTTAAAACGCGATTTTCATCTGCATGAAACATCATTTCCACATACTGTCCGTCTTTCATTAAATCGGCGTTTTCAATCATTTCCGGCTGAAGTTCAATCTGTTCGTAAGTTTCGTTGTGCATGAAATAAAATCCCGATTCATCTTTGTACAGAAACTGATACGGACGGCGTTCGATGCTGACCAGTTCTATTTTTTCGCCTGCGGTAAACGTATTTTCCAGTATTCTTCCGTTTTCCAGATTTCGCATTTTCACTTTTACAAAAGCACCTCCCTTTCCGGGTTTAACATGCTGAAACCAGACTATCGAGCAGGGTTTTCCGTTAAAATCAATACATAAGCCATTTTTAAAATCAGCTGTTGTAGCCATACAATATTCGTTTTATTTTTTTTTAAAATTAATAATAAGTTATGTTTCTCTTTGTCAGCGAAAACAGGTTATTGTTCATTTTCTCCTGTTTTTCTGTCCAGTTACCTTTCGAGTCATACACATATTTATATGTTATGACTGTTTTTTCTTCGCCGGTGTATGAAGATGTTTCCGAAAGCACGTTTCCCCTGCTGTCGTAGGTATATGCTACGGAATACACAATTTTGCCGTCCGTAGCCATTTCCGATTTTTTAACCGGTTCGCCTTTTTTATTGTATTCGTATTTGAAGCGAAGCGTATTTTCGGCTGTCTGATTTGTTTCGGTCTGCAAAAGCCCCTTTGAATAAGTGTATTTTATTTCCATGATTTTGTCATTTCCCAGCCAGTCTGTGCGTTTTGCAACAGCGCCGTCGGGATTCAGCGCATATTCGGAATAGTGTTTTACTCCGGCGTCTTCGTTTTCGTAAACGGTATGTACCGTAATTTTCTTAGATTCAACATGATATGTTTTTTTGAAATCCTTACCGAAACCGAAACAGTTTACCGTTTCTTCAAGTAATTTACCCGATGTAGCATATTTAATTTCGGAACTGTAAATGATTTTTTTTTCGGGCGACAGATATTTTTCTTCTGTTTTATTTCCCTTTTTGTCGAACGAGAGCATGACCATTCTCTCTTCTTTCAGATTGAGGTAATTGTTATCAATAACCTGATATTCGGTGTCTTGAATCTCTTTTACGTTTCCTTTTACTTTCAGTTCCGACAGTTTTGTTTCAAACTGTGCGCCGGACGGAAAATGCAGACAGCAAACTGCGCAAACTGTAACGATTATTTTGTCAACTGTTAATTTCATTTGAGTGTATATTTATCTTAAACATTATATATTTTTAATAAAAATTAAATTATTTCCTCTTCAAGCTGTTTGTTGAAAACGTCGGAACCGTTACGTCTGTCAAATCTGTCGGCAAGATTTTTTGCTCTTGTGTAGTAATAATTGTACAGGTACTGCAAATCGTATAAATTGTCGGCTCTGTACCATTCTACGGCAGAGTTTACTGTCAGTGTTTTTTCACCTCCTTCGGCAAGTAGCGGCAGTACGCTTTTTGAAAATTCATAATCCAGAAAATCTTCGCTTCCAATATTCCAGTGAGCGTACTGTTCAAAAAAAGCCCATGCCTTATTTCTGTCATAATCAATTAGAAAGCGCAGCATTTTTGCCACGTCTGAAACGGGGGAAGTGTCATATTCCAGTTCCGACAAATCTTTAATGGCTTTATTGAAAAATTCATGAGCCTTATCCATATTTCCTGCTCTGTGAAAATATTTGACGCACGAGCAGTAGCAGACAAAAGGCATGTGTCCGCATACTACTTTTTTTTCGAGCATTTCTTTTCCGACATTAAGAGCCTTGTCAAAATTGCCAAGCCGCAGTTCAAGTTCCACATCGTCGTCAAGTTCGCAGGCTCGACAGTTTGACATTTCGTCTCTGCTTTCGGCGTTGCGAAGTTCAAGGTATTTTTTTGCATCGTCAAGCTGAGACAGAAACAGCGCCATGTGAGCCTTGACGGTATAATAAGGGCGCAGACTGTATCCGTTTCGCTGAAGACGCATTTTAAAATCTTCGGCAATAAGGTCAATCTGTTCCATCGGGATCGAACTGTTTCGTCTTACCGAACCAAGCATCCACTTGTATTCCCAAAGAAAATCGCTTTCGTCGAAAATTTCGGGATATTTTTCAAATGCGTCAAGAATCCATGTAAAAGCGGGCAAACTGTCGTTGCATCGCGAAGTCCCTTTTTCTTCTCTTATCAGTTCCAGTCGAAGTTCAAATCCCCATTCGGGATCACTGTTGACGTCTGTCAGATTTATAGCCTGTTTCAGCAGCGCAATTCTGTCGTTGGGAGACGATAGAGCATCTCTTTTCAGTAAGAGTTTTTGAACCTGCAAATTATATTCCATAATACATGGTCGAATTAAATATCTTCGACATCTCTTATTTTTTCTTTTATTTTAGATTCCAGTTCTTCGTACAGTTCGGGATTGTCGAGCAGCATTTTTTTCACGGCGTCTCTTCCCTGTCCGATTTTTGTTTCACCGTAACTAAACCATGAGCCGCTTTTCTTTATAAGATTCAAATCGACGCCCAAATCGACGATTTCGCCGGCTTTGGAAATTCCTTCGCCGAAAACCATGTCAAATTCGGCTTTTTTGAATGGTGGAGCAAGTTTATTTTTCACAACTTTTACTCTTGTACGCGATCCCCAGTGTTCTTCGCCTTCTTTAAGCGATGAAATTTTGCGCACGTCAACACGAATGGAAGCGTAAAATTTCAATGCGTTTCCTCCGGTTGTTGTTTCGGGGTTGCCAAAACTCATTGTGCCGATTTTATCGCGCAACTGATTTATAAAAATGCAGCAAGTATTTGTTTTATTGATTGTTCCGGCAAGTTTACGCATAGCCTGCGACATCAGTCGGGCTTGAAGTCCCATATTTTTGTCTCCCATATCGCCTTCTATTTCGGTTTTTGGGGTCAGTGCGGCAACGGAATCGACTACCACAATATCGACTGCGCCGGAACGGATCAGCTGTTCGGTTATGTCGAGAGCCTGTTCTCCGTGGTCGGGCTGCGAAATCAGCAGAGTATTCACGTCAACGCCGAGTTTTATTGCATACGATCTGTCGAAAGCATGTTCGGCGTCAATAATGGCTGCAATTCCTCCAAGTTTTTGAGCTTCGGCAATTGCGTGTATTGCCAGAGTTGTTTTACCGGACGATTCCGGTCCGTATATTTCTATTACTCTGCCGCGCGGATATCCGCCAATTCCGAGAGCATTATTCAAACCGATAGACCCTGATGAAATGACGGGGACATTTTCGACTGCCTTGTCGCCCATTTTCATTATTGTGCCTTTGCCAAAATCTTTTTCTATCTTGTCGAGAGCAGCCTGCAAGGCTTTGAGTTTCTCGTTTTTGTTGCCGTCGGCAGCATTTTTATCTTCTTTTTCTTTTGCCATAAATATCTATTTTTTATTGTTATACAGTTCGGGATTCAAGTTTGGGTCGTTGTACATTTTCATCTGTTTATAGGTTTTCATGTATTTTTTTCCGGTGGAAATATCTTCGATTAGCCTGTCTATTGCCGACGACAGGTCAATTTTCTGTTCATTAAGCACTTCTAATTTGCGTCTGCACTGTTCTGTGTGTTCGGCTGAAGCGTTTTTCCTTTCGGTTTCGCAACGCATGTGATATATTTTCAATGCAAGAATCGACAGCCTGTCAATTGCCCACGCCGGCGTTTCGGTGTTGATTGTCGCGTCGGGATGTTTAGGAATGTTTCCGTATTTTTTATACAGGCAACTGTCAATATATTCGACCATATCGGTGCGTTCCTGATTCAATCTGTCGATTCTTCGCTTGATTTTCAGCGCTTCGACAGGGTTGATGTCGGGATTGCGGATTATGTCTTCCAGATGCCACTGTATGGAGTCGATAATATTCTTTTGAAACAGATAATATTCCATGTCAGGCAATTTGTAAGGATTGTCAATAATAGCGTCCACACTGTCGGTTTCGTGATAGCGTTCTGTTGCTCGATTAAATATTTCCCACATTTTGTGGCTGTCAATCATAATGTCCATGCTCTTGGTCATGTTATTTATTTTTGTCTCGCAAATAAACTGTCAACGTACTGTTTAAAATATTCTTTTCGTTCCGATTTGACGTTAATGGCTTTCAATTCGTCCTCGACGACAGCGTAATAGCTTTTTATCTTGTTTTCGGCAAGTTCTTTAACTTTCAGTTCGTCATAAATAGCCTTTACGCGGCTGTATTTTTCCATAACCGGAATTTCTTCTTTGTTATTCATCAGCGAAAGCAGTTCCTTCTTTTTTTCGCCTTTTGCAAGCCGAATGGCAGAAATCAGCAGATATGTTTTTTTGTTATTGGCAATATCGAGACCTGTATCTTTTCCGATTTTTTTTGATTCGGAATATGTGTCCATAATATCGTCCTGAATTTGAAAAGCCATTCCCAGATTTTGCCCCAGCCTGGCAAGCCGTTCGACGTCCGCCGACGGCGCTTCGCCGATAATTGCCCCGATTCTGGTCGAAACCGAAATAAGCGAAGCAGTTTTCATTCCTATCATTGAAAGATAGTCTTCTTCCGTAACTGTTGTTTTTGTTTCGTAGTTCATATCGTACTGCTGTCCTTCGCAGACATTCAGAGCAGCCTTGCTGAACCAGTTCAATATTTCGTGAATTTTGGGAATCTCTGCCTGACAGAGCAGCCTGTACGCTTCGATACACATGGTATCGCCAGAAAGTATCGCTGTGTTGACATTCCATTTTTTATGAATAGAAGGCTGATTCCGTCTCATATCCGCCTTATCCATAATATCGTCATGTACAAGTGTAAAGCAGTGAAACACTTCAAGTCCAACAGCCGGAAGTACGTGCTTGTCAATTATTTTATCAATAAACAGATTGCACGACAACAGAGCCAGAACCGGTCTTATACGTTTACCGCCAATAGACAGGCTGTATATTACGGGCGCATATAAATCGGAAAAACCTCCGTTTTGTACACTTTTCAACGATTTTTCAACCACATCTTTCAAGTCTTCCGATGAATACATTTACAATAATTTTTTATTTGAATCCAATTCAATTATTTCGCAAAAGTAGTATTTTGTTTTCAAATATAAAAATATTTATCCATAACAGCCATAATTGCAGTGCAATATGTGTTTTCAAAAAAGCAAAAAAGCGGGAAATATCCAACAAAAACGACTGAATTAGCCTGTCTGGGTAAACATGTCAATTGTCAATTGTCAATTGACAATTGACAATTGACAATTGATAATGGATAATTGACATAACGGGACACTCTGAAACGGCTATTTTTCACTGTAAGAACTCGTCTAATAATAACCATTTTATATTGAATTAATTTTCTTTATATCAATCAATTACAAATAAAAATGATATGATTATTTATTGACAATTACTAAGGATAGAAACCTTTCAGTCAGTCTGTTGTTGTCGTTTTTAGCCGCAGGCAACGCTACGCTCGCCTGCGGTTATGAAAATTTTGTCCTGAAAGGGACATTTTAACTCCTGATTCGCATTATTTATTTATTTCCGTAAGCCAAATCGCCGGCGTCGCCCAAACCCGGAATAATGTACGATTTGTTTGTTAATTCTTCGTCAATTGCGCCTGTCCATAACGTAACTTCTTCGCTGTCTGTATTTTTAAGTATGTATTCTACCCCGTCGCGACTGGCTATGGGGGCAATTATGTGCGTGTGCAGCGGCTGTCCTTTTTTTAGTAAAGCGCTGTAAATCAATATCATATTTTGACCTGTCGCCAAAGCGGGGTCGCAGATTACCAGTATTTTGCGGTCAAGCGGCGGACATGAAAAATGGTCGAACTGCAATATTTGCCGGTCATCGTCGTCATATTCGCGATATACTGATATAAAGGCGCTTTCGGCGCTGTCAAAGTAATTCAGCAATCCGCGGTGCAGCGGCAGTCCAGCTCTTAGAGCTACCGAAAGTACCAGCCTGTCTCTGTACAGCGGTATATCGGCAATTCCAAGCGGAGTATGCACCTGTTCTGTTTCATAGTATAATTTTTTACTCAATTCGTATGCAAATATTTCCCCTATCCGTTCCAGATTTCTGCGAAAACGCATACTGTCTTTCTGAATATTTATATCTCTTAATTCTGCTATGAAACGGTTTAAAACCGAGTTTTGTTTGTTTAATTCGACCAGCATAATATCAATATTTTTTTTGCAAAATTACACAAATATTTTTTATTTGAAACAATTTTTAATCAAACAAGATTTAAATATGTCGTTAAAGTTACTGTACTCTTGGTGATTACATGTTTGTTTTTGGATTTTTTAGGATTTTCAACTAACTTTGCGGCTCTTAATGTACAGGTAAAATTATATATAAATTGTATAATGAAATTTAATGTAAAAATTTTTATTGCGCTCGTTTTTGCGATGTTTTTGTGTAAGAACATTTTGTCTCAACAGCCTGAAAAATACAGAATAGGGCATCTGTCATACATTTTGCACAATGTTGAAAGAGGCGAAACGCTGAGCAAAATTGCCGCAAAATATCATGCAACCGTCAGGGAAATTATGGACGTGAATGAGATTCCCGATTCGGGAAAAATTATTGAAGGTCAAAAAATTAATATTCCCGATTACAGCGATTTTATAGATCAGTATCCGCGCAACAGCTGGGTTTATGAATATTATGTCGTAAAAAAGGGCGATAAAATTAAAAATATTGCAAAACGGTACGGGATAAAGCCCGACGATATAAAAAATGTAAACTGGAGACTGGATAAACTTAGAGAAGGCGCGACTGTCAGAATCCCTGTCCGGTCGGAACAGAAAATTTTACTTGCAGATAATAAGGCTTATAGCCCTGAAAACGCTGTTGAAAAGGATAAAAACGGCAAAAACCGCGAAAAAGATAAAAATTATGAAACAAATCCAGCATTAAACTACTGGGCGACAGCTAAAAACGACAGCAACAGCAATAATACGGATAAAAACAAGGATAAAAACAAAAACGGCAATAACGGTAACGTCGGTGGCAATACGGCTGTCGAATACGGCGTTAACGACTGTAACAGCTTTGTTTTCAGCGAAGGAGTCAAGTTTACCGTTTCTCTTGTTGTGCCTCTGACCAGAAACGAAGGAACGGTTGATCCTTTGGGAACGGCTTTTCTCAGAGGTGCGCTGATAGCCGTAAATGACATGAAAAATAAGGGGTGTACAGTCAATCTTAATATTTTTGACGCGGGACGTAAAAACAGAATTGCAGGGCTGATTCAGTCGGGCGAACTGAAAAGTTCAAACATAATAATTGCTCCGACCGAACTTGCCGAACTTGGTAAACTTGCGGCATTTGCCAAAGAAAACAGAACTGCTCTGGTAATTCAGGGCGAAGGCGCCGGCAGCAGCAATCTGTTTGAAGCAAATCCATACGTTATACGTCTGCACACGTCGGACAATGCAATATATCAGAAACTTGCAGGCGAAAAGCATGATGCCGCCGACGTTTATCCCGTACTGGTCAAACCCGAAAAAGTCGATACCCTGATGCTCGAAAATTACAGAGCGGCGCTTAGAAAACAATTCGGAAAATTTGTCGAATATACTCACTCAATGGGTTTATCGCTGAACAATCTCGGAACATTTAAAAACACTTTCAACGCCGACAAACGAAACCTCGTTTTTGTATGTTCAAACACGCAATCGTTTGTTTCCGACCTTATTATAAGACTTAATACTCTTCGCGACTATTCGATAAGCGTTTATGGCAAAGACAGATGGAGCGATTTTAACCTCATAAACAGATCGTATTTTTTCGACGTAAATCTGCACCTTGCAATGCCTGCCTGCGTTGACTACAAAAACAACGAAGTAAAACATTTTGTGCGGCTGTTCAGAGGCGCATACAACGACGAACCCGACAAATACGCTTTTCTCGGATACGATGTCTCGTATTATTTTTTGACCGTAATGCAAAAGTACGGACATTCGTTTCAGGACTGTTTTACGGAATTTAGCAGTACTATGCTGCAATCGCAGTTTAAATTCAGACAGAACAGGGCTGGCGACGGATATGTAAACGACGGCTGTTTTATACTGGAATATCTTCGCAAGGATATTGAAACCCGCAGAGAATGATAAACCGTGTAGTAAATATGCGTCGATATACAAAAGCGGTGATTGCCTTTTTGTCGGCTTCGCTGTTTATTTTGTTTTTTATCCCCGTAAATGGAAACTTTAAGTACGAATTTACACAGGGTCAGGTCTGGCAGTATGACGATCTGGTTGCTCCTTTCGATTTTCCGGTTTATAAAACCGACTCCGAACTGTCGGAAGAAAGAAAAAAAGTTGCAGAACTGTCGCTTAATTATTTCACAACCGATACGCTAACCGTCTTAAAACAGTTGAATAGCTTGAAAGACAGACTTGGCGACGCCGGACAGTTCGCTCTGTTTGAAAGTCTGTTTGATTTTATCTATCGCAGAGGTATTCTCGACGACGCGAAAAGCGCAGAACTGAAAGGAAAAAACATAGCAATTGTCAAAGGAGGTTCTTACAGGGAAATGCCTGCGTCGGAACTGTTCTCGCAGACTTCGGCTTGCGAATACGCGCAAAGCCGTATCCTGCAAAGCGGCGTTAAAATCGACGAACAGAACATTGCGCAGTATATAGCTCCGAACCTGTCGTTCAACGAAGCGCTTACCGCCAAAATCAGACAGAAAAATCTCGACGCTGTTTTGCCGACGGAAGGAATAATCAGCGAAGGCGTAAAAATAATATACAGAGGCGACATCGTTACGTCGGAAACAGCGCGGATACTCTCGTCTCTGAAAAAAGAATACACAAAAAACACGGTTTCGGGCAACCTGTTCATGATAATTCTTGGACGGCTGTTTTTTATACTGATGTGCATGGCTTGCATCTTTATCCTGCTCGTTTCGTTCCGTTCGGCAATGCTTATAGACGACAAATGTCTGCTGTTTATTGTCGGACTGCTAACGTTTTTCACAATTGTCGCCCTGCAAATCTCAAAAATACAGCCTTCGGCAGTTTACGCCGTTCCGTTAACGATTGTGCCAATATACATATCGTCGTTTTTCTATTCGAGACCAGCAATTTATATACACTTTTTCATAATTCTGATTACGGGAGGATTTGTATCTGCCGGATTTGAATTTGTGCTGATAAACTCGCTTGTCGGGGTAACGGCAGTCATCGGATTCAAAAAAAGCTACGACAGACGACAGCTGTTTCTTACCGGATTTTTTATGTTTACAGTATATCTTGCAGCATACGTTTCGCTGAAACTTCTACACGAAGGCAGTTTCGCGGACATTGACAGTTCGATGATCGGTTTTTTCATGATAAACTGCCTGTTGGTAATCATACTCTATCAGTTTACCTTTCTGTTTGAAAGGCTTTTCGGATTTGTTTCCGTATCGCGACTTGTAGAACTGTCAGACACAAGCCGCAGACTGTTCCGAGAACTGACGGAAACCGCCCCCGGCACGGCTCAACATGCCATTCAGGTTGCAAACATCGCCGAAACCGTTATCCGCGAAATTGGCGACGGCGACCCGTTTCTGGTTCGCGCCGGAGCGTTGTATCACGATATTGGAAAAATGAAAAATCCGGCATGTTTCATCGAAAACAAAATATCAAATCACAATCCACACGATAAAATATCGGCGGAAGAAAGCGCCGGAATAATAATCGAACATGTAAAATACGGAGTAGAACTCGCGCACAAATATCACTTGCCCGGCGCAATAATTGACTTTATAAAAACGCATCACGGCAAATCCCGAACCCACTACTTCTACATGAAACACCTGAACGAATTTCCCGAAGACAAAGATATTAAGGATATTGAAGACCGCTATACATATCCGGGACCCAACCCTTCGAGCAAAGAAATGGTTGCTGTCATGATGGTTGACGCCTGCGAAGCCGCCTCGCGCAGTCTGCCGCACCCAGACGAACCATCGTTAAACTCGCTGGTTGACAAAATTGTTGAACGGCAATACTCCGAAGGACTTTACAACGAATCGGACATCACTCTGAAAGAAATCAATATCGCCAAACAGGTAATAAAAAACAAACTGAAAAACATTTATCACGCACGAATAGAATACCCGGAAAATTAATTGAGAATTGATAATTGAGAATTGAGAATTGAGATTATGTAGATATAGTTTTGTATAAACCGGTTGTATAGACGCGATTAATCGCGTCTATACAACTGCAACGGGCGTAACATAACATATTATACATTAGAGTTTATGTAAATTTATTTGAGTATATACGGCTTGAAAAGCCGAACCTTCATAACCACAGGCGAGCGTAGCGTTGCCTGCGGACTTTGCCCCAGCCATGACACCGGCTTG
>JAIROW010000057.1 GCA_031257315.1 Prevotellaceae bacterium
AGAAAAACAATACCAATGCGCCATATATCGTCAGCAAGGAGTTATCGTTTGACGGTGAGATAATTATGGAAAGAGATGTTTATCTGCATAACGCAAATGATTATCTTAATTCAAATACGGCTTTTAACTTTAACAACAAAAAGCAGATAGTGTTTTTCTATTTCTATACAAAATTTGAAGAAACTTATACGGAAGGAATACATCAGATACAACCTATTAAAGATATAAATCTGTACAGAAACATAGCCCTGAATTTTCGAGCGGACAAGGACGATCACGTCAGCATATACCGTCTGAACCTGCCTTTAAATACAATTTTGGGAAAATGGTTTCACGAAAAAGTAATCATAAGCAAAAGCGGTACGGTATCTTATTTTGTGGATAACAAACTAATCGGCTCATACGACCTGTCCAAATATCTGAATTTAAGCAAAGCATCAACTTTTACCGTTGCTTTTGCTTCCAGTGGACGGGATACAGGACACAAACATTATTTCGACAACTTTTCCATCAGCGGCAACGGCTTGTCGGGCGACGTGGGAACAGCGTCTTCCGCATCTTCCAGCCGACAGGAAAAGGACATATACCAGAGCGTTAAAACATTGGACTGCTATACCAAAATAGAACCTGAAATGTTTGTTTTTCCTGACAACAACCTTGCCTTTGTAAAGATAAGCGAAAATACATTTTCGTTAATCGACCTGAAAACTTTGCAGGAAAAAGCAAAATATAACCACAAGGATAAAGATGTGATAAAGTTAAAACACTCTTACTTTGAAAACAATATTCTGTATCTCGCCGTATCGGACAAAAAGGGGGAAATCGGCAAATATGCAGCATACAATCTGCAAAACTTTTCAGCGGCAATGTTAAAATGCAAAAACACTCCGCGCGGCTGCATTGCAAGCACTCCAAGTTCCAATTACAGCGCATTGAGAAACGGTACGCCATATAATTTTGGCGAATATAAAGTGTTTTTCTGGAACGTTGATTCAAAATACTATTATGAAATAGTCAAAGTTATTGAAGAAAACCGCGATTTCAACACGGCAGTAAAGGGAAGCAGGGAAAACAAACTTGAATTTCTGACGAAATACCCAAACAGCGAATATAAAAAAGACATTCTTAATTCATTTGCATTTGCGACAACCGCCGATATTTACGATTTTATCAAATCAAACGGCGAACACCGTGATTTGCTGGAAGAAAAGGCGTTTTCTCTGACAAAGCAGGCGAATACCGTTCAATCTTTTCAGCAGTATCTTGCTGCCTTCCCTTCGGGGAAATATGCGAATGACGCCCGTAAAACCATTGCCGCCATTCAGAAAAAGGCAGATGACGAAGCCGCCGCCGCGCTTGCCGCCGAAAAGGCAAAGCAGGAAGCGCAGGGAGAAATTATTATCTTTGAAAAAACAGACAAAGAGGGAGAAAAAGACATTGTTACGATTGATTTAAAGGCGAAAAAAATCAATATCAGTATGTCAAGTGGTCTTGTTTCGGTTTCTTATGCAATAGAAAACATTAACGGAACAGAAATTGATAGGGTTAAAGTATATGTACTGCAAATAAAATATATCGGTTCAGACCTTGAAGATGCTGAATTTATAAAGATTTTCAACAAACGAAACACCTGTCTGATTTTAGAGTCAGGTGCAATAGCTCTGGTTGAAAATATGGACGTGGATAAACGCTTTCAAGTTATGTCGGCAAGCGAAAGCAACAAACAAAAATTCAAAATGCTGTTAAAATATAATGAGTTACAACCTTTATCAAAAACAGACGAAGCCGAGCAGAAGCAGCAGAAAGAACAGGCAAGAATTGCAAAATTGAAAAACTTGAAAAAGGGCGATAAAATAGAAGGGAATTATTATCATTCCTCAGCCTACCTGTATCACCACGAAACCATTGAAGGCGAAGCAGTACAGTGGAACAGCGACAGAACTTCGCTGTTGATTAAGGTTACAAAGGTAAATACCAACATAGATGATGCACGTACTCTGGAAGATAATGATTATGATTATGCAAAATATAAAGGTAACAACATAAAAGTTTCCGAAAGTATCTGGATAACCGATTTATATAATGATGATTACAAGAAGGATTATTTGTGGAGCAAAAAGTAAATTTCCCACAGATAAATGCTGTTAAAGTCTGTGAAATAAATGGCAAATTATTAAGTATCCTCTCTGTTGGCAGCAGGTAGTCATTGCAAGTATGTACGAAAAAGCAATCCCTCTGCACAAAACGGTAAAATCATCGAAACGATTAGGGTAAAAGGCGGCGGCGGGTGAATAGAAAAAACATAAATGTATCACGTATGTTTAATAGTGAGGCGGCACCCGTATCCAACAGTGCCTGTTACCAAAAAAGTATAAATATTTCACAAAGAGAATTTATTTGCAGTTTAAGTGTTTTTGCAGAATATATAAAATAAGCGCACTTCTATTTTCACAGGGTCGTCATCGGGGGCTTTTTCATCTGTTAGCGCGAAACGAACGTCTTTAAATCCCGCATTATCAAAGGATTTTTGCAATGAAAGCAGAAAATCGTTTGAAATATATTTGCTTGAAGCATCTTTTAGTTTGCCGACTTGCGTCCGGCTAATATCGCCCGAAAAACCGAAAAATTCGCGGTTAATCGCCAAATCTATGTCTTCACTGAAACGGTCAATCAATCCCCATGCCTTACTCAATGATGTACCGCCTTTAAAGACAGTTTGTTGCGAAATGTCCATTTGGGTAATCAAACGCAAAGTCTGCACTACCCACCAATCTTTTTCGATGATAAAAAGAGGAAAACCTGTTTTCAAATAGGTTTCGTACAAAATGTTGTGTTTTTTTCTATAGCTAATTTATTCCAACTCATACATTTTCTTTATTATCAGTTAATGCTTTGCGCATGATATTCCGTATCCCTAACTGTCGCATCGTCAAAGGAAAGGAATATAGAGGTTACAATGCTTCCAAAAGGACTTATTTCTATGGTTTCAAAGTACATGTTATTGTAACGGCTGATGGTATTCCCGT
>JAIROW010000118.1 GCA_031257315.1 Prevotellaceae bacterium
GCAGACCGGCAGTCAGTTCTTTCTGTGCTGTAATTACTACTGTAACTTTTTCGCTTTCAGCCCCTTCTACACGTCTTTTGAATCTTATTTTTTTCAGGTTCAGGATAAATTCAACAACATTTTCAATTACGCCGGGAATTGTTGTAAATTCATGGTCAACTCCCGCAATTTTAATACAACTTATCGCGTAGCCTTCAAGAGATGAAAGCAATATGCGCCGAAGAGAGTTCCCGATAGTAATGCCATATCCGGGTTCCAGAGGGCGAAACTCAAACTTCCCGAACGATTTATCCGCGTCAAGCATAATAACCTTTTCAGGTCTTTGAAATGCCAATATTGCCATAATTGTTCTATTCTTTTTTTATCTTTAAATTGTTAGCTGCAAAAAAATATGTTTTTTGCAGTATTATTCGCTTTTACGATTTAGAGTAAAGCTCGACAATTAACTGTTCATTAACTGTTTCAGGTATTTCTGTGCGATCAGGATGCGACAGGAATTTTGCCGACAATTCGGAAGCGTTCCATTCGAGCCACGAATAGCGGCTTTTTACAGTCGCGCCAACCGAATCCTTTATTACTTCAAGTTCCTTTGAACGCTCGCGTACAGCGACTACGTTACCCGGAGTCATAATAGCCGAAGGAATATTGCAAATTTTACCGTTAACGGTAATATGACGGTGCGATACCAGCTGTCTTGCAGCCGAACGTGTCGGAGCAATCCCCAAACGGTAAACCGTATTGTCTAACCGGCTTTCGAGCAGCATTATAAGATTTTCGCCTTTGCGACCTTTCATGCGCGAAGCCTTTTCGTACAGGTTACGAAACTGACGTTCGAGCAAACCGTATGTATATTTCACTTTTTGCTTTTCCTGCAACTGCTGTCCATATTCGGAAACCTTTTTACGTTTCCTTGCCTGTCCGTGCTGACCCGGAGGATAGTTCTTCCGTTCATAATTCTTGTCCGGTCCGAATATCGGTTCGCCGAATCTGCGTGCAATTTTTGTCTTTGGTCCGGTATATCTTGCCATTTATTTTTTATTATTAATATTTTTACCTCTATGAAAATTTTTATAAAGCATATTCATTCCTGAAAATCACAAACTATACGCGGCGACGACCAGGAGGACGACAACCATTGTGAGGGATTGGCGTAACATCAACTATTTCAGTTACTTCTACGCCTGAAGTGTTAATTGAACGAATAGCCGCTTCTCTGCCAGCGCCGGGACCTTTTACAAACACTTTCACTTTACGCAGTCCCAAGCTGTAAGCCATTTTTGCACATTCTTCGGCTGCTGTCTGGGCTGCATAGGGAGTATTTTTTTTCGAGCCTCTGAATCCCTTCTTGCCCGCCGACGACCAACTTATTACCTGACCTTCGTTATTGGTTATCGAGATAATTATATTGTTAAACGTAGAATGGATATGTGCCTGTCCTGTAATTTCTACCTTAACAACTCTCTTTTTCTGTACTGTTCTTTTTGCCATCGATATTAGTAACTGTTTTTATTTGGTTGCTTTCTTTTTGTTAGCAACAGTTTTACGTTTTCCTTTACGGGTGCGGGCATTGTTTTTAGTACTCTGTCCGCGCACGGGCAATCCCAGACGGTGGCGAATTCCTCTGTAACAGCCAATATCCATCAAACGTTTGATGTTCAATTGGGTTGCTGAACGAAGTTCTCCTTCGATTTTATAGTTTTGCCCTATAATGTTGCGAATATTTGTTACCTGCTCATCGTTCCAGTCCTTAACTTTGACGTCGTAGTTTATTGCCGCTTCGTTAAGAATTTTACGGGCAGTTGAACGCCCTATACCAAAAATATAGGTCAAGCCTATTTCGCCTCGCTTGTTTTTCGGTAAATCAACTCCTGCAATACGTGCCATATTGATATTTTAAAATTTTACAAGTTTAATAATTATCCCTGACGCATTTTAAACTTGGGGTTCTTTTTGCAGATTACGTACAAACGTCCTCCCCGTTTTACAATTTTACAATCATCGTTGCGTCTTTTTATAGATGCTCTTACTTTCATCGTTTTTACTTTAATTTTTTATTTTAAGAATACTGTTTTCGGTATTTTTTTTACTCTTTTACAATTTCTTTTATTTATACCTGAACGAAATTCTTCCCTTAGACAAATCATAAGGAGACATTTCTACCTTAACTCTGTCTCCCGGTAAGATTTTGATATAGTGCATTCTCATCTTCCCTGAGATATGAGCTATTATTACGTGACCGTTGTCGAGTTCAACTCTGAACATTGCGTTCGACAGCGATTCTGTAATTGTTCCGTCCTGCTCTATCGAAGACTGTTTTGCCATGCAATCAATTTCTAACTTTTTTTATTCAATACATTTTCAACAAATTCAAATGTTGACAGCACATCGGCTTTATCTTTGCCGACGGCAACAGTCAACTCATAATGAGCGGATAAACTGCCATCCGCCGTTTTTACAGTCCATCCGTCGCGTTCCTGAAAAATCTCTTTTTTTCCAAGATTAATCATCGGTTCGATACAGATAACCATTCCGCTGCGCAAATAAGGACCTCTGCCTTTTCTGCCATAATTAGGCACGTCTGGACGCTCGTGCATTTTCCGTCCTATTGCGTGTCCAACCATTTCGCGGACAACGGAAAAGCCGAACTGTTCAACATGACTTTGAATGGCATACGAGAGGTTGCCCATCCGGTTTCCTTCAACTGCCTGTTCAATTCCCTTATACAACGATTCTTTTGTTTCTTTCATCAGCTTTTCGGCTTCGGGAGACACTCTGCCAACAGCAAAAGTATAAGCCGAATCTCCATAAAAGCCTTTCATTTTAGTGCCGCAATCGACCGATACAATATCGCCTTCGCGCAATATATAATCGGAGGGAATACCATGCACCACAACATTGTTTAACGAAATGCAAAGCGTATTTGGAAAACCCTTATAACCGAGAAAACCGGGCTCAGCATTATGGTCGCGAATATATTTTTCAGCCACTTCGTCAAGTTTCCGGGTAGATACTCCCGGCTCGATATATTTCGCAACCTCTGCCAAAGTCCTCGAAACCAGCAGAGCATTTTCTCTCATGATTTCTATTTCTCCGTCTGTCTTTATATTATCCATTTTCTAATAATAATATTCCAAAGAACCATTTTGAAACAAAAATACGTTTCTAAAAAGTGGGTGCAAAGGTAATTACTTTTTTTATTTTACGAAAAAATTTTTATATTGATACTTAGACCAGAAAAAAATCAACTGTTGTAAACAACTGTATTTAAACATGTTAGGCTTTATTATTTTTTGAAAAATATTTTTTAACCGATTTGAAGACACTGAATTTAGCCTGAATTTTTAGCGTCGCTATGATGTTTTTTTTGGAAAAAACGGACAATTTTTTACTACTTTTCTAAAATCGGCAAAAAATCGCCGATATTTTGAAAAGTCATTTTTATTAACGATAATCTGATTGACTGTCAACTAATTACCATAATCGGCAGCGGGGAAATTATTCATTGATAAAATTTACTCCTGCGAAAGGAGTAACTGTACGAGAATTTTTTGTATCTTTGTGCCTGTCATATCTTGATTTGCTTTATTTGTTGTTAAGCCAAGACAGGTGAAAATAACGAATTTGCAAAGTTTTGATATACAAATTTTTGCACTTGTTATTAGAAATAGAGTTAATGTAAATTTAAATATGCTATTTGAAAGCATATATCTGGCTGAAAGCCATAATTTTCATAACCGCCGGTCAACGACCGGCGGAAGAAACAGTGAGACGATAACGCTGCCTGTAAAGGAAGGGCTTGATTTTCGTAAC
>JAIROW010000122.1 GCA_031257315.1 Prevotellaceae bacterium
CGCGGCATTCCCAATAACTACGGAGGTTTTGAGCAGTTTGCCGAATATATTTCTGTCGGACTGGCTGAAAAGGGACATGAGGTTACAGTATATTCGCCTCATTTTCACCCGTATAAAGATTCCGAATACAGGGGAGTCCGTATAAAACACATATACAGTCCAGAACTCTGGATGGGAAGCTCGGTCGGCAGTTTTTTCTACGATTTTTTCTCTCTGAAAGATGCTTTGAAAAATGAAAAATTTGAAGTCATATATGTTGCCGGTTATACAAGTATTGTTCCGGCTTATATATGGTTTAATGTTAAAAAAATAAACTGTCCATTATTTGTTACAAATATGGACGGACTGGAATATAAACGTACAAAGTTTAACAGACTGACCCGTAAATTTCTTTTATGGGAAGAGAAAACAGCCGTAAAACACAGTCAGTTTCTGATAGCCGACAACGCAGGTATTCAGGATTATTACAGAAACAGATACGGCAAAGAGAGTAAATTTTTAGCCTATGGCGCAAATATATACGACAATTATGATGCAGATATATTAAAAGAATATGATTTAAATTTATATGGTTATTTTCTTGTTGTGGCGCGTCTCGAACCTGAAAACAATATAGAAATGCTGATACAGGCGTTTGTATCTTCCGGTCAAAAAGACAAACCGCTGATTGTTGTTGGGAAAACCAGTACGCCTCACGGCAAATATCTGTTGCAAAAATACGGTAACGAACCGTTAATCCGCTTTATTGGAGGCATTTACGATTTCGACAGATTAAATTCCGTGCGGCATTTTTCGTCGGCATATTTTCACGGACACAGCGTCGGCGGCACCAATCCCTCGCTGCTTGAAGCAATGGCTGCCGGCTGTTTTATTTTTGCCCACGACAACTGTTTTAACCGCGCCGTTCTGAAAGACAATGCCTTCTATTACGCTTCCGTACAGGAACTTGCAGATTATTTCAATTCAATGGATTCTCCGGTTTTGCAGCGTCAAAAAGAAGTATTCATAACCACTAACCTGTACGAAATTCGCCAGAATTATTCGTGGAAAAAACTGACAGACGAACATGAAAAATATTTTCTCGATATTCTCGAAAACAGCAGGTAAGGGATAAAATAACTGTACGGTTGTTTCTCCGAATGGCTATGGATTTTATAACTTCATATCTATTAGAGTTAATGTAAAATTAAATATGCTATTTGAAAGCATATATCTGGCTGAAAGCCATAATTTTCATAATCGCCGGTCAACGACCGGCGGAAGAAACAGTGAGACGATAAGGCTGCCTGTAAAGGCAGAACCCTGTGTATCAGAAAATATTCAAGTTCTGGTTTTCAGCCAGTTATTTGGGATTATGTTTGTCCGTATGTCAAACGACATACGGTTATGAAAATACTGGCTGAAAGCCAGTATATACTCAAATAAATTTACATAAACTCTATTTTATTAGCAAAATATTATACACAAGAACAAAACTTCATTATCTCATTAAAGTGCATTAAAAATGTGCATTAAAAATGAAATAATGAAGTTGTATATTTATACTTTCGCGGTATGGTTTTGTGCATTGACTTAACGATGTGGCATGCTCCATTTCTATACTTTTTAGTGTAATCAATGTAAAATATGACGCTTATGACGACGATTTCAGAAACCGCTAAGGACATTTGTACACAGCCTGTCGTATTTTCCGCATGAAATACCGTTTTAAACATGTCAGTTGCGATACAAAAAATTATACCGCGTAATCCAAAATCTCCCCAAAAACGCTCTTTATTGTGGAAATTTCCACGTTTAACCGCCGGACAGTTACTCAAAACGCCTGTGCCGACACATTATTTTTATATTCCGTAACATCGTATATTAAAACAGTTTCCGCGTCTTTTCCTGCATTTTCGGAGCATAACTTTTTTACAGGAATGTTGGGGATTTCATAATTTTTTGTACCTTTGCCCGCCGATTTGCGTAGTTATGAATAGGAATCGAAACTGTATTAAGTTGTCTTTATGCAATTTGGACGGAAATAAACAAATGTTTGAATACAGTCTGACAAATGATTTTTTTTCCTGTTGCGATAAGGATTTTGACATTAGGGAAGGCAGCATTGAGGCAGGTTTAACGGCAGAACGGAACGGCGATTCCGTATCAGTTGTCATGAATCTTAGAGGCGAAGTAACCGTATTGTGCGACCGCTGTCTGGAAAATCTGTCAATTCCCGTAAACACCGAGACACGTCTGTCTGTACGGTTTACAAAACCCGACGGGGAGACGGACGTCGAAGACGACGCAGTTGAAGAAGACATAATGTACGCGGACGTAGAAGGCGAAGAAATAGATTTGAGCGCGTATGCTTACGAAAGCGTCTGTCTGTCGCTGCCCATGCAACGGGTACACGGAAGAGATGCAAACGGTAAAAGCCTCTGTAATCCCGAAATGTTGAAATATATTTCAAACGTGGACAGCAGAGAAAACAGTTCGCCTTTCGGCATTTTAAAAGACATTATAGATTTATGAATTTAAGTAGAATTTTTAATATAATAAACAGATAAGTAATGGCACATCCTAAACACAGAACGTCAAGACAGAGAAAGCGTAAACGCAGAACACATTATAAGGCGGAAATTCCTACAATTGCGTCATGCTCAAATTGCGGCTCGGCAGTTCTTTATCACAGAGTATGTCCCGAATGTGGATACTATCGCGGACGGTTAATTATTGATAAAAGTTCGGAATCGTAATAATTAACTGTTAGAGAATTTTAAATTCCGATTACATTTATATATAAAATTAAACAAGCAGTTAAGATGAAAATCGGATTGGATACAATGGGCGGAGATTTTGCTCCAAAAAACGAAGTGCTTGGAGCAATAGAAGCGCTTTCCGAATTGCGCGAAGGCTCTTCCATAACGCTTTTTGGAGACGAAAGCCTGATTAAGGCTATCTGTGCCGAAAACAACGTCGATTCGTCAAGGTTTGAAATCGTTCATACTACCGAAATTATAGGAATGCACGATCATCCTGCAAAAGCCTTTGCTCAAAAAACAGATTCGAGTATGGTTGCCGGCTTCAAGGCTTTGTCGTCGGGCATGATTGACGGTTTTGCAAGCCCCGGTAATACAGGAGCAATGATGGCTGGAGTAATGTACACCGTAGGAACGATCGAGGGAATTTTGCGCCCCTGCATCTCATGTTTTTATCCGCTCGTCGAGGGCGACTGGGGGTTGCTTCTTGACGTCGGTTTGAACGCCGACTGCAAACCGGAAAATCTCTATCAGTACGCCATGCTTGGCTCGCTTTATGTTAAAGGCGCTTTGAATATCGAAAATCCGAGAGTAGCGCTTCTTAACATAGGAGAAGAAAAATCAAAAGGAAACCTGTTGATGAAAGCGGCTCATGCAATGATGAGCGAATCAAAACATTTTAATTTTGTCGGAAATATCGAAGGAAACGAAATCTTTACCGGCAAAAAGGCAGATGTGGTGGTTTGCGACGGATTTACAGGAAACGTAGTACTGAAAATGGCAGAAAGTTTCTACCATTTAGCAGTAACTCAGGGCATGGAAATAGACTTTTTCAGCAAACTGAACTACGAATCGTATGGAGGCACGCCAGTACTTGGCATAAACGCTCCCGTAATAATCGGTCACGGAAGTTCTTCGCCCAAAGCAATTAAAAATATGATTCTTATTACGGAAAAAATGATTGACGCAAAACTGGTTGAAAAAGTAAAGGATATTATTAAACAGACCGCTTTGCCCGAAAACACTGATAAATAAAGATTGACAAGATGAATAACAGTAAACCAAAAGCGGTTATTACAGGTATTGCAGGTTATGTCCCCGATTATGTCCTTACCAACGAGGAACTTGCACACATGGTCGATACTACGGACGAATGGATAATGACCAGAATAGGAATTCGCGAAAGAAGAATATTGAAAGACCCGAAAAAGGGAACTTCGGATATTGGCGCCGAAGCGGTAAAACGTCTGTTTGAAAAAACGCAGACCAGACCCGAAGAAGTCGATCTGCTTGTCTGGTGCGGAGTATCGGCAGACATGATTTGCCCTGCTACGGCAAATATAATTGCCGACAAGGCAGGCGTAAAAAACGCTTTCGGCTTCGACATCAACGCCGGATGTTCGAGCTTTCTGTTTGCCCTGATAACACTGGTTCCGTTTATCGAAACCGGAAGATGCAAAAAAATAGTTTTAGTAGGCGCCGAAAAACTTTCGGCATACGTCGATTATACCGACAGAGCTACATGCCCGCTGTTTGGCGACGGCGCCGCTGCCGTGCTGATTGAACCGACTGAGGACAATCTCGGATTTATGGATTCCATTGCACGGGTTGACGGCTCAGGCAGAAAATACCTTAACATCAAAGCCGGAGGCTCGCTGATGCCATCAACCGTCGAAACAATTATGCGACGGCAACACTACATCTATCAGGAAGGTCAGGCAGTATTCAAAGCAGCAGTATCGAACATGGCTGATACTTCCGTCGAACTGATGGAAAGAAACGGACTTGCCGCCGACGATATCGCATGGCTTATTCCGCATCAGGCAAACCTGAGAATTATAAGCGCTACGGGTAACCGCATGGGCTTGCCCAAAGAAAAAGTGATGATAAATATCGACCGGTATGGAAATACGTCTTCGGCTACGGTACCTTTATGTCTCTGGGATTTCGAGTCTCAGCTGAAACGTGGCGACAACCTGATAATAGCAACATTCGGCGCCGGTTATACATGGGGGGCAATCTATCTCAAATGGGCTTACGACGGTATAAGAGACCTCTCGAAGGGTTTAACCGGAGGAATATAAACTATAATAATTAAAAAACATGGCAACACCTCCTTTTATATATCAGGAACCTTTTCCTTTGGGAAAAGACTGCACGGAATATTACAGGCTGACCGGCGAAGGAATTTCCGTAGCTTCTTTTGAAGGAAAAGAAATCCTCAAAGTCGAGCCGGAAACGTTAACGAAACTGGCAAATGTCTGTTTTCACGATTGCTCTTTTTACCTCCGTCCCGAACATCAGAAACAGGTAACAAAAATACTGTCAGACCCCGAAGCCAGCGAAAACGACAAATATGTGGCTCTGACCATGCTGCGCAATGCCGAAGTTTCTGCCAAAGGCGTTTTGCCGTTTTGTCAGGATACCGGTACGGCTACAATAATTGCTAAAAAAGGACAGCAGGTTTGGACTGGCGGCGGCGACGAAGAAGCTCTCTCAAAAGGCGTTTACAAAACATATACCGAAGAAAATCTTCGCTATTCGCAGACCATTCCTCTGGATATGTACACCGAAAAAAATTCAGGCACAAATCTTCCCGCACAAATTGACATTCAGGCTGTTGACGGACTGGAATATAAATTTCTCTGCATTGCCAAGGGAGGCGGATCTTCCAACAAAACCTACCTGTATCAGGAAACAAAGGCGTTGCTGAATCCGGTTTCTCTTGAAAAATTCATGGTCGAAAAAATGAAAACACTGGGAACGGCTGCCTGCCCGCCATACCATATCGCTTTCGTCGTTGGAGGCACTTCCGCCGACGCCTGCCTGAAAACCGTGAAATTAGCTTCGACCAAATACTACGACAATCTTCCGACGGAAGGAAACGACGGAGGTCAGGCTTTCCGCGATGTTGAACTGGAAAACAAAATGCTGCAAGCCGCATATACAATCGGTCTGGGCGCTCAGTTTGGCGGAAAATATCTGGCTCACGATGTTCGGATTATCCGACTGCCACGACACGGCGCGTCCTGTTTTGTCGGCATGGCTGTCTCCTGTTCGGCAGACCGCAATATCAAGGCAAAAATCAACAGAGATGGCGTTTGGATAGAAAAACTGGAAACGCATCCTGCACAGTATATTCCAGAAGAATATCGCAAAGAACAGGAGGGTAAGGTTGTGAAAATAGACCTGAACCGTCCGATGCAGGAAATATTAGCCGAACTGACAAAATATCCGGTTGCAACCCGTCTGTCGCTAAACGGAACAATCGTTGTGGGGCGCGATATTGCCCACGCCAGATTGAAAGAGCTTTTGGACAGGGGCGAAGACTTGCCGGACTATATCAAAAAGCATCCGATTTATTATGCCGGTCCTGCCAAAACGCCTAAGGGAATGGCTTCAGGCTCAATGGGACCAACAACTGCCGGACGAATGGATTCGTATGTCGATTTGTTCCAGTCGCATGGTGGAAGTATGATTATGCTTGCCAAAGGAAATCGCAGCCAACAGGTAACTGACGCCTGCAAAAAACATGGCGGATTTTATTTGGGGTCAATCGGCGGTCCGGCGGCTATTCTGGCTCAGAACAATATAAAAAGTATAGAATGTCTGGCGTATCCCGAACTGGGAATGGAAGCGATATGGAAAATCGAAGCAGTTGATTTCCCCGCTTTTATTCTGGTTGACGATAAAGGAAATGATTTTTTCAATCAATTAAAATAATGAAGAATTAATAAAAATAACGGGGCCTCATAGTTCAAGGGATAGAATAGAAGTTTCCTAAACTTTTGATACAGGTTCGAGTCCTGTTGGGGCTACAAAAGCAATAGTAGAGACACGATTAATAGCGTCTCTACGGTGCAGGCGAATTGAAAACTATACGATACCTTCTTTTTTGATTTCTTCGATAAAAGAGTCGCTTTTGCGAAAATATTCTGTTGGATAGGTATTTGATTCGATACGGATATACTGTTTTTTGACGCTTACGTATTTATAATCGTCAAACTGAATTGTACAAAAAAAAGTTAAACAGAAATATAAATTGTCAAATGTAAAATAATACGCGTGCGGAAAGGCTTTTGAGTCATAATCGCCAAACAGGTATCCCTGTATTTTAATATCGCAGTCGTTAGCCTGCACAAGCTCTTTGACTGTTCCGCGCCGGTAAACAAGCGGGGTGG
>JAIROW010000129.1 GCA_031257315.1 Prevotellaceae bacterium
GCAGATCTTCAAAATCCTGAATCCCGATTGGGAGCTTGCGAATATCAGTCATAAGCGTATCATTTTAAAAAATTCTTCTGTACAAAGGTAATGAAAAATATCAGAACCGCAAAATAGACATTTTATGACAATTCGAGGCATTATCGAAAATTCAATCACAAAGCTGAATTTTTGGTTGTTGTTTTTCATTTTTATAAAATTATATTATTTTTGCAGTATTAATTTGTGAATAAATTCGCAATAAATTATTTTCAAAGTTTTGTTCATAAATTATTGACTTGCAGTGTAATTTATTTTTTATATTTATACTGTTTTATGAAATGACAATGCAAAACAGTTGTCGTAAAAGGTTGTCAACAGTATGTTTTTTGATAGATATTGAATTTTAAAGGAATAATATAAATATGTTTAACATTTATTTACAGAATATAACATTGTTTATGAAATTGATTAAAACAACAGTATATACGCTTATTTTTTTGACATGTCTATGTTCCGGCGTATCGGCACAGTATATGAAAGCTGTTGACGATACGGCAAGCACCGGTCCATTTCAGCCTGTGAAAAATAACGTGGTGTTTAACGATATTCTTACCTGTGGCGAAAGCTTTACGTTGCAGATTGTTTCAAGCCTCGACCCTGTAACGGAAGGAACAGCGGCGGTACTGTCCGGCGGATTTATCGAGTTTACGCCGGGACCGCAGTGCCACCAGCCAACACGGACAGTTGACGTACCCATTGTTTACAGTGTTGCCTGTGGGCAGAGAGCCGATACGGCTACGCTGTTCGTTACCGTCAAGCCGTTAAACAGTCCTGTAAACGTTATCGACCGCAATACACAGTGCTGCCTGATTATGCCTGTCAATATCCCGTTCGACGTTCAGCGAAAATTCAAAAGCGATTCAAAAGGCTCGTTTCCAAACGACTATATCGACGGTTTTTCGATGCCGCTGGTTGGCGACCTTAACGGCGACGGCAAACCCGAAATTGTGGCTCTTGGAATTGACGGCGGAACAGGCTACCAGGCAATTGGACATTATATTGACATATTTGACGGTCAAAGCGGAGATCGATTAATCAAGTTCAATGCTCAGTGGGAGTATAATTACTTAATGGGGTTTCCACACCGCGCTCCCTCAAACATGGCTCTGATAGACCTCGACAACGACGGAATAGTCGAAATTATTGCCTGCAATACGATTACGGGAGGCGTACATGCCTATAAACCAATATTCAACGGCACAACAATTACCACTCTGAACGAAATTTGGAGAACCGGCTCACAATTAAGCGTCCCCAATAATGCAACACAAAATAAAGGTTATAAAACCCCCTATTTTGACTGGAGTACTTTCCAAAATGGCAGCGAGGACAAGTTCTGCTATCCGCACCCTTTTGTCGTCGATCTTAACGGCGACGGCAAGGCGGAAATCATTGTGTATAATAAAATATACAGTTCCGAAGGCAAACTGATTATGTCGTGGGGCGGCTCTGACGCCATAAAAGCCTCAGGCGGCGGTATTCCACCCAGACTGCCAAATGCATCTGAATGGATGAGTAGCAATTATACCACAATAGGCGGTTATCTGATGCGTAGCCTTGCAAACATAGAAGATCCGACAACTCAGGCAAAAGCCAAGACTATCAGAAACGCAGCCATGACTGGACGGCGTCTGTCGAAAAAGGTTTACAACAACGACAGAGATTTGCCTTTGCCAGCCATAGTCGATATTGACGGCGACGGAAATCAGGAAATTATTACAGGAAACCGTATATACAAGTTTCATTTCAACAGCATGACCGATCATGCTCAAAATTATTTCTGCATGATAGACGGTCCCGAAAAGGTAGATTTGGACATCGGGTCGGGGAAGAGGGAAGCTTTTTATTTGAGCGACGGATTTACCCGCGTAGCCGATATTGACGGCGACGGCGTTCTCGATATAATTGTTGTAACTTATGCCAACACAACTGAATCTAAATTCCCCGTAATTCTGATATATGTCTGGGATTACAACAATCTTTCTCAGGTCAAGGCTGCCCTGACTTACATGCCTTATATTAAGGAAGGACCGTTCAGTATTCCGTCCATTGCAGATATTAACGGAAAACTCGACGGCTGGGACGGTTCTGCATATACAAAAAAACTGCCCGAAATATGTATCCTGGCTGGAAGTGCATATATTAACCGTACAGCAAGAAGAACAGGAATAAAGTTTCACCCGCTAACCGACGATATTATACGCGCCGGAGCAAACGGTACGGCAAATGCAAACGACTATTCAGCCGGCTGGAATAATAATAATACAACAAGCAATGCGAGAAAATTCAACAGGAGAATACCCGACGTACCGCTGCCAACGAACAACGGAGGCAACGAACTGAACGGACATATACTGGCTTTAACCTACGACGCTTCCGCTGCCGAAATCAGCGACAGGCTGGCGCTCAGCTGGGCTATGGAAGTTCGCGACCGTTCGCAAAGCACCGGCATAACGATGTTTGACTTTGACAACGACGGCGCATACGACCTGTGTTACCGCGACGAATCGCATCTGCGCGTAATTTCTCCGGCAAAGAGCGGACGCGACTATGTAACCTTGCAGGAAGACGTAACAACCCCCAACACCGCAATCATGTTTAAAACGCCGGCAATGTCGTACACCGGCTATGAAGCGCCGGTAATTGCCGACATTAATCTGGACGGCAGCGCCGACATTCTCGTAACAGTATCGCCCAGTCAGACACATTCGCGGGCAGGGATAGAAGCCTACCAGTTTAACGGGCAAAAATGGGCGCCTGCTCCTCCGGTATGGAATCAGGCTATGTACGATCCCCGACAGATACGCGAAGACCTGAAAATCAACGCCCGTCCAATATCGATGCTTACTCCGTATCAGAAAAACGGCGCAACAATATATCCCTACAACGGTTCGTGGATACAGTCGCCGATAGTACGCGACAGCGCCGAATACGTCCCCGTAATGCGTCTACCCAACGCCATTATAACAAATCTGAAAGTAAATGTGGTAAGCGCAAGCCAGACGCTGGTTACACTCACCATATTCAACAAGGGAACGTCTTCCATAGGAGCTTTGGCGCCCATAACATTCTACAACGGAGGCTTGCAGGGCTTGCCAATGAACAGCAGCCCGACAGTTGAGGTTCAAAAAGTTGGAGTTGACATATTCCCCAACGAAAAAGTAACTATCACATACGAACTTAACAACAAGGGCGATTTTAACGACAAACTTGTGTGGGCTTGCATACTGGCAAACGACAGGACATTCCCCGCCATCGGTTATAACGACTGCGACCTGTCGAACAACTACATGGGGGCGCTGGACTGTCCGTTTCTGAAATATCAAATAACGGCAATTCCCAACAATATCCTCTGCGGAAACATGGGATCAGTTCTGATGGAGGCAAACATTCAGGGAAATCTTCTCAATCCAAACGATACCATTACCTATCAGTGGTACAAGAACGATTTTCCCGTCAGCGGAGCCACGCAGAAAAGCTATACGGTAACAACGCACGGAACGTACAAATGTTATGTAACGGCAGGCATGTGCCGCGGATTTTCGGAAACAGAAATCGACGTAAAATATCAGGGACCTCTGGCAAATGACGACCACACCTATACGGCTAAAAATACCCCGACAAAAATCCCCATTCTTGATAACGACAGAGTTCTGAACTGCAAACCGCTAAGCGTAACCCTGCTCAGTCAGCCGACAAACGGTACGGCAATCCTGCTGGGCGATACCGTATTATATGCGCCGAACTATAACTATTCGGGAGTTGACGAATTTCAGTATAACGTCAACGGCGAAACGGACGCAACCGTGCGCGTATATGTAAACAAACTGCGAGCGTTTGAATATTACGCCTGCCCCGGAGCGCTTGTAACCATCGGGCAGGGCTTCGACAATACGCCCGGCATGATTTTTGAATGGAAAAATGCAGCAGGAAGCGTGGTTGGAAATACACGTACCATTCAGATAATAAAAGACAGTACAGGCTTGCCGGAAAAGTGGACGGCGACGGCAACCTATAACGGTCATACCTACAACAGCGTTACAGTAACGGTAAATCCGAGCCTGAACTGCGGCGGCGCTCCCGTCGGCTGCGCCGTTGACGGAACGTTAATTTTTAGAGAAGATTTTGGCGGCGACAGTATCTACAACCCGCGCATAAGCTCAACTCCGTTTTCTCCAAATACAACGGAACTCTCATTCTCAAACCAGAATAACGGAACGGCAGCCAATACCTACTGGCTGCTGAAATCGAATACTTTTACAAACGCCAACAACTGGCAGGTTGATTTCAGCGACCATACATACAAAAACGATATTAATCGCGGATATATGCTAATGATTGATGCAGACAACGTCCAGAAAAAATACTACCAGTACACGATTATGGACTTGTGCGAAAACTCGCGCATGTTTTTCTCCGTATGGGCTGCAAACCTTGTACGGGAAGGCTCGCCGCTGACCGGCGACCCCAGTCTGGAATTTGAAGTGCTGGACATCGGCGACAACGTCATCGCAATATTTAATACCAGCGATATACCGCGCGACAGTCAGGGGCAGCTGCAATGGCGTAACTACGGATTTTCATGTAAAGTACCTGCCGGACACAATGCCCTTGTTTTAAGAATATACAATAACAATACTTCAAACAGCTCCGGTAACGACCTTGTACTCGACGACCTTGAAATCAGGCTCTGCGTGCCGCCTGTAAGCATTGTAAATTATACCGATACGGCGCAAATATGCGAAGGCACAGACCTGGAACTTACAGGCAAATATTTCGACGACGGCTCGTTTGGCTCAGGGCTGGGAGCGCGGTGGGAATACTCTCAAACCGGCGACGTCAACGACGCGCTTGCATGGACGTCAATGTCGAGCATGACATACTCGCCAGTCGATACCATCGAAAGAACCCTGATTGTCAGCAATGTGTCGGTAACAGACCAGGGATACTACCGAATGGCGGTAGCAAAAGCGGCAAACAGCAGCGACATGTCCGGTCTCGACAAGTACAAATGCCGCGCCGTATCAAAAACCGTATATCTTAAAGTCAACGTCTGTATCTATACGGCGAGCGACTTTGTTTCCACGCCCAGATCGACATCCATAACAATAAACGTCTCCGATAACGACGTTACGCCGCGATACTGTACGCCGTCATACACTATAACCGTACCGCCAAACCATGCTTCGTCCGTACAGATGAGCAGCAGCGGATTGCTGTCATATATGCCAGTATCAGGTTATACCGGCGTTGACAGCATCGAATACAGCGTTTCCTGCGGAAGCATCGCTAAAACCGACAAAGTTTATATATTTGTTTATAACGCTATGGCTAAGGAATATATTGCCTGTCCGAATGCTTCCGTCAAAATGGGTTTTTCGCCGGTAAACAATGTAACATACAACTGGTATAATGCAGGAAGCGGCGGCTCAACCGTCTTTTCCGGCAATTTATACAGCATAACGAAAGGCAGTGCAGACGACATCGGAGCATGGTGGGTCGAACCAAATTATAACGGAACAGCAATGGCGCGTATTCCCGTAATTCTGACGGCAAGCGCCAACTGCGGAACTGTTACTCCACCCGACTGCGTACAAAATGGTACCGCAATTTTTGTGGAAGATTTCGGTGGCAACGACCCGAACACTCCACTGCACCGTTCAAGAGGAATTGCAGCTGTGAAAGGTTACAGATATACAAGCTCTTTCAGCGGAGACACCGTTTATATCATTACAAAAAAGAATCCCGTTCCTTCGTCCCAACATTCGTGGTACGAGCTGACAGACCACACGTACAACAACGATCCTGTACGCGGATATTTCGCAGGATTTAACGCTACGGCAGACTCTGGACAGTTCTACGAATGTGAAATTAAAGGCTTGTGCGACGGCGCAAAACTGCATTTATCCGCATGGCTCGTAAGCCTCAGCAACGTTGACAGACCGGACAAGGCAAACCTCGTATTTATTCTGGAAGACGCCAGCGGAAACGCCATGGTGCGTTACAATACAGGCAATTTGCCCGACAGGGAAGGCGTATGGAAAAACTACGGATTTGAATTTTCGATACCTGCCGGAAAATCATACGCAAAACTGAAAATCATCAACAACGGCTCGGGCGCAAACGGTAACACGTTTGGACTTGACGACATTGAAGTTCATTTCTGCACCTCGCCCGTAAACGTTTCGGGAAACAAAGATATTGTCGAATGTGCCGGCGCTCCGTTTGAACTGAAAGCCTCCTATACCGACAGTACCTACACCTTCAACGGCAACAGACTTGTTGCGCAGTGGTACAGAAACACGTCAGGCAACCTGAACGACCCGATGGCGTGGGTGCATGTAGGCAAAGACAGTACGGTCAACGGCAACCAGATAACGCATGTTTTCAGGATTAACAGTTCCCGACTGTCGGACGCAGGCTGGTATCGCCTTGCCATATCCGACTCGGCGCACATCAACAGATTCTGCTGCCGCGCCATGTCTGATATTATTCGCGTAAAAGTCAGAGAAATGGCAATCCCCTCCGACATTCGTCTGCATGTGGAACCGTCGATAGGAACCGTCGTCCTCAACGCATATCTCGATTCACTTGATTATGAGTATAAAATAGATTGGAAACCATACCACGAATTTATTGACTCGACAATGGGAACACTGGGCGTATCGGGCTGGCATATACCGTCGGTACACACATATACATACGACATAGAAGCGATTTCGTGCGGAACACTGACCGCAAAGACATATCTGCACGCAATCGATTCAAATTATGTGCAGACCGAAAAGATTTATATCTGCAAAGACCTCGAATCGAGCAAATCGGTAAACATGAACCAGATACTTGGCGTTGCAGCCGCAGGCGGAGTATGGCAGTACCTCACCGATACGCACAGGGTATTCAGCGACAATGTATTTGTTGCTCCGCCAGGCAGCAAGCACGCAGGCGCACGGTTTTTCAACACGCAGGCAGCATTTACCGAAGCATCTCTTTATACGGATTACGATTACGAAATCGACAAGAAAAAATTCGAGTTTGAATACACAAACAATAAAGGAATACGGAAACGTGTCGCGCTTATTATTTGGGGAAAATAGAGTTCGTCGTTTCTGCCGTCGGTCAACCGACCTTCGGTTATAAAAATGATTTTCAACGTAGGGGCGCGATTTATCGCGCCCTATTTACAACCAGCGCCAATTCATCTATTCGTACCCAAAAATGAGACAATAAACAGATGGATTTCCAAACCGCGCCAGAGACGGCAGCATCTCGTAGAGATGCATCGCTCGGTAGAAAATGCAGCTATTTCCTTCCTCTGCATACATTCCCCTTGTGATGCTGGCGAATATATGTATCATCCATTTCTACCGACCTGACGGATTGCAAATTTTGTCCTGTACGGTGTAAAGTAGAGACGCGATTAATCGCATCTCTACTGAAACCATTAACCATTTCATTTACAGGGTTTTTCAACGCATAGAAAAGGCTGTTAAAAAAGGGCTGAAACTCTCCGTAGCCGGTACATCATACTGAACACCCTACCTATCAGGACATTTTAACTCCTGATGCGCATTACTTCTTTTATTTCTTCGGGAAACCCCAAAATTGTACATTGTCCGTTGACGTTCAAAGTGAGTTCTACATAATTGCCGTTATCAATTTGATAATCTTTGTAATGCTCTGAAATAAAATGAATTTGTTGATTTGTTGAGCCAATCCATTGTCGGTTTATTGTTCGCTTGTCTTCTTTGTATCTGCCTGTTATCAAAATATCCGTTGTGTCAAGGATTGCGGACATTCCATTTTCATAGATTTCAGGCATTTCGTAACCTGTGAAAAGCATTGTTGTTAAGCCGTTTTTGCGACATTCTTTCAACAATTCTGATACTTCTTCGTATTGGTCTAACGGCTCGCCGCCTAACAATGTAACGCCTTCAATAAATTCGTTTTCGTCTGCAATTTTTGCAATCAATTCATTGACAGACAAAATGATACTATCTTCAAAACTCCACATTTCACGATTCCAACAGCCCTTGCAACGGATAGAACAGCCCTGCACCCAAATTACGAAACGGCAACCGGGACCATAAATAAAACTATGTTCTTCTATGTGGGCAATGTTCATTTGTCCGAACTGTGATTTTATAATGATTTATGTGATTTGTATGATTGATATTGGGGGATTAATTCTGCTAATACGTATTCCTAACCAATACCAACTTTATTTTTTCTTTCACCCGTTCTTCTTTTATGGAATAGCCCATTTCCTTTGCTTTGGCAATGATGCTTGACTTTTGTTTTTCGACAAATGCCTGCCGTTCCTGCTCTAAACGAATACGCTCTGCCTCTAATCGTTGGCATTCCAATTCTTCCAGCTTATTTTGATAAAGTGTGTTATACTCTTTTTCAATGCTTTCAAGAAAATGGCTAATATCTTTGCTCGCTTGTGAGCCGAAATTCCTCAAACCGTATTGGTCGCGGTCGTGTTGAAAAATATATCGCCCACCTGCAAATACAAACTTTTGATTACCAAAGTAATCTATTCTGTCTATAAGAATTTCGTTGCCTTGCAATGTATATTTGCAGCCGACTTTGTCAAGCGCCTGCAAAAGCAATTCCTGATTGATAAACGGTGTTACTGTTTTTACGACACAACTCATAACTTTTTATTTTTTAGAATGTTAGGTGTTTTCAATTCGTTTGCCTGATAAAATTCGTCGGTTTTGGAAACAGATTGTATGTTCCCCATTTCACCCAACAACTCCTGCAATTCCGTAAGGCACATTTCGCCTTTTATGCCTTCGGTAGCGGCATTTATTTTGCCGTTTTCGTCTATTGTAATTACTATTCTTTGTTCTGCCATATTTTATTGATTTTTATTTGATTACACATAATTTTGCTTTCAGTCTGTCGGCTTCGGCTTTGCCTTGTTCGTATTGTTCCCAAAACTCTATTGCCAAATAGGGCTGACTGTTTAATTGATACAGTTTTCCAATTTTTGGAAGTTGAGGCAAATTCGGAACTTCGAGCAACGTTTTTTGATTACTGCCTTGCTTTGATTGGTTTTTGTTACCGACAACATAATCCAAAGAAGAAGACGAAACAGACTGTTGCAACTGTTTGTTCTTTTCCTGCTCTTTATTCTTAACTGCGTTTTCCAATCGTTTTATTTCCTGCTCAATTTTATATTTGTCATCAATGCACTTTTGCAGAAAAACATCTTTTTGAATTTGTTGCAGTTCAGATAATTTTTGATTTGCAAGTTCTGATTTTTCTTTGTCCTTCTTATTCTTCGCCTCTTGTTCCCACTGATTTTTGAGTTTATACAACTTGTCTTTTTCTACTTCGTTTGCTGTGCAAAAATCAATGAGTTTCTGCTCGTTTTCCTGTTTCTTTGTATCTAACTCGCTTTGCTTATTCTTTAATGCTGTTTGCTGTTCAGAAATTTGAACCTTCAAGTTTTCAATTTCCTCGTCAAGTTGAACATTTTTATCCTCTTGGTCTATTTCGCTAATTTTCTCATCAATTTGTTTATGTATTTCATTGATAGATTTGATTTTTTCTTGCAATTTCATCTCTGTCAGCTCAGAATAAACAATTTGTTTAAATCCGTCTATTTCATTCTCAAACTCATTCAGTTTTGGATTTCTTTTAAAAATAATTTTTGAAAACATATTAGACAGTCCTTTCTTTTTTCTTGCTGTGTCTATTTTCCCAATAATCATATCTAAATGATTTATAATCTTCTTTTGCTCTTGCTGCCACTTTTCATAAAGAGAATTTTCTTTGCTCCCGTCAGGCAAATAGAACGGTACATTTTGCCAACTGTACTTTCTTTTAACTGAAACGCCGTCATCTTTTAATTCAGGTTGTTTTTTATCAAAATCAGCAAAAGGCAGCAATTCGGACATTTTATTATCTTGTAAATCCACTTCGGAATTTGGGTTTATCAATGTCGGAATTTGGGTTTCTTGGTTAAGTGGCACAATGAATTTACCCGACATTTCGCTGCGTTTTGCCGTTTCGACAAAATCAAACAAAGTACCATATACAAAATCTTTGCCGTCAAAAGCATTTACATCGTGGAAAATATCAAGCGGCTTTGAAACAACATCGGTCGGCTTGCCTTTTTCTATAATTTCCTTTTTGGCAGTTTTCCAAAAGTGAAAGCAAAAATGACGGAACAATTCTGTAATTTCCTGCATTTCAAGTTCTCTTGAAATATGTTCGGAAACGGCAATACTCTGTTCGGTAAGTTGTCCGCCAAAGAAAATACCGTTTGGAGTCTTCGAGTTTGGATTTGCCAAAACGAAAGTGCCGATATTTTTAAGTCCGCCGAAACGAATAAGGCAAATTTCATTCAGTTGGTTTAATTCTTCTGAATATTCATTTACAAGAATGTAGATTTTTACTTTTCTACCTTGTGAAGTGTCGAAAATTTGTTTTATCAGGTATTTGTCAGTTAAAGCCTCTGTTTGTACGCAAACAATGCCTTCTGTTGCAGATTGTAATATTTCTGTAATCTGTTCTCTATGGCTTTTTGCGGACAAGGTTTTATCTGCTTTTTGTCGCCAAAAGTTCTGCAATGGTTGGTCGCTATAATCAATTACTTGCGACTTTGAAATTGGTTGTATCTTATTTTCCATCATTTTGATTATTTAGAGGGTTTAAATCCATTGGGGCGTTCAAGTGCCAAAATGCAATGACATTGTTCTTTATTGTATCACTAAATGCTTTTGCGTCAATGTTTTTCAAATGGCTTGCATAGGATTGAAACGCCTCTTTTTCGTTGGTTTCAATTACCAAACTCTCAAAATCGGCAGGACTTAAATAATCCTTTTTGACGCTTTCTTCAACCAACCAATTACGCCACTGTTTAGCATCATCGGCATTGTATGGCATCAAAGGAAGTTTTTCAATACGAACATTGAAGTTATACCATTTATAATCAACGATATTACCCTCAAAAGAAAGTCGGCTTGCTTCGTCCGTTTCTTTAAAAAAGATTTTATAACGCTTGCTTCGCGTCTCCCAATTCGGCAAAATTTCCTGTATCTTTTCGTCTAAATCAATTTGACAGGGTATATATTCTTTGCCGATTTCTGTGTTGTTATTGCCTAATTTACCTTCAAAGCGAAATGCAGACTGCGCTGTGTCCTGCCAAATCCAAAACAGCACAATTCTGTCTTGCCGTTGATTTTTTTGTCCGAAATAATCGCCGTTATGCACTAATTTGAGTTTTGCGAATTTGTTTTGGGTTGTCGGCAAATAAAAATGTTCGCTCTTGTCAAGTCGAATATTTATTTCATTGACGACATCATTATTCGGTTGTATTCTTTTGAAATAGAAAATTTTGTTGCCAAAGAAAGTATCGTTTTGTGTAAACCATATTTGATACTTGCCTTCTTCTCGGACTTTCAAAAGTCCCGATTTTTTAACGAAGTTTCCGTAGGAAGTCGGTTGATAATTTTCATCTAAAATTCCAATACTTCGCAAGTAATCAAGCACTCGCTTTTCGATTATTTCGTTGTCGAAATGCTCGCCGTTCAGGTACTTTTGAATGTCTGGGCGTTCCGTATCTTTCTCAAATGTAAGATAGACGGTAGCAACCTGCAAATCAATATTTTTCGTTAATGTTACTTTCATAAATTATCTCTGTTTAAAAGTATTTTCTGCTAATGCTCTCAAATCTTCCGATTGAGAACTGTTTTTGAAATAGTTGTAATTGCCGATAATTACCAACTGAAACTTTGCCCTCGTTACAGCCACGTTCAAACGGTTTGGATTGTCCATAAAACCGTCCCGCTTGGTTTGCACCATCGAGAGAAAAACAATATCCGCCTCGTGTCCCTGAAATTTATCAACCGTATGCAGTTTGATATTGATTTTATATTTTCCCTCTGAAACCGTAAAACTTGAATAGGCATTTTCGTTGTGTGTAAGCGACTGCAATTTTTCTCTGATTTTTGTTTCCTGTCCTCTGTAAAAGGTAAGGCAGGCAACTGTCCATTCCTTATTGTTTTCAGGTTGTGGATTGTTTTTTGCAAATTCGATAAATCTTTGTAAATGAAAAATCAATACATCAACTTCTTTATCATTGTAATTTCTAACCGTATTTCCTGCAACATCAATCCAAACACTTCTTTTACCGTAATAATCATAATCCCAATCTCGCATTGTTTCAATGGGTTGCGGCGTTTCAAGGTCTTTCAATGCTTTGTTTTCTTTGTAAAATTGCGTTCTTGGAAAGAGTGAAATTTCGGGGTGCATACGGTGCTGATATACAAGTGTCGTGCGCCTGCTGTCGAGGTCATAAGTGTTAAATCCCTCTGATATAGTTGATTCAACTTTCACTTTTCTGCCTTTTATTCCGTGTACCAACGATTCGAGAATCGAAGGAAACGCCATTGACGCAATTTGATTGATTTGTTCTTCAACAGCCTCTTTTTTAATGGATTTAGGTAATAAATCGTCTATGGTTTTACTGTAACTGTCTTTGATTTTATTTTTCGCTGACAATCTTAATTGGTGTTCTCTATCAACTCGCCACGCAATTTCTTCCGCCCAATTCTTTTCCCCAAAATATTTATTGATTTCTTCGGCAATTTCAATGCTGTTGTCAAACTCGTGATTTCGCTCTTTATATTTGAACTTATGCCTTTGTTGATAGGCATTGTGAGAAAAAGCGTGTTCGGATTCCAACCATTTTGAGCCTCGTAATACAACGTGGCTTTCAGGTATCAAATGAATGTATTGTTTCAATATACTTTCATCAATAAGAATTATATCGGCAGCCGACAATTCCAACTTATTAACTGTATTTATATTGCGCTTGTAAAGAATTTCACTGTCAACGTTTTTCCCTTCGTTTGTTACTGCAAAAATAGTTTTTCCCTGAAAATCGCTGTATCTTCCGTGAGAAAGTTCCAAAACCATAAAATTGAAAATATCCAAACTTACAGAAAGTACAAATTTATTATATCGTCCGTGCAAACAAGTTTTTAACTTTTGAAGATAGAAAACGGCTTGCTGCAATTCAAATTTCAATGGTTTATTTTCAATTTGCAACTGACTAATATTTGATACAATTTCTTCCCTGTCGGTAAATGGCGAGAGTTGCATTACATCGCCCGCCAAAATCCACTTTTTTGCATATAAGGCAGGCACAAGAAATTCTTGGAAAGTGGTTTTACTGCTTTCGTCAATAATCAGATAATCAAATTCGGGAACAATCGGC
>JAIROW010000138.1 GCA_031257315.1 Prevotellaceae bacterium
AAAATCAATGACAGAAAAGCAAGATATGATAATTTGCAAGACGATAATGCTTTGATAACATCATTGATGGCTGAAAAGTGGGACAATGTTGATTTAACAGATATTGCTAAAACGATTCAAAGAGATATTCGCAAAAAATAATGTATTGCAGAATCGCCGGCAACACCTTGGTTCTTGATTATTATCTGATTAGCGCTTGATATATAGTTGGGGTTGGTATTGAAGAGTCTGATTCACAAACCGAGAGCGATTTGAGGAAAAAAGTAGAGAATTTGGAAACCGAACTTATCAAAAATAACGAAGAGATAAGAGTTTTGAAGGAAAATATAGGGAGATTGAAAATCCAACATACCCAAAATAACGAAGAGATAACAGTAAGGAATGGTAATCAAACCAATCCGAACCAACAGACACCGCAACAAACCAATAACGTGCCTCAACAAGCAAACAATAACCCGTCACAAGACAGCAGTTTGTATTTTGCCTCAAAATACGACAAAACACTCACAGGACCGTTGACAAGCTCCTTAGATGCAAATTTCAGGGTTTATGATGTGAATGAAAACGAAGGCAAGTTTGAGTGTATTGGTCAAGTCGGCAACCCAAATTGGTTTGAACGTATTTGCGAAATTGATACCACAAACGGTATAGGTAATACGCAAATAATCACTACCCAAGCGGGTAAAGTAAGAAAAGAGGGTAATAACTGGGTTGTAATCACGCCCGCTAAAATCAAATTTGAATAAACCATGCACTACACGATTATCATTGCAATTATTGTGATTATTTTAATCATTCAATCAAAAAGTTTCATTTCTACAATACGTAAAATTAACAGTTTTAAGAATACTTTTCCTCCAGAAAATGATAAATATACACTCTGTAATTCGGAATACGTGAAAGATCCGGGTATTTCCGTCAATTGGGATAAACCAACTATTCAAACCATTGTCGGCTCTATCAACGACTATCTGAAAAACAACAAGACCGTCAGCGATTTTCATTTGATGAAAGACATTGTTGATAGGAACTGCGATGCCAAAGAAGAAGAAATTAACACGCAAATACCTGTACCGCTATATCTTGGTTTGGCAGGCACAATGCTTGGCATTATAATCGGCGTTGTTTTTTTAGTTTTTAGCGGCGAACTTAATAACTTGCTCGGCACAGAGCCAACGTGGTTTATAATGTGGGTTATGAATTTATTTGGCGCAATACCCAAAGGCAACGGCGTGGAAACCCTACTTGGCGGTGTGGCAATAGCAATGATAGCAAGTTTCTTCGGTATAATTCTCACTACTTGGGCTTCAAACATATTCAAAATCGCCAAATCGCAGTTAGAAAGCGACAAGCACATATTTTTAAGTTGGATTCAGGCAAAACTCTTGCCAACGCTTTCAGACAATGTCGTGGGTGCAATCCGCGAAATGACAGAGAACTTGAACAATTTTAATTCTAAATTTGCCGAAAACACAGGAAGTCTTGACACTGCACTCGAAAAGGTCAATGAATCTTACAAAATGCAGGTGAAATTGCTTGATAAGGCAGAAGAAATAAGCAAGAAAGCCCCAACCGAGCAAATTTTAAAACTACATAAAGTGCTTCAAAAAAGTACAGGAGAAATTGCTACTTTGGCAACATATCTGAATGACTGTAATCAATATCTTGCAAATGTACGAGCATTGAATACGAAATTGGACGACTACGAAAATCGCACTCAATTTATCGAAAAAGCAAGTCAATTCTATTCCAAACACGAGCATTGGCTGGCAGAGAATTACGATGAAGCAAATCGTACATTGAAAGCAGTTGTAGATAAATACAACAAAACGATTGAAAAAGTTTTTATCGAAATAAAAACCGACATTGAAGGCAAACGGCAGGAGTTAGGCGCTTTCATTGAAGCTCAAAACAAAGCATTAACCGGAAGCGCTGGCGATTTAGATAAAATAGTCAAAGCCCTTTCCGAACTTGGCGAGGTGCAAAAAGCGGTAAAAGCATTCAAAGCCGAAACAAATAATCAAACGCGAGAGATAAGAGATTTGGCAAACAAACTCGAAAAATGGGCGACAGCAAAAGAAACAGGCGGAAATACAATTGTTTTTTCAATACCAAATTGGCTCAAAATTACAGTTATTGCTGGTTTTGGTGTGTTGATTTTAAGTGGTTTTACTTATTTAATTTCTATAATATTCGGGTAAAATGGGTTGGTGGTTTGGGTATATATTATTTATTTTTCTTGGAATTGCTATAATCTGTTATATCAATAAATTCGACAAGAAACAAACAGAAATGATTGCTTTAATTGTAACAATCTTTGGCATTTTCCTTTCTGTGTCTGATGAATTTTGTTGTCAATATGATTACGAGCCAAACAAAATTTGGACTGCAATACTGGATGATATTTGCAATACTAATGATATGCAAATAACTGATTTAGCGGGAAATGATATTGTATATCAAAAAATCTTTTTTGTATTGGATGTATCCCAATCTACAAATACTAAAATTGATATAAACAACAAACAGAAAAACGAATTAAATAATCTTATCGATAAAATTAAAAATTCTGCTTTGGGGGCAGATTTAGACAGATTACCAACACAACAAATATCTTTGTCCGAATTATTACGCATACGCTTGTATTCTGTACTGATTGATATGCAAAATTCTAAATCAAAGTTCTCTATAATTCAATTTGATACAAATCCCAAATTTCTAACTATTGATAAACAATTTAATGATGTTAATTTAAAAGAAGCATTTGGTGTAATCAATTCTGTAAATTTTAAAGGCGATGAAACCAATTTTAAAATCCTGTTTGATTTTCTTGAAAGCAAAGTAAACGACAAGGATAATCCATTTCAAAAAGATAAAAATACATTGGTTTTTTTAAGCGATTTTATTCACGATAGCAAAAACTCAACAGATAATAATCCAGATTCTATAAAAGCAGTTTTAGACAGGTTGGATAAAAAAAGTGTTCATTTCAATATGATAGGATTTAGCAATATAAGCAAACCTGCAAATTTTATATCAATCAAAGAAGGAATTGAAAAGATATTCCCCGAAAGATATAAATTTATTGATGCTTTAAACGAAACAACTGTCAAATTGGAACTATCCAACCATAATTGCGAAAATCCCTTACACTTTTATTCTAAAAATCGTTTGCACGAAAAAAACTTGATATCTAATTTGACTTTTAAAAACACGCCAAATAAAGATTATAGATTCCGATTGAAAAACAATTATAATGCCAGACAATTTTATCAAATAATATGTGGAACAGATACCTCTAAACTTACAGAAACACCTGTTTATAAGCAACTTGCAAGTGGGAATAAAATTTCAATCCTAATGACAGGACACGTTGTTTCACAACATTTTACACCTGTTTTATTTGTTGAGGATTTATCCGATAACCATTCTTATTCTATTGGTATCGTTTTTCTCAAAGAGTTGTCCAAAACGAGTAAAATATTGGGGTCAATACTTATAGGTATGATAATCGGTTTCTTTTCTAAAAATTGCATTAAAAATAGATGGGAAAAAATAAAAACAATATTAACACAAGATACGAAAATACCATTATTCAAAATATAAAAGTAACATTATTAAAAGAATAATATGGCTATCATTATCAAACTTATTCTCGCCCTTTTTATTTTCCTTGCTTTGCCAGAAATTGTCTGCAAAAAGTGGAACTTAAAGAAAGGCACAAAGAAATTTGTAAATATCACTTGCAAAATTATTGCTGTGGCAGTGTTTATTTATGTAGGGATAGATGTAATTAAGTTATTTTCCAAATAAATTCTGACAATGAGCAAACACAAAAAAGAATCCTTTTTCTGGACAAGTTACAGCGACTTGATGACTTCGCTGTTTTTCGTAATGCTGGTACTTTTTGTGCTGGTAATTGCGTTGTTGCATAAAAAAATCAGCGCACAGGCATTAAAACTCGAAGAGTTTGAAAAGATTGAAGAAATTAAAAAGTCGCTCAACAATATCGACAGCGCTTATTTTGAATACAATCCCGATTATAAAAAACATATTTTGAAAATTAGAGTAAATTTTCCGACAGGAAAATCTGACATATCTAACATTGATTATAACACATTGCAAGCGCTTCAAAAAGCAGGGCGAGCCGTTAAAAATCAGATAGATGAAGTAACAAAAACAAATCCCGAAATTCAATATCTTTTAATCATTGAAGGGCAGGCGAGTAAAGACAATTATACCCAAAACTACGAATTGAGTTATGAAAGGGCATTGGCGTTGAGCCGTTTTTGGCAAAATTCAGGTATTGACTTTGGTAAAAACTGCGAAGTTTTGATTTCCGGCAGCGGCACAGGCGGTTCAATGCGCGACAGTTACGAGAGAAATAATCAAAGATTTCTTATTCATATCATTCCCAAAACAGGCGTAATAGAAAATAACTAATGTTTCGCACCTTGTCGTATCACCTTGATAAACAGTAAATAATGGGTAAATTCCATTACCCCGAAAAAGAATTTTACATCATTCAGAACATTAAAATACTGGTTTTCAGACAGTGGAGACGGCAAATTTAGATAAACTCTATTATCCATGTTTATTGTCGCAATATTTTGCGTTATAATTTGACAGGTTTGACCCGTACATGCTGCGCAAATTGTCCTGACCGTTTTTTTTTGTATCTTTGCAAATTATTTTAAAATGTAAGATACGTTATGAATCAGGATTTTAGTGAACAGGAAATTATCAGGCGCAATTCGCTTGCAGAACTGGAAAGGCTTAATATTAAGGCATATCCCGCCGAAGAATTTGAAGTTAATTGCACGACAAAAGAAATAGCAGAAAATTACAGTCCCGACGAAAATAATTTTCAGAATATCAGTATTGCAGGGCGAATAATGGCGAGACGGATAATGGGTAGCGCTTCATTTTTTGAACTGCAAGATGAACATGCTCGCATTCAGGTTTATCTGAAACGCGACGATATTTGCGCTGGCGATGATAAAACAATGTATAATACCGTTTTTAAACGACTTCTCGACATTGGCGACATTGTCGGAATCAAAGGTTTTGCATTTATAACTCAAATGGGAGAACTGTCAATTCATGCAAAAGAACTGAAAATTCTTGCAAAATCGCTGAAAGTACTGCCAATAGTGAAAGAAAAGGAAGGTCAGGTATTTGACGCTTTTACCGACCCCGAACAGCGATACAGGATGCGTTATGTCGATTTGATTGTAAATCCGCAAGTTAAAGACGTTTTTGTAAAACGCGCAGGAATAATCAACACAATGCGGAAGTTTTTCAACGACAGAAACTATCTCGAAGTCGATACTCCTGTTTTACAGTCAATTCCGGGCGGAGCTGCTGCCCGACCGTTCATAACACATCATAATGCGCTGGATATTCCTCTGTATCTGCGTATTGCCAATGAACTTTATCTGAAACGGCTTATTGTCGGCGGGTTTTCAGGCGTTTACGAATTTTCGCGCAATTTTCGCAACGAAGGCATGGATCGCACTCATAATCCGGAATTTACATGTCTTGAAATTTATGTGGCATACAAAGATTACCGATGGATGATGAACTTTACCGAGCAGCTTTTTGAAAAAATAGCAAACGAAGTAAACGGAAAAACGCAGGTCAACATAGACGGAAATACTGTGGAATTTAAAGGTCCGTATCGCCGTCTGCCAATGCTCGAAGCTATTAAAGAATACGCCGGAACGGACGTTTCGGAAATGGACGAAAAGCAACTTCTGAACGTATGCAAAGAACTTGGTATTGAAACTGACAGTACAATGGGTAAGGGAAAACTGATAGATGCAATATTTGGCGAAAAATGTGAACAGCACTTAATTCAGCCCACTTTTATCACTGATTATCCGATAGAACTGTCGCCGCTGACAAAAAAACACAGAGAAAATCCGTCTTTGACCGAACGTTTTGAACTGTTTGTTGCAGGAAAAGAAATCTGCAATGCCTATTCAGAACTGAACGATCCGGTTGACCAGCTCGAAAGGTTTAAAGAGCAGGCAAAACTGAAAGAAAAAGGCGACGACGAGGCAATGTTTATCGACATGGACTTTGTGAGAGCTTTGGAATACGGTATGCCGCCAACGTCGGGCATGGGCATTGGTATTGACCGGCTTACGATGATGATGACCGGCGCGGCTTCAATTCAGGACGTACTGTTTTTCCCCCAGATGCGTCCCGAAAAAAACGTTGCCGCCGATAAAGTCGAGGCATACGTCGGAACAGGTATCCCCGAAGAATGGATACCTGTCATTCAAAAGTCGGGTTATCAGACAGTTAAATCGCTTGCCGACGCCAATCCGGGAAAACTTTTCAACGATTTGTGCGGTATTAACAAAAAAAAGAAAATGGGATTGAAAAACCCTTCTCCCGAAGATGTGAAAAACTGGATTATTAATGCTGCAAAAAATTAAAATACATGACTACGGAAAACATTATCAGAACGGGAATAATTGATACGGTTAAAAAACTGTACGGACAGGAAAATACAGACAGTTTGACGCAGGTTCAAAAAACGCGCAGGGAATTTGAAGGAGACTATACGCTGGTAACGTTTCCGTTTGTCAAATTCAGTAAAAAATCGCCGGAACAGACAGCGCGGGAAATAGGCGAAAATCTTGTCAAACAGCTTGATATTATCGAAAGTACAAATATTGTTAAAGGATTTTTAAATATTAAACTAAAACCGTCTTTCTGGCTCGACAGGCTGTCAGCTCATATTAAAAACGAAAAATTCGGTTTTTTGCCTGCTACCGGCAAACGCATAATGCTCGAATATTCGTCGCCAAATACCAATAAACCTCTGCATTTGGGGCATATACGCAACAATTTGCTCGGCTGGTCGGTAGCAAAAATTCTCGAAGCCTGCGGATACGAAGTTACAAAAGTTAATCTGGTGAACGACAGAGGTATTCACATCTGTAAGTCGATGATTGCATGGCAAAAATTCGGCAACGGAGAAACTCCCGAAAGTTCGGGAAAAAAAGGCGATCATCTGGTTGGCGATTATTACGTGAAATACGACAAGGAATATAAGGCGCAGGTTAAAGAACTGGTATCCAGCGGAATGGAACAGTCGAAAGCCGAAACGGAAGCTCCAATATTTAACGAAGCCCGCGAAATGCTGCGCAAATGGGAAGCAAAAGATCCTGAAACAATAAAGCTCTGGGAAACAATGAACTGCTGGGTATATGCAGGTTTTGACGAAACTTACGCCAAACTCGATATATCGTTCGACAAAATTTACTATGAATCCAATACCTGGATTCTGGGTAAAAAAATTGTGGAAGAAGGGCTGGCAAAAGGTATTTTTTACAGAAAAGACGACAGTTCGGTATGGATAGATTTGAGCGCCGACGGTCTTGACCGAAAATTACTTCTGCGAAGCGACGGTACAACCGTATATATGACGCAAGACCTTGGAACCGCCGAACAGCGTTATAATGAATACAAATTCGACAAATTGATTTATGTGGTTGGAAATGAACAGAATTATCATTTTCAGGTTCTGAAACTTATTCTCAAAAAACTTGGATATGACTGGTCTGACAATATTTATCACCTTTCATACGGAATGGTCGAATTGCCGGAAGGGAAAATGAAGTCGCGGGAGGGAACCGTTGTGGACGCCGACGACCTTATTGCGGAAATGATTGAAACTGCAAAGGAAGTATCGGAAGAGCTGGGAAAACTTGATGAAATGACGCCCGACGAAGCGGAAAATACAGTAAAAATGATTGGACTTGGCGCTCTTAAATATTTCATTCTTAAAGTCGATCCTAAAAAAACCATGCTTTTCGACCCGAAAGAATCTATTGATTTTAACGGAAATACGGCTTCGTTTATTCAATATACTCATGCGAGGATAAAATCAATCCTGCGTAAAAATAATTCATCTGTAACTGTTGATACGGAAACCGCACTGTCGAACAGAGAAACAGAACTGATTAAACTCATTGAAATTTTTCCGGAAACCGTCGTGGCTGCCGGCGAAAACCTTTCTCCGGCGCTGATTGCCAATTATATATACGATTTAGCGAAGGAATACAACCAGTTTTACCACGACTGTCCCGTTCTGAAAGAAGAAAATGCGGCAGTCAGAAACGTGCGTCTTGCACTGTCGTTTCAGGTGGCTGAAATCATAAAAAAAGGAATGTTGATGCTGGGTATAGAATCGCCGGAAAAAATGTAAACAGTTTTTATAAAAAACAGGCAAATTAATGTAATAATGGATAATAATATTCTTGTAATCATTGCGTTCTGCGTTCTGACAGCAGCGTCCTCATATATGATTCTTAACAGAATCCTGCTGTCGGACGAGAGACGCAGAAATGTGGAACTGCTGAAATCTTCAAAAAGCATAACAGTTACCGTCAGGCTTCAGGCTTACGAGAGACTGATACTGTTTCTGGAACGTATATCGCCGGAAGTATTGCTGTTAAAACTTAAAAATCAGGCGCAGACAAACTCCGACCTGCATCTGGCAATACTGAAACAGATTCGTTTTGAATATGAACACAATCTTTCGCAGCAGCTTTATGTAAGTAACGATACGTGGGCGCTTGTAAAGGAAACAAAAGAAAAAATTGCCATGCTTGTAAACGATCTGGCAAAAGAAACAAATCCGGTTTACTCGTCGATAGAACTTGCCAACAGGATAATAAATAAACTTGCGGAAGAAGGAAATCCGCTTATTTCCGAAGCAATAAAAAAAATAAAAGACGAGGCTCATGCAATAATGTGATTATTGCCAACAAAATCATAAACTGTTTGTATATAATATATTACAGATATAACATGTACAAATATCTGTATTGTGTGCGTAAAAACCGGAAGTAAAAATGAACTTCGCTAAAAGTTCATTTCGCTGTTCCGTAATTTTTATGTAATTTTGCTGTTTGTTTTTTATTAAAATAAACTTGTGTTTTTAGATATATATGAATAATTCTGCCATGTTTGTCGTTGCCATTCTGTCGGCAATGTTTCTTGTAGGAATAGCCCTGCTGCTCGCAAAATTTCTTGCGCCTCATTCGTCCAACAAACTTAAAGGACAGGCTTACGAATGTGGTATTCCTACACGCGGAACTTCGTGGATGCAGTTTCGCGTGGGATACTATCTGTTTGCCATTCTGTATCTTGTATTTGACATGGAAACAGTATTGCTTTTCCCATGGGCTGTAACGCTGCGCGAAACAGGAATTAACGGACTGATCTGTCTGGGATTTTTTGTTCTCATACTGACTTTGGGACTTGTTTATGCATGGAAAAAAGGAGCTTTGAAATGGAAGTAAAAGACATACGTATCCGCAACATGAAGTATGAAGACTTCAATGATAACGAATATCTCGAAAATTATGTCAACGAGCTGAAAGAGAATGGAGTAAACGTTTTTGTCGGCACATTCAGCGATATAATCAACTGGGGACGTTCAAATTCGGTATGGCCTCTCACATTTGCCACAAGTTGCTGTGGCATAGAGTTTATGTGCGTTGGCGCTGCCCGCGCCGATTTTGCGCGTTTCGGCTGGGAAGTTACCCGAAACAGTCCGCGTCAGGCTGACGTTATTTTCGTATGCGGCACAATTGTCCATAAAATGGCGCCGGTACTTAAACGTCTTTACGACCAGATGGCTGAACCAAAATACGTAATAGCAGTAGGAAGCTGCGCAATAGGAGGTGGACCGTTTAAAAAATCATACCATGTACTGAAAGGCGTTGACGAAATTATTCCGGTTGACGTTTACGTACCGGGGTGTCCGCCGCGTCCCGAAGCAATGCTTTACGGAATGATGCAACTGTCGCGCAAAATTAAAGTACAGAATTTTTTTGCACTTTCCGAAAAATCTGTCAAACATAAATCCGAAAAATAAAAATAACAGCAGTATGGAAACACTTGAAAAAAGACTCTCGACGCTGGAATATGTTTCGGTTGAAAACGAAGACGACAGAACGACTGTAACGGTTGCGCCCGAAAAAGTTCTCGAACTGGCGAAAATTCTCCGTTACGAAGAAAAATATGATTTTCTTTTCGATATTGTGGGAATGGATTACGGCGACGAAGGTTTTGGCGTTATATATTACCTGTCGCAGACCGAAAATCCAGCCCGCTTAACTGCGGTGAAAACACGTACCGGCAGCAGAGAAAAAAACGAACTCGATTCTGTATGCGAAATCTGGGAATCGGCAAACGTTTATGAACGCGAAGTTTATGATTTTTTTGGAATAATATTTATAAATCACCCCGACCTGCGGCGCATTTTTCTCAGAACAGACTGGAACGGCTATCCGTTACGCAAAGATTATGATTTTGAAAGCAACTCGATTCCCGTTCATAACGAACTGATTCCCGATATGGAAACCAGCCACTCGGTTTACATGCACGAAGGTCATGAAGAAGACGTTACTCGCAGTCTGTTCGACAGCAACGAATATGTAGTCAACTTTGGACCTCAACACCCTGCGATGCACGGCGTTTTGCATCTGAGAGTATCAATTGAAGGCGAAGAAGTTAAAAATATAGACCCGAATTTCGGCTACATACATCGCGGCATAGAAAAACTGTGCGAAAGCTATACCTATCCGCAAATTCTTCATCTTGTTGACAGGCTCGACTATCTGTCGGGGACAATGAACCGGCACGCCGTCTGCCTGTGCTGCGAAAAAGCTCTCGGACTGGAAGTTCCCCCACGAGCGCAATATGTGCGCACAATTATCGACGAACTTACCCGAATTGCTTCACACCTGCTGGGCTGGGGCTGCATGTGCATGGATATGGGATCGATAACGGCTTTTGTCTATGGAATGCGCGACCGCGAAAAAATAATGGACATTTTTGAGGAAACCGCCGGCGGACGGCTTATGCCGAACTACAATATAATCGGCGGAATTGCCCGCGACATTAATCCGAACTTTATAAGGCGCGTAAAGGAATTTATCCCGTACATGCGTAAAATGCTGAAAGAACATCATATACTGTTTACGGGAAATCCGATTGCCACAGGACGAATGAAAAAAATCGGCTACCTGTCGAAAGAAAGAGCCATAACGACAGGAGCAACGGGTCCGAGCAGCCGCGCGTCGGGTTGGAGTAATGACCTCAGAAAAATCAAACCGTATTCTGCTTATGACAAAGTTGATTTTGACGAAGTTTTGCGTACCGGCGGAGATACTTTCGACAGATATATTATCCGTCTGGACGAAATTGAACAGTCGCTGCGAATAATCGAGCAACTGATAGACAACATTCCCGAAGGCGCATTTGCCGCAAAAACGGGAGCGATTATACGTTTGCCGAAAGGCGAATTTATACAGCGCGTGGAAAATGCACGCGGACAGTTTGGCGTACACATCGCAAGCGAAGGCGGCAAAACTCCGTACAGAGTAAAATTCCGTTCGCCTTCGCTGGTTCTGGTCAACGCGCTTAAAGAAATTGTGCCGCGCCATAAAATCGCCGACCTTATAATGATTGGCGCATCACTCGATTATGTAATTCCATGTATTGACAGATAAAATAAAAAACAATATGTGTAACTGTTTTATAATTTATACCAATATAACAAATGTACAGTTTTAAAGATATAACCGACGGAATAGACAGCATACTTCACCTGTTCCTGAACGATACGTTTGCAACACTTGCAGAACTTATACTGGCAGGGCTGGCGCTGATAGGAGCTTATGCCGTTCTGGCTCTGACACTTATATATGCAGAACGTAAAATATGCGCCGCCTTTCAATGTCGTATAGGACCGTCCCGCACGGGCAAATGGGGCGTATTTCAGACTGTTGCCGACATGATCAAAATTCTGTTCAAGGAACTGATACGGCTCGACCACAACGACCGTTTTCTGTTTCGGGTCGCGCCGTTTATCGTAATCATTGCTTCAATGTGTACTTTTGCAGCGTTGCCGTTTGCAAAAAATTTACATGCAATTGACTTTAACATGGGAGTTTTTTACCTTATTGCCGTTTCGTCGCTGGGCGTAATCGGTATCCTGCTGGCGGGCTGGTCAAGCAACAGCAAATATACGATGATTGGAGCCATGCGCAGCGGAGCGCAGCTTATCAGCTACGAGATTTCTGCCGGACTTTCGCTTCTTGCGGTTGTAATTTTATCGGGAACGATGAAAATTTCCGAAATAGTGGAACAGCAGTCCGAAATGTGGTTTATATTCAGGGGACACGTGCCGGCGATAATAGCATTTTTTACCTATATTATTGCCGGACACGCAGAAACAAACCGTGGACCGTTCGATTTGCCCGAAGCCGAATCGGAACTCACTGCCGGCTATCATACCGAATATTCGGGCATACAGTTCGGATTTTACTATCTGGCAGAATATCTCAACATGTTTATCGTTGCCGCTATTGCAGCCGTGATGTTTTTTGGCGGATGGATGCCTCTGCACGTGTCGGGCTGGGACGGATTCAATTATATAATGGACTGTATCCCGTCGTTTATATGGTTTTTTGGCAAAACGTTTGCATGCGTATTTATTGCCTTGTGGGTGCGATGGTCGTTTCCGCGTCTCCGCATCGACCAGCTGCTGAATTTTGAATGGAAAATACTTATGCCGATTTGCCTGATAAACATAATACTTATGTCGTTGATTGTGGTGTTTTAATTATGGAATTATTGAATGATAGATTGTCATGAATGAATTTATAAAATATACAGTAAATATAGCGAAGGGACTTCACATGCTTTGCAGCGGAATGTATATAACGATGCTCAACATGATTCGTCCCAAAATTACCGAACAGTACCCCGAAAATCGTGGAAAAAAGACGTATTTTGAAAATTTCAGAGGAGAACTTGTTATGCCTCATAACGAAAACAACGAACACAAATGCACTGCCTGCGGAATTTGCATGATGAACTGCCCGAACGGTACAATACAGATTGTTACCTCAGTTTTGACCGACGAAACGGGAAAAAATAAAAAAGCGCTTGACCGATATGTCTATGACCTTGGCAGCTGCATATTCTGCGCATTGTGTACATCTTCCTGTCCTCAGGGAGCAATCCAGTGGACTAACGCATTTGAACATGCGGTATATACAAAAGATAAACTAAAAAAACAGTTGAACCGCGAAGGTTCGACGCTAATGACAAAAAACAGACAATAAAATGGAAACTTCAGCCAATACAATTATTTTTTACATACTGGGAGCGATAATCGTTCTGTCGTCAATAATGGCAGTAGCTTACAGGGGAATACTCCGCGCCACCACATTTCTACTTTTTGTGCTTATAGGTACTGCCGGATTATATTTTCTCCTTGATTATCATTTTCTTGCAGCCGTACAGCTGTCAATTTATGTGGGAGGAATTCTCGTTCTTTTTATATTTGCAATATTGCTCACATCAAGAACCTACAAACCCGAACCGCGTGATAAATTCAGGGTCGTGATGGCTGTAATGACAGTCCTGACAGGAATAGCCGTTACCGTCTCTGTACTTTTCAAACACAGATTTCTGTATTCCAGCAATCCGACAATTGTCGAACATCGCGAAACAGATATGAAAATTATAGGCAAAGCGCTCACCGGCGCTGACAAATATCAATACCTGCTGGCATTTGAAGTAATGAGCATATTATTGCTTGTATGCGTAATAGCCGGAATACTGATAGCGCGTAAACGATAAAACAGCAAAGAATCAATGATAATAGCAAATCCGATATATGACGTAGTATTCAAACGATTGATGGAAAATGAAAGGGCTGCAAAATTTTTCATCGGTACGCTGCTTGAAGAGACGGTTGAAGCAATAGACTTCAAACCGCAGGAAATGACACATGTAATAAAGCGCGAAAACGAAGAACGAATTTTGCTGTCGCTGTTGAGACTTGATTTTATCGCCACGATACGCACAAGAGAAGGCGGCAGCAAAAAGATACTCATCGAAATACAGAAAGCGAACAACGGACTGGACGACGCGGAACGATTTCGCCGCTATCTTGCAGAACAGTATGGAAA
>JAIROW010000201.1 GCA_031257315.1 Prevotellaceae bacterium
ATATTATAAGAACGGTCGATTATTATGGTGGTTGTAAATTTGAAATATATCCAAAACAAAGTGGATTTAGTTCATATTCATATCATATTTTCGATACGCCATTAGCAGATTCCTTACAACATCAGAGACAGACAATTACAAATTCAGAATTTGGAAAACGAGTTGTTTTAGTATATACTAATAGATAGTATTTCAAAGTCAGTGGTAGAAAAATGAAACTGTTACAAACACATAAAACAATTACAGACATTTGCAAAAACAATGCTTGTAATCTCCTGTATTTGCAAACCGAAAAATAAAAAAAATTTGCCGGTAAAAAAAAAAAGCATTATATTTGCGCTTTGAAATTTAAGATGATTTTATGGTTAAAAAGTTCATATCGGCATTTTTAGTACTACTGTATCTTACATGTACAGTGGGTGTTGCCGTTCATGAATGTGGCTGTGGAAATTCAGGAATACCCGAATTTTTTATTTCCGAAAATAGCTGTTGCTGCCATGAATCCGATTCGCATTGCTGCGACAATTTTCATAAAGAATGTTGCAGACACGAAAAAAATACAGACGGCGACCATTCCTGCTGTCATTGTAAAACCAGATACGTATCAGCCTCTTTTAATGGAATAGTTTTAAAAACAGAACTGTTAAACATTGTTGCCGACCTGTTTGCATTGCCATCGGAAGAATCGGAATACAAATCGACCGACGGTTGCGGCATGTTAATATGTCTGCAACAAAAATCCCCGCCTCCGCCACTTATATATCTGAACTGTCAATTAAGATTGTGAATACCTTGAAGTCTTTTTATTGACTTCAAAATATTTTAATTTGTATAAAATCGGACAAATTTACTGCTGTCTTTTTATACTTAATTTTACTATTTAGTTTATTTACAATTTAATTGATTAAAAAATGATTAAAAATATATATTTTGTTTTAATATTATTACAGTTATCCGTTTTTGGAGCTGAGGCTCAAAACGTTAAAAATATTACAGGTCATGTTTACACTGTCAACAGTTCGGGAGCGAAAGAGCCTCTTGAAGGAGCGATTGTTTATCTTTCTGATTCAAAAAAAGGAACAGCGTCCGGTGTTGAAGGTAAATACAGCATTGAAGCTCCGGCAGGCGAAGAATATCTGATTGCCTCTCTTATAGGTTTTGTATCGGACAGTTTAAAGGTTTCGGGCGACGGAGTTGCCGATTTTGTACTGGTCGAAAAAGGCTTGATGCTCGAAGAAACAGTTATTGTCGCCCGCCGTCAGGGTACGTATTTTTCAAAAATAGCGCCTGCAAAAGTTGAAGTAATTTCTCAAACGGGATTAATGAAACTTGCCTGCTGCAACCTTGGCGAAAGTTTTGAAAACAGCGCATCGGTAACAGTCGGTTTTACCGATGCCGTTTCGGGTGCTAAACAAATTCAATTACTCGGACTTTCAGGCATTTACAGCCAGATGATGTCCGAAAATATTCCCACAATGCGCGGACTGGCTTCTACCTACGGGTGGAATTATGTCCCCGGTTCGTGGATGGAAGGAATACAGATTTCAAAAGGCGCTTCGTCGGTTGTTTACGGATATGAATCGGTTTCTGGACAGATTAATCTTGATTTTAAAAAACCAAATCACTCCGAACCTTTTTTCATGAACCTTTATGCCGACGCTACGGGACGTTACGAAGCCAATATCAGCGCGGCAACAAAAGTCGTTCCCGACAGACTGTGGACGGGGCTGCTGGCGCACGCATCAACGGAAATGCTTGAACATGACGAAAATAAAGACGGCTTTATGGATATACCAAAAGCCAAACTGTTCAACCTGTACAACCGCTGGTATTACGAAAATCCAGAAAAAGGTGTGGAATCAAAAACCGGAATCAAGTTTCTGAACGAAATCAGAAACGGAGGTCAAATGTCTTCTGTTCAGAACAGATATACGACAGATATTGAAAATACAAACATAAATGTTTATAACAAAACAGGTTTTGCTTTCGGCAAAGAAGGGCAAAGTCTGGGAATAATCAACAGTTTTACACGACATACTCAAAGTTCAGAGTTCGGTTTGAAAAAATTCGATGGAGCGCAGAATACAATGTATTCAAATCTGCTGTTTGCGTCGTATATCAATAATACTTCTCACCAATATACTGCGGGAGCAAGTTTTTTATACGACAGTTATAAAATGTCATATCAGGATAAACTGCCGTACAATACACTTACCGATATTAATCTCGACAGAGAAGAATTTGTACCGGGAGTTTTTGCGCAATACACATATTCTTATCTCGACAGGTTTACTTTTATACTCGGTGCGCGGAGCGACTACAACAGCCGTTTCGGCTGGCTTTTTACTCCGCGTACAAACGTCAAGTACAACATTACCGACGCCGTTGTGTTCAGGGCTTCGGCAGGAAAAGGCTACCGCTCGCCAAGCGTAATAGCCGAAAATATTGGACTGATGGCTTCTTCGAGAGAATTTGACGCTGCGGCAATTAAAAATCTTGATATTGAAAATGCGTGGAACTATGGCACAAACTTGACGTTCTATATTCCGACATGGAACGAAAATAAACTTGTGCTGAGTATAGACTATTTTCGTACTGATTTTATAAACCAGTCAGTTATCGACATTGAAAGAGACCCTGACAAAGTGTTTTTCTACAACCTGAACGGAAAATCGTATGCAAACGCATGGCAGGCAGATTTGACTTTTGCACCCTTTAAAGGAATGGAAATATTTGCAGCATACCGGTTTAACGATACAAAAATTACAACAGGCGATGGAAACAGCTCGTATCTGCTCGAAAAACCTCTGACTTCGCGTTACAGGGCGCTTTTGAATGTTTCTTACGCGACAAATTTTCGCAAATGGGTTTTTGATTTAACCGCTCAGTTAAACGGAAAAACGCGGCTGCCGAGCATGAACGGCTACTCGCGGGAAGTGAATACTTCGCCGGCATTCCCGATATATTTTGCACAGGTTACAAAAAACACCAAATATTTCGATGTTTATGCAGGAGTGGAAAACATATTCGACTACCGGCAAAAAAATCCAATAGTAATGCCTGACAAGCCTTTTGACAGAGGATTTGACTCTTCGCTAATCTGGGGACCTTTGATGGGACGCAGAATTTATGCAGGTATCAGACTGAGAATAGGCTCGCAGGTTTATTGAAACAAACAAAACAGAATATTATATTTTATAATATCATAATGATTAATTTTTTAAAAATTTTAAATTTTAAACGAATGAGAACATTTAAGTTATTTTTGGCAGCGTCAATATTTATCGCTGCGTGTGCAACAGTTAATGCACAGGATCACCACGATCACTCCGACTGCAAACACAACAAAGGAAAGGTCGAAGCTAAAAAAGTGGACTCGCCTGACAAGGCTGAAAAAAATTCTAAAAACAAAAAAGTAGTTACTTTCAATGTTAACATGCATTGCCATGCCTGTCAACAGAAAGTTGAAAAAAACATTCCATGGGAAAAGGGTGTTAAGGACTTGAAGGTCGATTTGACAGCTAAAACTGTGAAAATTACCTACGATCCTAAAAAAACTACGGAAGAAAATCTGAAAAAGGCAATCGAAAAACTTGATTTCACCTGCGAAATCGACAAACAAAGTTGATTGTTTGACTTTTGAACGATTAGATTATTACATAAGGGGCAATAAATATTTGTAATTTAACATACATATTTGATATTAATACTTGATGTAATATTGTAATTTGAGAATTTTTATAACAGAGATGCGATTAATTTGCGTCTCTGTTTTTTTATATACCCTTGTGTAAGAATTTTTTGAGTATTGAAATTGACAGCATTTTTTCCCAATATTACAAAATCGTCTGCAAAAAAATATATTTTTGACTGTACAAATAAATTATGACGAAAAAAACTTTTTTCTTTGCGCTGTTCAACTGTTCATAGCGCTTCCCCTGAATTGTGCTGTTTTTCAGTTCAGCCGGTCTTGAAAATCTTATAAATCATGACTCAAGACCTTAAAAAAACAGATGGATTTTTAGATATTTTTTAAGACAGGAACTATATTTTCCAGAAAAATCTTAATTCCGTAAAAAAAATCTTAAAAAATTTTTTACACAGATAATTATCTGTATATTAGTTATTTATATATAAATACAGAGTTGTTTTGCGGTAAAAAGTACGGTATAATAATTTGTGTTTAAAAAAATTAATGTACATTTGCGCCATTAAAACTTTAAACAATATTTATATTGATTGATTCAATGTAAGGAGGAATTAAAAACAAGAATTATCCTTGAATGATAATGTACAAAATCACAGTCAAAAAGTGAATCTTTTTTTGTAAAAATACTATATAAATTGCATGTACACACAAGAAGAATTAGCATCTAAGACTTTGCCGGAGTTGCAACAGATTGCTAAAGACCTGAATATTACAAAAGTAAGGGCTTATAAAAAAGAACTATTGATTTCGCATATTTTAAATGCGCTTGGAATTAAGTATCGTAATCTTGAACAGGTTGAACAGCTTGAAATAGAACGAACTGCCGAGACAGAACAAATTGAGAAAATCGAACCGGAAGAAACTCTGTTTCATGAACACGAACACGACGATGCTTCTGTTCCGCGCCCCAAACGCGCCCGACGGATTAAGAAAGAGATTTACTCTACATCTTCGGTTGGAGAAACGTCAACGCAGATTCTCGTTACTTCATCTGTTATACCAACTCCGTCTGTTATTTCTGACGTTCATGATTTTGCAAAAGAACAGAATTTGAAAATGGAAAACGGAGATTTTACGCCTCCCTTCTCATCGATGACGTCTTCCGACGTTTTGCATCAGAAAGAATGGTCAAAACATGAAGAAACCGATGTTCGCATTGACAGAGAAACGATTGCAGAAGTTGAACCCGTCGATGGTGCGTCGTCTGAAAAAAAGGAAGAAAAAATCGAAAAATTTGAATTTGAGGGAATTATACAGGTTTCCGGCGTACTGGAAGTTATTGCCGAAGGATACGGATTTTTACGTTCGTCTGATTATAATTATCTCAATTCTCCCGACGATATCTACGTTTCTCAATCGCAGATAAAACTGTTCGGGCTTAAAACCGGCGACACTATCGACGGAATAGTGCGACCGCCAAAAGAAGGCGAAAAATATTTCCCGTTGCTTAAAGTTATTGAAATTAATGGACGAGACCCTGATTTTGTAAGAGACAGAGTACCTTTCGACTTTTTGACGCCTCTGTTCCCAACCGAAAAATTCAATCTGGTAGGAAAAGGACACAATAACCTGTCAGTCAGAATTGTAGATATTTTTACTCCAATAGGCAAGGGTCAGCGCGGACTGATAGTCGCTCAGCCCAAAACAGGTAAAACCGTACTGCTGAAATCAATAGCCAATGCCATTGCCGACAATCACCCCGAAGTATATATGATTGTACTGCTGATAGACGAACGTCCCGAAGAAGTAACCGACATGGCAAGAAGCGTCAAAGCCGAAGTTGTTGCATCAACTTTCGACGAGCCTGCCGAAAGGCATGTGCGCGTTGCAAACATCGTTCTCGAAAAAGCAAAACGGCTGGTAGAGTGCGGACACGACGTGGTTATCCTTCTGGACTCAATTACCCGCCTTGCCCGCGCATTCAATACTGTTCAGCCCGCTTCTGGAAAAGTGCTTTCAGGAGGCGTGGACGCCAACGCTTTGCATAAGCCCAAACGCTTTTTCGGCGCCGCCCGAAATATCGAAAACGGCGGCTCGCTGACCATACTTGCAACAGCCCTGACAGACACCGGTTCTAAAATGGACGACGTTATTTTTGAGGAATTTAAAGGTACAGGAAACATGGAACTGCAACTTGACAGAAAACTCTCGAACCGCAGACTTTTCCCGTCTGTTGATGTTATTCTGTCGAGTACAAGGCGCGAAGATTTGCTTCTGGACAAGGAAATTATGAACAGAATATGGATTCTTAGAAACTATCTGAGCGACATGAATTCTGTCGAAGCGATGGAATTTTTAAGAAATCATTTGCAAAAAACTTCGAGCAATGAAGAATTTTTGCTGTCGATGAACAGTTAGAGATATATAAAGTTCCAGAAACATATTCTAACGACGCAATACTGCACAAACGGGCTTTGTCCGTTTGTCAGTTCTGTGCGTTAATGTGAAACAATATTTTTACTGTATTCCTATAAAAATATTATATTTGTATAAAATTTTTGACACAAATGATAAACGAAGCATTGATAAGTTCAATAGTTATGCACGCCGTCGGCAACCGCATGAACGACGAAACTCTGACGCTGTCAAAATCAGCGTTAAATATTGACGATGAACTGATTTCGGTTCTGTCGTCGTTTTTCATGTCGTTATTTAAGACTGAAAAATATTTCAACTTCCATCATCAGTCGGGTTTTGAAAACAACGAAATTTTCAAAGCCGTTTCGTCGATATTCGACAACCCTGACAATTTGCACGAATCATCGGTGAAAATCGCTGAATACCTGTACGATATAACCGATTCTACTAAAATCAAAGGCGGCGAACTTTATACAGTATATTTCAGCGAATGTTATATTGACGGCGAAGAATCGAACGCTGTGGGGCTGTTCAAATCGGAAAGCAGGGAAACGTTTTTAAAAATATATCCTGTTTCCGACAATTTCATACTCGAAAAGGAAGAAGGCATAAGCCTGCGAAAAATGGATAAAGGCTGTATAATTTTTAACTCCGAAAAAGACAGAGGCTACACGATTGCAGTTGCCGACGGAATAAAAAGCGCCGATGAAAAATACTGGATCGACGATTTTTTACAGTTGAAACCTTTTGACAATTCATATACTCAAACACAGTCGGTTATGAAAACATGCCGCGATTTTGTTGAAGAAAAATTGCCCGAAGAATTTAAAGTCGATAAAGCCGACAGAATTGATTTGCTGAACAAATCAATGGCTTATTTCAAATCGCACGACGTTTTCAGCCAGCCCGAATTTGAACAGGAAGTTTTTCAACAGCCCGAAATCATTGAATCGTACAGAGAATACAGCGAACACAACGAAATTCCAATGGATTTGACGTTTGAAATAGAACCTCAGGCGGTAAAACAGCAGGCAAAAATTTTAAAAAGCGTGCTGAAACTTGATAAAAATTTCCATATATACATACACGGCGACCGCTCCATGATTGAACGCGGCGAAGAAGCCGGCAAAAAATTCTACAAAATTTTCTATGACAAGGAAAATTAAACGGCAAATTTGAAACCGTCCACAAAAGACGCACAGATTAGACGGATTTTAACAGATAATTCTCACATCTCAATTTGTAATACGCTCATTTTAAATAATTTAAAATCGGCGTTAATCTGTAAAATCCGTGTTATCCGTGTGCTGAAAGACTTTGAGAAAGTTAGTTCCTGCAAAAATAAATTTACATAATCTCTAAAACAAATCAACATTAACCCTGTTGATTTTGTAAGAAAACGTTAAAAAATAATAACAGCATATTTTGCTTAATATTAAACAGTTAGACGTCAATAACTTTCAAAAACCGGTTTAACGGCAAAATATTCTATAACGGTATTGATTTTTTTTTTAATTTTGCATGTTTTTTACGTAAAATTTTTGATAAAATTTTTAAAATTATTTATATGCAAACACCCGGAAGAACTAAAATTTCTGATATTTTAAGTTCAAAAAATTCAGGAAAAAGTTTTGTTGTAAAAGGTTGGGTCAGAACCAAACGCGGAGGTAAAAATATTGCATTTATCGCCCTTAACGACGGTTCGACAATTAATAATCTGCAACTTGTTGTTGATGTTCCGAATTTTGACGAAACAGTATTGAAACAGATAAGTACAGGAGCCTGTATAAAAGCCGAAGGAATTTTAACCGAATCAACCGGAAGCGGGCAGCCTGTTGAATTGCAGGTTAAAAATATAGAAATATACGGAACAGCTGACGCTCAGCAGTATCCGTTACAGAAAAAAGTGCATACGCCTGAATTTCTCAGAGAAATTGCGCATTTGCGTCCGCGTACAAACACTTTCGGAGCCGTTCTGCGCATAAGACACGCTATGGCATACGCAATACACAAGTATTTCAACGACAACGGTTTCTACTATCTTCACACACCTGTCATTACCGCTTCCGACGCAGAAGGCGCAGGCGCAATGTTTCAGGTAACAACGCTGAATTTAGACAGCCTGCCCAAAACAAAAGAAAACAAAATTGACTATTCAGGCGACTTTTTCGGCAAACGTACCTCCCTGACCGTTTCAGGACAGCTGGAAGGAGAACTGGGTGCGCTGGCTCTGTCGCAGATATATACTTTCGGTCCAACTTTTCGAGCCGAAAATTCAAATACGCCAAGACATCTTGCTGAATTTTGGATGATTGAGCCGGAAATGGCGTTTTACGAAATACAGGAAAACATGGATCTTGCCGAAGATTTTATAAAATACCTCGTAAAATACGCTCTCGAAAACTGCGCCGACGATATCGCCTTCCTGAACCAGAAAGACCCCGAACTCGTCGAACGTTTACAGGGCGTTGCCAATACCACATTTGCCCGTCTGGATTACACCGAAGGAATTGAAATACTTGAACATTCAGGTATAAAATTTGAATATCCGGTTTTTTGGGGCGCAGATTTGCAGGCAGAGCATGAACGTTTTCTTGTTGAAAAACATTTTAAAAAACCGGTCATACTCACAAATTACCCGAAAGAAATCAAAGCCTTTTACATGAAACAGAACAGCGACGGAAAAACGGTAAGAGCAATGGACGTGCTGTTTCCTTCAATCGGCGAAATTATCGGAGGCTCTCAGAGAGAAGAAAATTTCGACAAACTTCAAGCAAGAATCGACGAACTCAAAATACCGGTTAAAGATTTGTGGTGGTATCTTGAAACGCGAAAATTCGGCACTGCTCCACACAGCGGTTTCGGACTCGGATTTGAACGTCTGCTGCTTTTTGTTACAGGAATGGCGAATATCAGAGATGTAATTCCGTTCCCCAGAACGCCAAATAATGCAGAATTTTAGAACATCAGTTCATTGAAAAATCAGAATTTACGGATTTTTTTTTACAGACAGCTCAAATGCTATCTATATAGTTATCAGCATGTAAGCATAACAAACAAACATGCTGAAAAAATATTTCCGCAAAAAATATCTGTTTTTACAAATAAAATTATTACCTTTGCGGCGATTTGGTACACGAGTTTAACCATTGGATTGGTCCTTTCTGTTTTGTATAGATAACTCCGGTTCTTCGTCATCTCCTGAATCAAATGATGTTTATTATTTAATTTTATATTTAAAAATGAAAAATATTTTCGTTTCAAATTTGAGTTTCAGACTCAAAAACGAAGATTTGCAAGAAATCTTTGAAGAATACGGCGAAGTAATTTCCGCCAAAATTATTAAGGACAAAATCACGGGACGCTCGCGCGGCTTTGGTTTTGTCGAAATGCCAGACGAAGCGGCAGACGAAGCAATCGAAACTTTGAACGGAGCAGAACTGGACGGAAAAACTATTTCGGTATCGGAAGCTCGTCCAAAAACTGAGAACCAGAGAAATGACCGTCCGAGAAACGATCGCCCAAGAAACGATCGTCCGAGATCAAACAACAATCGACAGGACGGCAGACGTTTTAGATTTTGACAAACAGGGCTGTCTTGTATAAAATACATATTTAGTCATACGAAGACAGCCCATGTTTTTTGCCGGTCAAAATTTTGTCTGTGCCGATGTTTTTATATCGGCAAGTGTGTTGCATTTTTATTAAAATCAGCAGTTGATTTTAAATTCTTTCATACCTTTTGGTATTTCTTCCTGAGTATGAGAGATAAAAATCAAAGTTCGATTTTTACAAAATGCATCTATAAGCTGTTTTGCTGCGACAATTGTTTGGGTATCCATTCCCTGAAAAGGCTCGTCAAGCAGAAGTACGGACGGATTTTTTGCCAAAGCTTTGATTAGTAATATAACGCTTTGTTCGCCGGTAGAAACCTGTGCAAAAGGTTTGTTGCATATTTTCGATATTGAAAAATAATCTGTCAAGCCATTAATATATTTCAGGATTTCTACTGTCGGTTTTATTTTATTGTAGGGATTTTCGCTTAAAGCACTTAAAATAACGTCGTTACATGTCTGGTTTTTGCGCAGACACAGGTGCATTTCAGGCGAAACAAATCCTGTGTTATCCTTTATGTCCCAGATACTTTCGCCGGTTCCGCGTTTTCGGTCAAATAAAATAATATTGTTGGAATAAGATTGTGGATTATCGGCAAAAACCAGACTTAGAAGCATTGTTTTTCCAGAACCGTTAGGTCCCGACAGTACCCATTTTTCACCCTGACGAACCGTCCAGTTTATTTTATTTACGACTGTTTTGCCAAAATAGACAATTGATACATCGTTAAACTGAAATATAATATCAAAAGATTTATCAGGAACGGGAAGGAAACTGGGCAAATCCCGTTTCCGAACAGCTGGCGCTGCTTCATGATAACTTTTTAAAGTATAAGTTTTTGAAATACAGCAGTTTTCTACTTCCAAAATACGGTCGATTGTTTTTGGAATACAACCAGTTTCTGTTGTCATGACAATATTTGTACCCGATTCAATAATATTTGCGAGCGTTTCCGATATGTATTCTCTTGACTGTCTGTCAAGTCCGGTGTACAGATTATCAAGCAGCAACAAGCGTGGTTTTTTCATTAAAGCCTTGATTATCAGCATTTTTTTTAGCTGACCGTTTGATAGTTTAATAATCTCCAAATCAAGCAGTTGTCTGACGCCGATTGCTTCTGCAAATCCTGAACGTATTGTTTCAAGTTTGTCATATTCGTCGTATCCGATAAAATCGCGCACAGTTATAATACCCTCCATTTCAGTTGAATTATAACGCTGTTGATAGTAAAAGTTTTCGTATCGTATCAGCGGGTCGTTAAAATACAGCGAAGCAATGCGGGAAACATCAAAACCGTATTTTATTTCACCGTCAATTATAACCGATTTACCGTCAATTATTTCAAGAAAACTTGTTTTTCCAGAACCATTAGTTCCAGTAACAGCCCAGTTTTCTCCCTCTTTCATTTCCCAGACAGTATCGGGAAAAATTATTTTGCCGTTTTTGCGAAACGACGCATTTTCGATTTTTATCATAAACTGTTCTCTTTGTGGACAATAGATGCGTATAAATCATATTCGTCGGCATCAGTTATTTCAACATTGACAAAATCGCCGGTTTGTAGTGGCGCGGTTACAGATTTTGTATCAATCAAGACTTCCTGATCGATTTCGGGAGAATCGTACTCGGTACGTCCAATAATAAAATCATCGCCGATACTGTCGATAATTGCCTTCATTGTTTGTCCTTTTCTGGCAATGTTGAGTTTCAGCGATATATTGCTTTGAAGTTTCATGATTTCGTCAATTCGTTCCATTTTTTTAATATTGCTGATTCTGTCTTTAAAATTAATGGCAGAATACGTCCCTTCTTCTTCAGAATATGGAAATACGCCAAGTCGCTCAAATTTAACATTTTCGACAAATTCTTTCAATTCGTTGAAGGCTTTTTCAGTTTCGCCCGGGTGTCCAGCGAGCAGAGTTGTGCGCAGCGCTATTTCGGGAACTCTGTTGCGTATATGCTCTATCAGTCTGTATGTTTCGTCGCGGGTAATTCCGCGTCTCATTTTTTCAAGTACATTATTGCTGACATGTTGAAACGGAATATCAAGATATTTGCATATTTTTGGATTGTATTTTATTTCATCAAGCAGGTCTTCGGGAAAAGATGAAGGATAGGCGTAATGCAGCCTTATCCATTCGATACCTGAGACTTGCGATATTTTTTGCAAAAGTTTTGCGAGACGGCGTTTTTTATACAGATCTAAACCGTAATAAGTTGTATCCTGAGCAATGACGAGCAGTTCTTTCACGCCGTTTTCTGCCAGTTTTTCAGTCTGCATCAACAGTGTTTCCTCCGGTTCGGAGACGTATTTTCCGCGAATAGACGGAATGGCGCAGTACGAACATGTCTGATTGCAGCCTTCGGATATTTTGAGATACGCATAATGCGAAGGCGTTGTGGTAATTCTCTCGCCTACAAGTTCATCTCTGAAATTTCCTCCTATTGCCTCGACTATTTCCCTGAGATTTTTTGCTCCGAAAAATTCATTTACTTCTGGAATTTCTTTTTTCAATTCAGGCTTATAACGTTCTGCCAAACAGCCAAATACGAAAAGTCTGTCAATAATTCCCGCTTCCTTAGCCTGAGCAAAATTCAAAATGACATTTACGGATTCTTCTCTGGCGTCTTTTGTAAAACCGCAGGTATTGATTATCACCGTTTTTGCGGATTCGTCGTTAGAATCGTGAATTACTTCATAATTATTGCCCGACAGCTGGGCTATAAGGTATTCGGAGTCAACAATATTTTTTGAACAGCCCAGTGTTACTATGTTTATCTTACTCTTTTTCAATATATTATTAATTTTTTTCGCTGCACAGGAGCAATTTTTCGGCGCAAAGTTAAGATAATTTTAATTTTTTACCAAAAAAGATTCGAACATTGCTTTTGACGGAAGTTTATCCGAATTTTATGACTGAGGCATACGAAATAAACAAGATGTAGCAGTTTAATAAATTCTTGCATTGGCTGAAAACCAATATGTTAATAATCGCATATACACAAATGCAGGGAAGTACGCATATTGTATAGAACAGACAATTATTGTAGAAAAACGGCAATGCCTTTTCTCTACGGGGCAAAACCATAATTACAACAACTAAAATTTCAATATTTCAAATATATTGAAATTTTAGTTCCGTTTTTTTATAACGGCTTCTTGATTTTTAATTCTTAATTGTTTTTTCTGCGTTTCCACAAGCCTGCTTACCGAAAGAATCAGTCCGAAAGCGATACATGTAGCGATGATTGACGAGCCGCCAGAACTTATCAGCGGCAAATTCTGTCCTGTAACTGGCAAAACATGAACTGATACGCCTATATTTATAAGAGTCTGTACAATAATCATAAAAAATAAGCCTCCGGTCATCAATGCGGGAAACGGTTTTTTGCACCGCTTAATAATGCGTATGACGCGATAGAAAAGATACAGGTAGGGCAGGACGACAAATATTATGCCGCCGAAAAGCCCGTATTCTTCAACAATTATTGCATATATAAAGTCGTTGTTTGCTTCCGACAGTTTTTCACGGTATTTGCTTTTTCCCGGACGAAGAGCAATAACGCCGCCTCTGTTGATTGCCTGTACGGCGTAGTATTCCTGCGAACCGGATTTTGGCTCGACACGTTCAAAAAATGTCGAAATTCTGCTTTTTGCCGTATCGGAGCGTGGAAAAAACGATTCAAAAGCCATGTAAACTGCGGCTGCAAAAAGTACGGACATAAAAGTTACTGCAATATGTTTTCTGTTTGCAGCCATTAAAACAAGTACGACAGCGTTTAAGCCGATTATCAGAACGGTTGACGTATGTCCGAAAAGAATCAGTCCGCAATAGATTCCGACAGGTAAAACTACAAGTATGATAAATTCTATACCGGTTTTAATTTTTTCGCTTAACGTTTTTGCAAGATAAACAACTATTGCAATTTTTGCAAATTCAGAAGGCTGAGCGCCCAGCATCCAGCGTTTGTTCGGCGAAAATATCAGAACAAACAGCAACAGCAAAGCTATAAACAGCAGAGCGACAGGAGCTAATTTTTTAACTGTATCGAGCGACGTTTTGTGTAAAACATACATAATCACAAACCCTGCGAACAGATACATGACATGGGAGAAAATGAATGAAAAATTGCCCTTATACAGCGTCAGTTTGTATGAACTCGACGAAACTGCAAGTATCGAAAAAAGTGCAAGAATAAATAATAATCGCCATATCTGTCTGTCGCCTTCGAGTTTAATTCCCGTTGTCCGATTTTTATTTTGTTGCATAAATCCATGTATTTTCGCTGAATTTGCCGTCATATTCTTTTTTCAGTTTCATTGCTTCGCTGTACGAAGTCGAAAATGCGACTGCGACCGGAAACAGATTTCCTATCGGCGGCAATACCGCCGCATCGGTATATCCTTCGTTTATACATTGAACAACAAATTTTTCCGCATTGATTTTTTTTTCAAAACAGGCTGCCACAACACAGCAGGTCTGTTTGCCGGCGGTCAGCGCCGGTTCTGTTCCGTAAAATACTGTGAGAGAGTCGTTTTCATACGTTTTGTCAATTACGGTAAACCTGTTGTCAGGCTGAATGTTTGCCAAAGCGTCGGCGTTAGATGCCGGCATAAAGAACCGGTACATGAAAAACATTAGCATAAAAATGGTTGCAGAGATAAAAAATGCAATTGCAAGTTTTTTATTCAACGATTTTTTGACATTTTCTGACGATTCTTTCTCGCCGTTTGTTCTGTCGAATTTAAACTGCAAATTTTCTTCTTCTCTGTAAAAATATCCCAGTCCTTTGATATTGAAAACCTCTCCGCGTTCCAGTGTGTTGACAATGCCCGACACGAATTTTCCAGTCGCAAGTTCGGGATTATCGATACCGCTGGCACGCAGCTTGCCGGCAAGCAGTCCGTCGTTATATTTTAAAAGGGTCGAAAACACAATTGTGTTTTCGACCGAATCGCTGATAAAAGCTCCCAAATCGGGAATAATAACTCTTCTGTTTTCCGTAACCGTCTCCCGAAGTATTTTTTCAAAATTATTATTACTCACAACAAATCCCGATTATTTAACAGAAAAATTATTTAGTACTTTCTATAACTCCTTTGAAATAACCGATTGATTCAGCCAGACCGGCTAAGGGGTCGGACATGTCTTTTTCAAATTCAAGACTGCATGCGCCGCTGTATTTTACCTTGCGCAACATTTTCACAAAAGCGGGAATGTCGATTATTCCTCGTCCCATTTCGCAGGTTTTTCCTTCCTTGCCAGCGGCTGTAACGTCTTTAATATGAATATCGAATACACGTTGATGATATTTTTTCAAGTCTTCGGACGGGTTGAATCCGTCGCGGGTATCGTGTCCAACGTCAAGACATACGCCTATGCGCGGGTCAAGGTCTTTCACATGGTCTATCACGTCTTTTGCGTTAGGATATGTTTTTATGTCGGGACCGTGAATATGTATGGCATATTTATAATCATATTCTTTCACTTTTTTGTCAACGTATGGAAGCAGCTCGTAATTTGGTACGCCTACAATGAGTTTTACGCCTACCCGTTTTGCATATTCAAACCCCCTGTCAATTTCTTCTTCCGATTTCATGTAAATCGGTCCGACGCCGTAACCGACGACATTCTTCGCTTTAAGTTTCGCATGAAATGCAGCTATCTGTTCGTCGGTACTGTTGAAGGGCAAATGAAAATCCTTGATACACAGATAATGAACATCTATTCGCTCCATCATTTTCAATGAATCGTCAATGTTAAAATTTACAAAACTGTAACCAGCCATTGAGACTTTAAACAGATCTTCGGGTTTGCTTTTTTTAACCGGTTTTACGGGTTCTTTTCCATACAGATTATTGTTTAAAACTGCCGGAGCAACAGTTGCTGCCAAAAGTCCGACGCCTGTTTTTTGAATAAAATTTCTTCTCGTTGTCATAATTCTACAAATTTATCAATAAATGATTTCGCAAAATTAACAAATTTTTACAATAATCCTGCATTTTTTCGTTATTTGTTAAAAAACAGAAACATAACGCCGGCATATCGGGCGTTTATATCCGCTGTAACGGAAATATTAAGCCGTTTTTGAAGGTTGTTTTGAATATTTTTGTAAAAATTGTAACGCCGGCTGTCCCAAAAGGCACGCAGATGACGCAGATTATACAGATTTTCACAGATATTTTTTATGCCTTAATTTTTAAAATATACAAATATTTCTGTATCAATCATATCCTTTTCAAATCTTTTACCAGTCTCAAAATTCTGTGAGGATTGTCAGTATCGTAAATCCAATTATTATCAAATTCTTTGATAACTTGCTGATTTTGCGAGTTTCCGATAACCAAACTGTGAAATTTGGTATTGTTTTCTTTGGCTTGTGTGATTTTCTTTTGAGTTGTCTCGTCAAAGCCCGACATCACAAAATCGGAAACCATTATAACATCGGCTTTGCGGTAATCCTGCGTTTCCAGCAAACGCAGCGCTTCGTGCATTGCAGGCATAGCATCTGTACCACCATAGAAACTCATTGAAAGAAAATCAATTATCTTGTCCAACGAGTTTTTTAAGTCCGTCAAATTCAGGGTTTCAATTCCTGTTGAAAACGAAATCAAATAACATTTTCGATTATCTCGAATGGCGATTTTCAAAATAGCGAAACACAGCGTTTTGGCGACCATTTCGGGCGTTCCGTGCATCGAGCCGCTTGTATCAACGCAAATAATAAACGGTCCCTTTTTATCTTCTTTGGCTTTCTGACGGCGATTTTCAAACTGTTCGTTTTCGTAAGCCAAAATTCGCGCCTGATAATCGAAAGTCTGCAACTTTTTTTCGGCAAATTTCCTGTAAAAAATCAGTTCGGTAGTTGGATTGGCGAGCAGGGCGATTTCCGAAGGCAGTAACGAAGAAATATCGTCGCTTTCGTGGATTCCGACAATATCGGATTTGCTTGCACTTTCGACTTTCCATTTGGTTTTCAGTTGAATATCGGTAAAAAGTTCTTCTTCGTATTCCTGCTCTGCCTGCTGCATACGCCCAAGCATTTCGGCAAGTTTCTGCAAGGATTTGTCGCGCTGCATCAGTTCGGCGTAGCGTTTCAGAATATCGAAATTTGTGTTTTGCCACCGCCCGCTGCTCATATCCCAAAGTCGTCCTAATTCATTGATAAATGGAGACAAAACTTCCTGCAACTTTTTTAGTTCTTCGATTTTACGGTAAAGTTCCCCGCAGAATTTTTTGCGTTCGCGGTCGATGATTTCAAGTTCCCAATCCAACTGTTTTTTTGTCAAAAGTTCGCCCCATTTTTCGATAAAATGTTCTTGGACACTTGCAAATAGAGGTTTGTTTTTATCTTTATTGTTGTCGTCTAAACTTTGTTTAAATTCTTTTTCGTAGAAATCGGTGTCTAATGTTTGTTTATCGTAAATTTTTGAAATAAAATCTTTTGTCGGTTTCCAATCGTTTTTAAAAGCGTTTGCATTGGTTTTTTTAAACTGTTTCAACAAATTACATTCATTTTCAAACGGATTCTCTGTTTTGTCAATCAGTTTCTTTGTTTTATTGACAAAATCTAAAATATCGCTTGTGATTTTTTCGGAAAGCTCTTCGTTGTCTTTACACATTTCATGTAAAGTTATGTTGTTCAAAATAGAATGAATTGCGCCTGAAAAATTATCGGTTTGTTCGTTTGAAATATCAGGCAAATAAGCCGAATTTTGCAGCGACAAAAAAATTTGTTCCGCGAGTTCTTTGCGGGTATTTTCGTCGCCGATTGTGCCGAAATGAATGAATTTGGAGAAATTAGGCATCATTTATTTTTCTTTGATTTTATCTAATTCTTCTACAAAAACATACACATTTGTCGAAGGATTTTTCAATTCAACAATTTTTCTTGCTCTGACTATGGCTGTTTCTTTGTTTTTTATTATTTTGGTTTCCAATATTTTATCAAAACTGCCTTTTACATAATTCGGAATATGCGTTGATAATTTTTTTACACATTCATCCGTTGTTAATTCTGCTTTCTGTTCTTGAAAATGCAGCAAATACCACAACTCAAAGCAGGGATTAGATAAAAGCAAATTTACTTTATTTATTTTCTGCAATTTATCTACGATTACTTGCACATCACAATCGTAAATCAAAAATGTTGTATCTTTTGGGTGCGTTATTTTTTGTTGCTTGTAATTGGAAATATATTTTGCCGTAATACGATTTCCTGCAATTTTTGCGTCAATTTCCACAGGCACACGATATTGTGAACGCAAAAATTTCACATAGGTTTCTTCCGTTTCGCCTTCGCAAAAAACAAAAAATGTGGGGCGGATTTCCTTGCCTTTCGATTGCCGGCCTTTTCTCATTTGATAATTGTTTTAAGGTTTTCCAAACTGTCGTCAATATACGGAATGGCGTCGAATCTACCCTGCAAGTACGCTTTTTCCACGTCCATCGTATCGCGAAAATCTTTGTAATCGAACAGCGAATACAAATCGCTCGAACCATCGTCTTTTTTAATAACAAAATAAATCTGGTCTTTGCGTAATTTATTAAGATTTAACAAATTGGTATTGTGCGTTGTATAAACGATTTGCGCCGAATTGCCTGCGTGAAACAAACTGACAATGTATTCTACAATTTTGCTGTGCAAACTTTGTTCGATTTCGTCAATTAAAAGCAATTTATTGTTTTTAATTACATCAATTACATTCAAAATTGTATAAAACAATATTTGTGTTCCACGCGATTCTTCATTTAAAAAATTAAATGGTATTTGTTGATTTGTTTTATGAAATGTAACAAAATTCAACAAATCCAATGTTACATTTTGCTCAACAACCTGCTTGCTTGCCAAATCAAAATTGATATTTTTATGAGGTTGTTTTATTTTTTCCATTACAACATTCACAATATCGCTGTCGGCTATTTGTAATGCTTTTAATACAACATCTTTGTTCTCAACAAATGATTTTTCAATAAAAAGTGGTTCAAAATCAAACCCCAGACAGATTTTTTCGGCAAAAAACCGAAAAACTTCTTTGGCAATTTCCCTGTCCATCTGGCTGGCGCGAGAAATGTAAAGCGTTTTGCGAGAAGTATTTTCTGCAACGTCAAGCGGCTTGCGAATGGCAGAGCCAAAACTGTAAATTTCCGATTTTTCTTTTCCTGCGCTTTCATTGCGGGTAAAAACCTTTGCCCGCCTGCCGTTTGGATAATAATACAATTCTTCTGTAAAAATTTCATTTCGAGAAAAGGAAAACGAATATTCATATTCAATCTCGTTCATAATGAAACGAATAAGAAAAAAACTCGGTTTTTTCGGAAAATCCTCAAATTTGAAAGGCGCAATATTGAAAACAACATTTTCATTATACAAATGCGACTGCAAAATCATTTGAACAGACAGTTGTATTGCCTTGATAATGTTGCTTTTGCCCGAAGCGTTTGCGCCATAAATAGCAACCGATTTCAACAAATGCTCATCTTTATAAGCAAAAGTATTTGCCTGCAAACGCTGTGTTGGCTGCGACTTGCTGCCGCCCACCCGCAAGTCCAGCACTATCTCGTCTTTAATCGAAAAGAAATTACTTAAACGAATTTCGAGCACCATTTTAACCTCCTATTTTGAAATTATTTTTCAAAAGTACAAAATAAAATTTTAATAACAAGATTTTATCTGAAAATTTTTCTTCGTTGCCGATTGTTCCGAAATGAATGAATTTGTTGAAATTTGGCATTGCTATTTATTTTTAATGATTTCATTAATATTATATTGCATTTCTCTTTCATCCATTGCCTTTTTTATCCCGTCAAATCCGGGAAAATATTTTGCAGCACTCAATCCTCTATCTAACAAAAAATCAAGTGCTTTGGGTACTTCCGAATATTTTAAATCATATTTACACATTCTTGTAAAATTCAATTTTTCAGGGCGTTTTTCTACCAAATAATTATGTATTTTTTCATTCAACGGTATCAAATCTTCGGGTGGCGCTTTTAAGTTCTTTAAAATTTCATTTTCTACATTTCTGCGCCAATAAACTAACAAGCCTTGTTGTGCGCATAAATTGGGATTATTGTGATAATTGGGAATTACAAAGCGTAAATTATTGTCGCAAATCATCTGTAATTCAGAGTATAATGTCCAAATTGAAATGTATTTCTGTTTATCAATTGTTTTTGCTTGCAAAATATGTTTACTTGCTCCAATAATTGCAAAATATAAGGCAGCAAAAGGGTCAAAAGTCCAATCCAACATTCTTGTCGGAAGTCCATAATGTTGTGCTAATGCAGCAATATCTTCAAAATTCGGCTCGTACCATTCTTTTGGTAAATCTTTTTCGTTTGAATATGAATTAATAACAACAAGGTGATTAAATTCTTCATTTCTGGGAATATTTAAACCTTGTTGATTGGCTAAACGGTAAAAATTAAATAGCAAAATCATTTCTCTTGCTATTTGCCCTCCAAAATTTCCATTGTAAATATGGCTGCATTTGTTATACATTTCTTCATAAACAGTATCGCCTCTCAATGCCGAAGGGATAAGTTTGTATTCTGCATCAGAAACACCACGAAAAATATGTATGCCATCATACATATTTTCAAGTTGTTCTTTAATCAATTCAAAAGATTCTACTTTTTCACTTTTGAAAAAAATATCAGAAGTATTGTTCATTTTACAACCACCTCCTCTTCTTTCAGTTTCTTATAATCATTCTGTATTTTCCGAATTTCCACTTCGTATTTTTCAATTTCTTTTTGAGTAGTAGATAAATGCGTTTCTACAATATTTGCCAAAGTAGGATTTACAAACTGATTTGTGCGCAAGTGCGCCAAATCGTTTGTTCTGTATTTTTCTAAATCCTCTTTTTGTTGATTGGTAACAGCAAGATATTGAGTAACTTTTCTATCCCACACTTCTTCAACTGCTTCGTGTGGTTTTTTGGTTACCTGCCTTTTCTCGCCTTTTGAGGTTGTTTTGAGTTGATATTCATTGCCATTTATAAAAATGGAAAATTTGGAATTGCCTTTTCTGATATTTATACGATAAAGATATGGCTGCACTCTGTTGTAGTATGAGTACCAATAATAAAGAATCTTGCTTTCATTGCTGTTTGTAAGATTACTAAAATCTGTTTGGCTTATTAAATTAGCATCATCTCTAAAACCAACGATTTCGTAATAATCAGTTCTTGCATCAACCAAAACTTCAACTCTTGTATATTTTTCAAACTTCGTTTCTTCTTTTATTTCCTCTTGAAATTCCGACAATTCCTCTTTCAAACTCTGAAAATCAAAAGCCAATTTATAACCGTGTTTTTGTATCGCATCACTCACAAAATCCGCCACAATTTTCCGTTGCCCTTCCTCGTTCCACAAACAATCCTTTATTAAGAAGCAATCCATCAAATCAATGGCTTTTCTGCTATTGAGAAAGGCGGAAGTACGCAGCAAACGCACAATTTTTCGCCAACGGCGGTCGGAAATATAAATCTGATTTTCAGCGTTCTTTTCGTTGTCGTTGTGTGCTTGCAATTTCTTGCGAATTACATCAATCACATTAAACACGTTTTCAGGCACTGCGATTTTGTCAATTTCCGTACTCCACTGTTCGTATTCTTCTTTTGTGATTTTTAGCGAATTATCTACATTATCCTTATAAGAATCAAGGTTTTCGGAAATCATCGCGTTGAAATTTTTCTGTTTTTGAACGCCTTCTACCACAAGCCGCA
>JAIROW010000210.1 GCA_031257315.1 Prevotellaceae bacterium
TGAGGCGTTTTGCCCATTCGGGCAAGTTCCGCGCTTACGCAATGCCGCAGGCAACGAAACGTACAAGTACCCCTGCCCGAATGGGCAGAACAAAAACGACTGAGGCGTTTTGCCCATTCGGGCAAGTTCCGCGCTTTCGCAAAGTCCGCAGGCAACGTTATCGCTCGCCTGCGGTTATGAAAATTTTATCCTTTCAGGATATTTTTACTTCCGATTCGCATTGTCAATAAACTACAAAGACACAACTATTCCCCGAAACCGAAAGTCGGCGGACTTTTCATAAAATATTTTCATTCTGTCCGGCAAGGTAATGCTTTTTGTTGTCGTATGCTCAAAAAAATGTTGATAACTTTTTGGCGCTTTTTGGGAGATTAACACAGTACCTGTTTTTTGTTTTGCCGGTTAAATCTAATAAAAACGAAGTTTAAGACAGTCGAAACATCTGTATAAATAACCATTTTTACTGTTTCCCGTCTGGCGGCGGTTGCCTGCCAAGCGTTTTTATATTGCTGATTTTTCGTGTATTACATTATCAATCATACAAAAAAATTTATGCAGCATGTCGAATGTATCATAAAATATGTTACCTTTGTAAATTTATTTGTGTAACTGAAAAAATTTTTATTGCATAATGTGCGGAATAATTGGGATGTTTGAAATAGCTTCTGAACCGGAACAGTACAGAAGCAAAGTATTAAAAATGGCAAAAAAGGTTCGTCATCGCGGACCGGACTGGTCGGGTATCTATTGCGGCGGAAGCGCTATTGTGGCTCACGAGCGTCTTGCAATTGTTGACCCCGAATCGGGCGGACAGCCTCTCAAAAGTAAAGATGGAAAACTGATTCTCTCCGTCAACGGAGAAATATACAATCACAGAGAATTAAGAGCCAGATTTGCAGGCAAATATGAATTTATGACAGGCTCGGACTGCGAGGTCATTCTTGCTCTGTACCGCGAAAAAGGTACTGATTTCCTTGAAGACCTGAACGGCATCTTTGCGTTCGTTCTGTACGATGTTGAACGCGACGCCTATCTTGTTGCCCGCGACCACATCGGAATAATTCCCCTTTATACGGGACGCGACAGCGAAGGTCATTTCTACGTATCCTCTGAACTTAAAGCCCTTGAAGGAGAGTGTGTTTCGATTGAAACATTTAAACCGGGAGAATATCTTTACAGCCCCGCCGGAAAAACGGAAAAATGGTATGTTCGAGACTGGAGTTCGTATGATGCAGTGCGCGATAACGTTTCCAGTATCAGCCTGCTGCGCGATTCGCTGGAAGCAGCCGTTCAGCGGCAGCTGATGTCCGACGTTCCATACGGAGTTCTGCTTTCGGGAGGACTTGATTCGTCGATTATTTCGGCAATTGCGAAAAAATACGCATCGAAGCGGATAGAAACCGACGGAACAAGCGATGCGTGGTGGCCACAGCTGCACTCGTTTGCAATAGGGCTTGAAGGCGCTCCCGATTTGCTTGCCGCCGCAAAGGTCGCAAAACATATCGGAACCGTTCATCACGAAATTCACTATACTGTTCAGGAAGGTCTTGACGCTTTGAGAGACGTAATATATTATCTTGAAACCTACGATGTTACAACAGTACGGGCTTCGACGCCGATGTATCTGCTGTCAAGAGTAATAAAATCAATGGGAATAAAGATGGTGCTTTCGGGCGAAGGCGCCGACGAAATATTTGGCGGATACCTCTACTTTCACAAAGCGCCGGACGCCATATCGTTTCACGACGAAACCGTGCGCAAAATCGGCAAACTGTATCTGTACGACTGTCTGAGAGCCAACAAATCGCTGGCAGCCTGGGGCGTCGAAGGTCGCGTTCCGTTTCTCGACAAGGAATTTCTCGACGTTGCCATGCGCTTGAATCCGGCAGACAAAATGGCAGGCAACGGGAAGCCCGAAAAATTCATACTGCGCAAGTCCTGCGAAGACCTTTTGCCGGAAAGCATTGTGTGGCGGCAAAAAGAACAGTTCTCCGACGGAGTAGGCTATGGCTGGATTGATACGCTGAAACGCATAACCGCCGAAAAAGTATCTGACGAACAGATGCTTGCCTGCGCCGAAAGATTTCCGGTCAACCCGCCGCAAAACAAGGAAGAATATTTTTACCGCTCAATTTTTGAAGAGCATTTTCCTTCGCAACAGGCGGCAAAAACCGTGCCGTCGGTGCCATCGGTAGCGTGCAGCACGGCGGAAGCTCTGGCTTGGGACGCTTCGTTCCGCAATTTAAACGACCCGTCGGGACGCGCAGTTTCGGGAGTTCACAACCAGAGTCTGTAAGGAGAATTAAGAATTAAAAATTAAGAATTAAAAGATAATTATAAAAATAAATAATATATATTTATGGCAAAATTTACCAGAATACAGGTATGTCAAACAATATTTGAAACGGGAATGCTTCCGATTTTTTATCACAAAGATACGGAAACCATAAAAAACGTAATCAAAGCCTGCTATAAGGGCGGAGTCAGAGTATTTGAATTTACAAATCGCGGCGATTTTGCTCACGAAGTTTTTTCGGAGCTTGTAAAATGGGCAAATACCGAATGTCCCGACCTGATTTTAGGCGTTGGAACTGTGGTTGATGCAGGAACGGCGGCGCTCTATCTGCAATGCGGAACAAACTTTGTTGTAAGTCCTCTGCTCAATCCCGATATTTTCAAGGTATGCAACCGCCGTCAGGTAGCATACGTACCCGGTTGCGGAACAGTAAGCGAAATTGGTTATGCTCAGGAACTTGGAGCAGAAATTGTAAAAATATTTCCGGCAGGAAACGTCGGCGGTCCTTCGTTTGTAAAAAACATGAAAGCGCCGATGCCATGGACAAGAATAATGGTTACTGGCGGCGTTGAACCGACGGAAGACAATCTTTCTCAATGGTTTAAGGCAGGAGTGGACTGTGTTGGAATCGGTTCGTCGATTTTTCCGAAAGAACTTATTGCAAACCAAAACTGGGACGAAATCGGTAAGGTTTGTGAAAACGCTTTGTCGCTGATTAAAAAACTCCGCTGACAGGCTGATAACAGAAACATCAAAAATAAAAATCAGATGAAATGAACACTAAACGGACAAATTACAGATGGATAATATGCGCCATGCTGTTCTTTGCAACGACTGTCAATTATCTTGACAGGCAGGTACTCTCGCTTTTAGCCTCCGACATTCAGCAGGAATTTCACTGGACGGACGATAATTACGGTACAATTGCCGCTTTCTTTTCACTCTTTTATGCCGTCTGCATGTTGTTTGCAGGACGGTTTGTCGATTGGCTCGACACTAAAAAAGGCTTTCTGTGGGCAATCGGCGTATGGTCGGCTGGCGCATGTCTGCACGCTTTTTGCGGCATTGTGACGGCAGGCGTTACTGCGGGAAACTGGACGCTGAGTTTTGAAGGCGCAAAGGAAATTATTAAAACCGTAGGCGATACGGGGCTGGTTGTCAATTGCAGCGTTGCGCTGTTTATTTTTGCGCGGGCGATACTGGCGCTTGGCGAGGCAGGCAATTTCCCCGCCGCAATCAAAGCCACAAGCGAGTATTTTCCCAAAAAAGACAGGGCTTACGCAACCAGCATTTTCAATTCGGGCGCAACGGTTGGAGCAATGCTGGCGCCGGTTACGATACTTCCGCTGGGCGCGGCTTTTGGCTGGGAATCAACATTTCTGATTATTGGTGCGCTCGGTTTTATCTGGATGGGATTCTGGACGTTTATCTACAAAAAACCCGAAAAACATCCGAAAGTAAACTCCGCAGAACTGAAATATATCCTGTCCGATGAAAATTCTGAAAACATGTCAGAAAAACCTGCAAACAGGATACCGTTTATGCAGTGTTTCAGATACAGGCAGACATGGTCGTTTGCGCTGGGCAAGTTTATGACCGACGGCGTATGGTGGTTTTTCCTGTTCTGGATGCCGAAATATCTGGAAGACGTATGCGGACTGAACAAAGAAATGGACAGGGTGCTGCCGCTCACCGTTTTATATACTATCGTTATGATTTCGCTTTACGGCGGGAAATTGCCGACCATAATCATGAACAGAACGGGCAAAGACCCTTACGCGGCGCGTATGCAGGCGATGCTGATTTTTGCATTTTTCCCGCTGCTGGCGCTGCTGGCGCAACCGCTGGGAACATATTCCTACTGGTTTCCGGTTGTTATTATCGGCATTGCGTGCGCGGCGCACCAGTCGTGGTCGGCTAATATTTTTTCGACCGTAGGCGACATGTTTCCGAAATCCGCCATCGCCACAATTACCGGTATCGGCGGCATGGCAGGCGGGCTGGCATCGTTTCTGATTAACAAAAGTTCGGGAGCGCTGTTCGACCACGCTGCGAATACGAACATGCAAATCTTTGGATTTGAAGGCAAACCGGCAGGCTATTTCATCATTTTCTGCATCTGCGCCGTCTCCTACCTGATTGGGTGGTGCGTGATGAAATCGTTAGTACCAAAATATAAACCCATTATCATATAATATTTTATGAAACAGTTAATTATATCATTAATAGCATTGTTTATGACAGTATCAGGAACAGACGCGCAGGAATTGCAGACAGTCAAGTTAAACGCACCCAACAAGTCGCGAGGCGTCGCCGTGATGAAAGCGCTGGCAGACAGACATTCCGAGCGCGAATTTGACGGGCGCGATATTTCGTTGCAGGATATTTCCGACCTGTTATGGGCTGCAAACGGCGTCAACCGCGCAGACGGCAAACGCACCGCGCCATCAGCCATGAACCGTCAGGAAATCGACGTGTATTGTGTCAACAAAGAAGGAGCGTATCTATACGATGCAGCAGCCCATACGCTTAAACCCGTATCAAAAGGCGATTATCGGAAGGCGGTTGTCGGAGGGCAAAAATTTGACAGTTTAGCTCCCGTGTGGCTTGTTCTGGTTGCCAATCTCGAAAAACTTGGCGATCCGACGCTCGAACAGACACGTTTGGTAGCCGCAATGGACGCAGGTATTGTCTGTCAGAATATCAACATATTCTGTTCTGCCGCAGGTTTGTCCACCGTTCCGCGTGCCACCCTCGACAGAGACGCTCTCAAAAGCGCTCTCAAACTGTCGGACAAGCAACTCTTGATGTTGAATAATCCGGTAGGCTATCCTCCGAAGAAAAAGTGAGATTGCCGTTCAGGAACAGCGCATTAACTGCAATTATCCGATATTTTTTTGACAGCAATTTTTAACAGACTGTTAAAAAAATTGTCGTGAAAGCGTTGTCCGCAATGCCGGTTTATCCAGCAATCTGCTGAAAATCATTATGTATTTTCAGAAAATCCTGTATCATACGCAGGATAAAGGACTGTTTAAACAGTCTATTGAAAATTTTTATCAAAACGACTTATTAATAGAATAATAAAACGAGTTAAATTTAATTTTTAATCAAACATGAGTTATACGGGAACAAAAGTAGAAATAGATATAGAACGTATTCCCAACTGTCTGGAAAATCCTGCCTGGCCTCTGCTGATTGCCGGTCCATGCAGCGCCGAAAGCGAAGAACAGCTGATTGATACAGCGTTAAAACTTAAAGCGACCAAAAGAATCAGCATTTTCAGAGCCGGAATCTGGAAACCAAGAACCCGTCCCAATTCTTTTGAAGGAATAGGAGTAAAAGGTTTGCCATGGATGCAAACCGTAAAAAAGGAAACAGGACTGCGCACCGCAACCGAAGTGGCAAACGCCGAACACGTGGAACTGGCTCTGAAATACGGAGTTGACATGCTTTGGATTGGAGCAAGAACTTCGGCAAATCCGTTTTCGGTACAGGAAATCGCCGACGCGCTGAAAGGAACCGATGTTATGGTTTTAATAAAAAACCCCGTCAACCCTGATACCGAACTCTGGATTGGAGCGCTGGAAAGAATCAGCAAGGCTGGTATCAGAAAACTTGGAGCAATACATCGCGGATTTTCGTCGCACGAAAAAGGCGTTTTCCGAAATTCGCCAATGTGGAGTATTCCGATAGAATTGAAGGCTGCCTGTCCGCATCTTCCCATAATCTGCGACCCAAGCCACATCTGCGGAAATACGGAACTTATTCCGTTTATCTCTCAAAAAGCTCTGGATATGGACGTTGACGGGTTGATGACCGAAGTTCACAACAATCCGTCGTGCGCGTGGAGCGATGCAAAACAGCAGCTTACGCCCGAACAGTACGGAACGCTCATTTACGGGCTGCTGCTGCGCTCGTCGGCGCCGATGAAAGGAGAAACGCAAACGGCTCTGTCGCAGCTGAGAGCTGAAATTGACCTTCTCGACGACGAAATTATTCAGAAACTTTCGATGAGAATGAAAATCTCCGCAAAAATAGGCAAATACAAGAAAGAAAACAGCATGACTATCCTGCAAATGGACAGATGGAACAATATTCTGGACAACCGGCTGAATATGGGAAAAGCAATGGGTATAAGCGAGGATTTTATGAAAAAATATCTCGACCTGATTCATCAGGAATCCATAAATATACAGTCTTTTGTTATGAATAAATCCGGCGAATAAATAATTTATTGATTAAAATTTTGCAAAACAGTTAAAATGATTGATGTTAAAAACAAACCTGAAAGATATTTAGTAACCTCAGCCCTGCCATACGCCAATGGACCTGTACATATCGGACATCTGGCGGGCGTATATATTCCGGCAGATATTTATTCGCGCTATCTCCGTCTGCGCGGCTATGACGTAAAATTTATAGGCGGTTCGGACGAACACGGAGTTCCAATTACTATAAAAGCCTTAAAATCAGGAATTACGCCGCAGGACGTTGTTGATAAATATCATACAATAATAAAAGAATCGTTTGAGCGTTTTGGCATATCTTTCGATATTTATTCGCGTACAACTTCGTCGATTCATCACGAAACGGCGGCGGCTTTTTTCAGAAAACTGTACGACGACGGCAAATTTGTGGAACAAACCACAGAACAGTTCTACGACGAAGAAACCGGACAGTTTCTTGCCGACCGGTACATTGTCGGAGCATGCCCAAAGTGCGGCGCCGAAAATGCTTACGGCGACCAGTGCGAAGTTTGCGGCAGTACGCTGAGTCCTGCGGAGTTAATCAATCCGAAATCGACAATCAGCGGAAGCGTGCCGGTTTTGAAAAAAACGTCGCACTGGTATCTTCCGCTGGAAAAATATCAGAGTTTTCTTGAAAAATGGATACTTGAAGAACATCGTGAATGGAAACCAAACGTTTACGGGCAGTGCAAATCGTGGCTGGATCAGGGACTTCAACCGAGAGCAGTAAGCCGCGACCTTTCGTGGGGCGTGCCTGTTCCCGTCGAAGGCGCCGAAGGTAAAGTCCTGTATGTATGGTTCGATGCTCCAATCGGATATATATCAAATACAAAAGAACTTTTGCCCGATTCGTGGGAACTTTACTGGAAAAGCAGCGAAAGCAAACTGGTTCACTTTATTGGCAAGGACAACATTGTTTTTCACTGCATTGTGTTCCCCTCGATGCTGAAAGCGCACGGAGAATATATTCTTCCCGATAATGTTCCTGCAAATGAGTTTCTTAATCTGGAAGGAGAAAAAATATCGACAACCAGAAACTGGGCTGTATGGCTGCACGAATACCTTGACGAAATGCCCGGAAAAGAAGACGTACTGCGTTATGTGCTGTGCGCCAATGCTCCCGAAAGCAAGGACAATGATTTTACATGGAAAGACTATCAGACGCGCAATAACAGCGAACTGGTCGCCATACTTGGCAATTTTGTGAACCGCGCAATGACGCTGACATGGAAATATTTTGCGGGCAAAATGCCGGCAGTCGGCGAACTGACCGGTTTGGACAGGGAAGTTCTTGCCGAAATTCCGAATATCAGAAAAGAACTTGAAAATTATATCGAAACGTATAAATTTCGTGAAGCGCTGAAAAAAGCAATGGATCTTGCGCGTCTCGGAAACAAATATCTCGCCGATACCGAACCATGGAAACTGCTGGAATCGGACAGAAACAGGGTTGCGACAGTGTTGAATGTTTCTCTGCAAATTTGCGCAGCGCTTTCGATAATTCTCGAACCATTCCTGCCGTTTACGGTAATCAGGCTGCGAAAAATGCTGAATATCGGCGCATTGAAATGGGACAGCGAGAACTTTATCGAAGAAGGTCATCAGTTTTCAGAACCGGAACTGCTGTTTGAAAAAATTGATGATAATGTCATAAATTTTCAGACAGATAAACTTGCAAAAACAAAAACCGAAAATCTGATTTCCGCAAAAAAAGCAGTTCCGCAAAAAAGTTCCGTTACATTCGATGATTTTGGAAAAATGGACATTCGCACGGTTACAGTTGTTGCGGCAGAACGTGTTCCAAAAACAGACAAACTGCTGAAACTCACAATTGAAACAGGTATCGACAGGCGAACTATCGTATCGGGAATCGCTGAATATTACAAACCCGAAGATATTACCGGCAAACAGGTTACTGTTCTTTTAAATCTTGAACCGAGAACAATAAAAGGCGTCGAATCTCAGGGAATGATACTTATGTCGCGGGACGTTTCGGGAAAAATGTGTTTGCTTCAACCCTCCGAAATAATGGATAACGGGTCGGAAATAGGATAGAGAATAATTAAAAATTAAGAATTAAGAATTAAGAATTATGTTGCCAAAGGTCAGTATTGTTATGGGTAGCGTTTCCGATTTGAAAATCATGGAAGGCGCAGCTTTGTTTTTGGACGAAATGGAGGTTTGTTTTGAAATAAACGCCCTGTCGGCGCACAGAACGCCAAAACAGGCAATGGAGTATGCAAACTCTCTCGAAAACAGAGGCGTTAAGGTTGTTATTGCCGGAGCAGGAGGAGCGGCGCATCTGCCGGGCATAATTGCAGCCATGACGCCGCTGCCGGTTATCGGCGTTCCCGTCAAGTCGTCAAACTCAATAGACGGATGGGATTCGATTCTGTCGATACTGCAAATGCCGGCAGGGATACCGGTAGCCACAGTTGCACTCGACGGAGCGCGAAATGCCGGAATACTTGCCGTTCAGATACTTGCATTAAGCGACGGCGCTTTGATGGAAAAATTAAAAACATTCAAAGCGAATCTGTCCAAAAAAGTAATTGACGCAAACGAAGAACTGAAAAACGTCAAATATAAAATGAAAATAAATTAAACAGAAATGAAATAAGGAAATGTGTTTGATTTTCATATCACATTTCCTCAATCACACTGTAAAATCACAGTTCAGACAGTTCGGACAGCGAAATGCGACCTTCGTAAATGGCTTTGCCTATTATTGCGGCTTCGCAGCCGGTTGCTTCGAGTATGCGCAAATCGTCGATACGCGAAACTCCGCCGCTTGCAATAAGACTGACCGAACTGGTTTTCAGTATGTCGGAATACAGTTCGGTCGATGGACCCTGCAACATTCCGTCGCGGGCAATATCGGTGCAGATTACATGTCGGACGCCTTTTTTTTCGTACTGTTGTATAAAATCAACAACATCTATCGACGAGTTTTGCATCCAGCCCTGAGTCGATATTCTGCGGTTGATGGCGTCGGCGCCAAGAATGATTTTTTCTGCGCCATACTTTTCGAGCCATTCAAGCATTATTTCAGGATTTTTTACCGCAATGCTTCCCGCCGTAATTTGAGCGGCTCCGCAGTCGAAGGCAATCTGCAAGTCGCTGTCTGTTTTCAGACCGCCGCCGAAATCGACTTTCAGCGATGTGCCGGCGGTTATCGATTTCAGTATTTTGTGATTTACTATATGACTTGATTTTGCTCCGTCCAAATCGACAAGATGCAGATATTTCAAACCCGAATCTTCAATTTTTTTCGCTGTTTCAAGAGGGTCGCCATATATTTTTTTTGTAGAATAATCGCCCTTTGTCAGACGAACGCATTTGCCGTCTATAATGTCAATTGCAGGAATCAGTCGCATACGAAATAATTTAACCAGTTTAAAAAAAGAAGATTTGCATGAGAACGCCAGCGCGTCAGAGGCTGATTTTCGGGATTATCGTCGAGGTAATAATTTTGAGGCATTTCTATCGGAAGATTTTTTGACAGGTCGCGACAGTACTCGTTATTCAGCGTTTCGGGCGGATATTCTGAATGTCCGGTAACAAAAATTTCGCGCCGGTTTAACGTCTGCACAATATATACTCCGGCTTTATCCGATTCGGACAGTATGCCAAGTTCCGGCGTTTTTTCAATTTCTTCTCTTCTGATTTCGGTATGACGGCTGTGCGGAGCAAAAAACACGTCGTCGAATCCTCTGAACAGCGGATTCAGAGGGTCGTTAAGGCGGTGTTCAAATATTCCAAACATCTTTTTGTTTAAAGGATATTTATTTATACCGTAATAGCGATACAGGGCAGCCTGAGCAGCCCAGCAGATAAACAGCGACGATTTTACACTGGTTCTTGCCCAGTCTAAAATACGCAGAAATTCGTCCCAGTAATCAACCGACTCGAAATCCAGATGCTCTACTGGAGCGCCGGTAACAATCAATCCATCGTATCGACATTCTGATATTTTGCTGAAATTTGTATAAAATTTTTGGATATGTTCTGCCGGCGTATTTTTCGATTTATGCGAATCCGGCGCAATCAAATCAATATCAATATGCAGCGGCGAATTGGAAATTATGCGCAGCAGATCGGTTTCGGTTTCAATTTTAAACGGCATCAGATTCAGTATGGCAATTTTCAGAGAACCGACATTGTTTCGACCGTCCTGTTTGTCGGTCAAAACAATATTTTCCTTTTCCAGAAACTCTTTTGCAGGAAGTCCGCAGGGAATATATACAGGCATTATTGATTTTTATTTATGTGATACTTGTTTGAATACCATGCGTAGCAGCAGAGTTTGAACAGGATACGCGCCCCGACGTTTGCGTCCCAGTCGCCCGATATTCCGGGAGATACTTCGTTTAAGTCAAAGCCTGCTATTATTCTGCCCGAAAACGCCGTCTGCTTAATCAGATACATTGCTTCGGCAAAATCCAAACCGCCCGGAACGGGAGTTCCCGTATTGGGACAAAGATATGGCGACAAACCGTCAACGTCGAAACTTATGTAAACATGTTCGGGCAGATGTGAAATTATTTCATCGCACTGTTCCTTCCACGTTTTTCCGGCAAACCGGTTTTCTTTCAGGCAACTGTCGGCGTACATGCAAATTCTGTTGTCAGCGCCGGCAAAATCGCGCTCGGCTTCGCAAAAGTCGCGGACTCCGACCTGAACCAGTTTTTCGATTCCCTCGATTTCGGTCATAACATTATACATTATTGATGCGTGCGAATACGTAAATCCTTCAAAAGCTCCGCGCAAATCGGCGTGAGCGTCGATATGCAGGATTCCTGTTTTCGGATATTTTTCAGCAACAGCTTTTATCAAACCGAACGGAGTACTGTGGTCGCCGCCAAGAACCGCCGCCGTTTTATTTCCCGACAATATTTTTTTTGCATTTTCATAAACCGTACTGTTTACGGTTTCGGACGAGCGGTTGACAAAATTCAGCATGTCGGCAATTTCCATGTCGGTCGTACTTCCGCCATTTTCGAGATGCTGGATTATTTTTTCGGCAAAATGTCTGCATTTTGAATTAAGTCCGCACAAGTCAAGTTCAGTATTCGATATTTTCATTTCCCACGCTTTTTCAACGTCGGAATCAAATATATCGACCTGAAGCGAAGCCGCGAGAACAGCCTGCGGAGCCTTTGAAGTTCCGGGTCTGTACGAAGTCGTAGCGTCCCACGGAACCGATATGATTTCAATCCCTTCATCGTCTTTTTCTTTGCGGGGCAAAGCGAAAAAATTTCCGTTTGCCTGCCCCAAATCATTGTGATTAAATGTCATAATCAAAAAAATAAAAGTTCAAAGTTAACATAAAATTGGCACAAAAAAAAGTTTGCATCTACAAAATCGTGGTTCAGTGCAAAATTTAAAAAATAATCACTATCTTTGTGCGTTTAAGATTAATTGCAAACTGATGAACTGTATTATTAAAATCGAGGATATTAAAAAGATATATCAGGTTGGAAATCAGGAAGTAAGAGCGCTGGACGGGGTTTCGCTTATGATAAATCGCAACGAATATGTCGCCATTATGGGACCCTCAGGTTCCGGCAAATCGACCCTGATGAACATGCTTGGCTGTCTGGATACTCCGACGTCGGGAAAATATATACTTAACAACACTGACGTCAGCGAAATGGAAGACAACAGGCTGGCGGAAGTCAGAAACAAAGAAATTGGATTTGTGTTTCAGACTTTTAACCTGCTTCCGCGATATACTTCTCTGGAAAATGTCTGTCTGCCTTTGATTTATGCGGGATATGCAAAAAACGAACGTACAGAAATGGGAATTAACGCCCTGATAAGCGTCGATCTCGAAAACCGTAAAGACCACAAACCCAACGAATTGTCGGGAGGACAGCGGCAACGTGTTTCCATTGCAAGAGCTTTGGTAAACAATCCTTCGATTATACTGGCAGACGAGCCGACCGGAAATCTTGATACAAAAACCTCTATCGACATAATGAACCTTTTTGAAGCGATTTACCGCAAGGGAAATACTATTATTGTCGTAACTCACGAAGAAGACATTGCAAAATATGCACGCCGAATCATACGGCTGAGAGATGGAAAAATAGAAAAAGACGAAATAAATGAAAGATTTTAATATTTTGGAGAAATTTTTGGATTTGGAATTTCCAAATAATCAGTTCGATAAGAACGAAAAGGAGTTTTTACAGAGATATTCAATTTGTAAAAACGAGAGCGAGAGTAATATACTGAAGACTTTTTTTACTGATTTTTATAACCAGTATTACAAAGAAGAACCTGTTACTACTTTTTATGAAAAATATAGTCATGTTTTTGAAGCAAAAGAGAAACTTCAAGAACTGTTTACAAAATTCAACAATAATCAAGATAGAAAAAAAGGATTTGACTCATTCGAAATTTTTTTAGACTGGTGGTGTGAGTATATCAAAGAATATGGACATAGATGCTATTACTGCGGAGTTGAAGAAAAGGATTCAAAGAGTGGCGCTGAAAATAAAGACTATAAAAACATTGGAAAAAAAGATTCTCACAAATCCGGCAAACTTCAAATTGACAGGAAGGATTCTCAAAAGGGATATGGTAAAGATAACTGCGTGTTAGCCTGTGTATTGTGTAACAATGCAAAATGTGAGTTGATAGAAGGCGAGGAATATAAAATATATTTTGGCGAAGCAATGAAGAAATATTGGAATTTCATCTGTGAAAAAAAGACTCAAATTGAGTAAAAAACTAATCGCTGGCGTCGTAATGATGTGATTTAAAAAAACAGTTTCAGTTCATTTTTGCCAGAGGAGTAATATCCAAACCGGAAAAAAGCGATTTGCAGTATTTGAAATATCCTGTTATGGCAATCATTGCCGCGTTGTCGGTAGTAAATTTGCGTTCCGGAATAAAGACGTTCCAGTTTAGCCTTTCGCCAGTTTTTCGGAAGTGTTCTCTCAATCCGGAATTTGCCGATACTCCGCCTGCTATGGCAATATCGCGTATTCCTGTCTTTTTGGCGGCTGCGGTCAGTTTGTCGAACAGAATTGCAATGATCGTTTTTTGCAGCGAAGCGCACAGATCAGCTCTGTTAAGCTCAACAAAGGCAGGATTTTCAGCAACATTTTTTTGCAGAAAATACAGAAACGAAGTTTTTAAACCGCTAAAACTGTAATTTAAATCCGAAACTTTGGGTTTAGCAAAAACAAAAGCGTCAGGGTTGCCGGTTTTTGCCAGAAAATCAATTGCCGGACCTCCCGGATACGGTAATTCCATTATTTTTGCACATTTGTCGAACGCTTCGCCGGCAGCGTCGTCAACTGTCTCGCCAATTATTTCAAAATCCAGATGGTCTTTAACAATTATTATTTGCGTATGTCCGCCTGACGCCAGCAAACACAGAAATGGCAGCGATGGCGCCGGTTTTGAACCATTTTTTTCTTCGATAAAATGAGACAGCACATGTCCCTGTAAATGATTGACTTCAATCAGTGGAATATTCAGTGACGCAGCCAAACCCTTGGCAAACGATACGCCGACTAAAAGCGACCCCATAAGTCCGGGTCCTCGCGTACAGGCAATTGCGTCAAGGTCGTTTTTTTCAACTCCGGCTTCTTTCAGAGCAATATCCACAACGGGAACTATGTTTTGCTGATGAACTCTCGATGCAAGTTCGGGAATTACGCCTCCATATTTTTCATGAACTTTCTGATTTGCAATGATGTTCGACAGCATGGTTTTGTCGCAAAAAACTGCGGCAGAAGTGTCGTCGCACGACGATTCTATTCCTAAAATTCTGACCATAAATTTAATTATTTCGATGTTCTTGAATAAAAAAACAGCGTTACGGCGGCGAAAAGAATATTCGGAATCCATGCAGCCCACAAAGCGTCTGCAATTCCAACCTGAATAAATACTTCGCTAAACCGCAAAAACAGTATATACGTGAAACTCAGCCCAATACCAATTCCTATCTGCATACCGATACCTCCGCGAACCTTGCGCGACGAAAGCGAAACTCCAAGCAGCGTAAGCACAAAAACCGAAAACGGTATTGATGTGCGGTTATAGTTTTCGAGCAGAGCCTTGTACGGGTTTTGTCCGCGCATTCGCATCTCCTTTATTCTGTCCTGTAACTCAAAATAATTCATCGACGCTATTACATTATCCCACTGTTTCAGCTCTTTGGCAGAAAAATTAACGGCGGTATCTTTGCTTACTCCGGTTGTAATCGTTTCGGTTGAATCGGAAAAATCTCTGACAAAATAATTATTTAATTTCCAAACATTTTTTGTTTCGTCATAAATCGCGTAATCTGCCATAAGTTTGGATTTTAAAACGCCGTCTTCAAATTTTTCAAGACTGAAAAATGAAGCGCGATTTCCGCTGTTGTAAAAATTGGACATATAAATATATAACCCAGGCGAAATTTGAAGATGCAGATTGCGGTTGCGTTTCTGACTCGGAGTATTTATATTGTATTGAGTTTCAAACTCTATACGTATTTTGTTTGCCGGCGGAATAATAAAATGGTTAAGCGACGCGCTGAAAAGAAATATAACAAGAGTCGATACAAAATATGGATACAACATTCGGACAAAACTTATGCCGCTTGCCAGAATTGCAACAATTTCAGTGTTGTACGCCATTTTTGACGTAAAATATATAACTGTTATAAAAACAAAAAGCGGACTGAATGTGTTGACAAAGAAGGGTATAAACGTCAGATAATAATTGAATATTATTTGTTTCAGCGGCACATGCTTGGTCGTAAAATCGTCTATTTTTTCGCTTATGTCGAATATGATTACTATGCAGATAATCAGTATCAATGCAAAAAGATATGTACCTATAAACTTGCGAATTATATACCAGTCTAATTTCCTTAACATCTTTAACAGTTATACTTTTTTACGGGGACAAAGATAGCATAAAATCTTCAAATTACACACAAACGCATAAAAATGGCGGGGCAAACAGCCTCGCCAATCCGTCAATTGGCGAGATGCAGAAACTGTGTGCCGAACATTTTAGTAGTTATTATCAAATAACTTGACTTATTATAAATTTTAACACACTGAAATATAAGAGTTTAAAATATAATAATCGTCATTTTATTTCATAACAACTACGTAATACTAATTGTCCAATTCGTAAAAAAATTTCCAAAACCAACTTAATTCGTTTTTTGCAGTTGAAACTATTTTCCCCAAAGTTATAGAAAAATCAACTCCTCTATATTCCTCTCCTTTCTTATCGTGTTCCATTACATATATTTTAATGTTTCTTTCTTTAATCGGAAATCTGTTCTTTAAAAAATTCACAATGTCATACGCTCTTAAAAATGCCATATCATAATTATCTTGAATAATAGTTTTATTTGCAATAAATTCTTTTTCGCGATATGTATTTGTGTTAAACAGGTGATATTTTGTTTTTGGAATATCTCCAAAAACTCCATTATAATATACTCCTTGTTTGACTTGGGGTTTATCTGTATGTCCGCAGGAGTGAATGATTATTTCGGTCGTGCTGTCGTTTGTCAAATAATCTCTGATTGCAGATTCAATAGATTCTAAAATAATAGTTCCTTCTTTTGTGTTTGAAAAACAGTAAAAACCTGATTGATAACCACGAATAGAATGGTTTAGAGTTGTATCACAATAAATTATCATATCATCTTCTATTATGCGAACACTTAAAGGATTGTTAAAATAAACATTTAATTGTGTTTGTCTTTTAGTAACATCTTCATTCAATTTTTTTTCCGTATTTTGTTCGGTAGGGACATTTTTCTTCTCAAAAAATGCAAATACGGTAAACAGTATTACAATCACGCCAATAATACCTCCCTTTCTTAGTTCAGGTATTCCAAGAATTATACCTAATTTATCTGTTGCCATAAAAATATTATGAAGTTTATTGATCTAATGCCTCTAATTCTTTTTTTCGCTGCTTTAACTGAAAATCAAGCAATAATTCATAATCACAGTTATCGCTGCCTTTTGTTGTAAGAACCAATAATTCCAAGAACATCAAAAAAAGGAACAGGAAAATGTAGAAAAGGCGAACAATCCAATTACTGCCAAGTAATGAATACAAAGCTCCAAGTTCTTCCAAAAATCCACTGTTGGCTTTTTCGTACTCTGCGCGAACTTCAGTTGCTATATTTAACTTTCTGTTTTGAAGGTCTTCTATTCGAGTGCGATACTCTTTTAGTAATTTTTCGTTCTTTTGTGCCTGCTCTATTTTGGGATTAGGAACGGAACCCTGCGTAACAGTTCTATCAGTTTCGTATTTTGCTGTTCCTTTATCATCTGTACCTACCTGTCTGCGAGTTGTACTAACATGCACATCACGAATAACCGGATTTTTGTTTATTTCATCATATAATGCTTGGTTTACATTTGTGATAGAATCAATCGTGCCTGAAATATCTTGTATTTCATTGTCGATTAACAATGTGCGTTTAGGAATTTCTGCATTTATTTGAGTAGTCCTAATTTCTTTCATTTGAATATTCACATCGTTTTTGAATACAATTTGGTCAAAAACCGTTGAACCAAGCACTGACATAAGTACTGCCAAAAAAGTTCTGAAGATTTTCAGTGCAATAAGTTTGCCGTGTGTTAGTATTATGTACCTTTCTATGCAAACTATCACGGCTACAAAAACTGTTACGGTAATCACTTTTCCGTACCACGATTGTATTGTTAGATAATTATCTGCCAAACACCAACCAATAATTCCCCAGATAATGGAAAGAATGGTTATTGCTGCTGTATATTTTTTCAGCATTGCATAACTAACTTCTCTGCAATTTTTCAACACTTCGGGTTTCCACCCTACTATGAAACATTCTATTTTTGTTAATTTATTCATACTTATTCCTTTCTTAATTTATTATCCCCATTGTGCTTTCATTTTGGCATTTCTACCTTCGGCGAACCCATCGCTGAATAAGCAATAAACAGGTAAATTCGTATTAATTTCTATTTCTGTTTTTTTGTTTTTTATATAATCAATATCTTTTTCATACTGTTGTTTTTCTACCTCTTTTTCTTTAGCATTAGAATTCTGTCCAATTCTTGTATATTCAGAAATTGCAGCATCTATCTGAATAATTTTTTGTTCCAATTCCTTTATGGTAGTGTCGCACAAAAGTTTCCCTTCTCCAATTATTGCAGTTATGTTCTGTTGTTTATGGGAGTCTTCGTGATTAGACATAGCTGCATTGCGACCTTGTTGTTTTCGGTCAATGTCGACCCCTTTTATAAAATCATTAATTTTATCAATAGGCGGTTTAGGGTGTAAAAGAGGGGGTGGTGAGCCAGAACCTGTATTCACTGGATTTGGTTTGTTTCTTCCGTTTTTATTCCGAACTTTTTTTACAAACCATACTACAAACCATACTATAACTGCGAATAATAGCAGCACCAACAAAATGTTCATTACAATTGCAATCATATTTTTTTTTTATTTGTTAAATATTCGGTATTAAGTACGAAAAAAAAAGCGAGAACCATTTGCAAAATGCTTATTTTCACAGACTGGCTCTCGTATTACCATTTTCATCAAATAAGCGCAAATGATTCACGCCTTTTGAGAGCGTGAACCTTCGCACATATTCTCGATGAAATTTACGAGATTTCGTCTGTGAGAGAATATTGCTATAAGTTCAAAATCTTATAATCAATGCTTTACTGCTTTTTTCTTACATATTTTTTTGTTTTTAATTCGGCGGCAAAGATAGCATAAAATTTTCAAATTCCATACAAACGCCTAAAAATTGGCGGTGCCAACAGCCTCGCCAACCTGTCCAACCGAATGTTTTCTTATCTTTGCAGTTGAAACATAAAGAAATAAAGGGTGATGATGCAAAAAGTATGCTGTTATAATATTCTGTATAAGCACTTTAATTAGAAAAATAGGAACATGGACATTCAAAAAATATTGCAGAATAAAACAAGACATATTGATTTATCGCATTATTAGTATAGTGTCAAAACATTTGATAACCTCAAAAATAAGATATAATCACTTGATCGCAAGTTTTTTATAGCAGCATATTTTGTACATCACCTCCGAAATAAAGAAATGAAGTACCAAGCTCGAAGGGGAAAATTGCAATTCAAGTTGATATTCGGAGATTTTTTATCAAGTTATTTGAAAAAATTTATAGGGAAAAGTACATTAATTTCGGGAAAAACCGAAACGGCTGTCGAAATAAAAATTCTCTTTTAGTGTATTCCCCAGCGTTTTTCAATATAATCAAGCAGTTCAAGAACTTTTTGTGGGCTGTTTTCGGTTACAAGTTTCAGTCGGGTTTCCTTAAAATCGGGCAGGTTTTTGAAATAGCAGCTCAAATGTCTTCTCATTTCCATAACGCCAACCCTTTCGCCTTTTACTTCAACCGATTTTTCAAAATGCAGTCTGGCAATTCTAACTCTTTCATTTACATCAGGTTCTGGCAGCAGTTCGTTTGTGTCCAGAAAATGTCTGACATTTTTGAATATCCATGGGCGTCCGAATGTTGCCCTGCCTATCATTATGGCGTCAACACCGTGAGCATCAAACTGTGCTTTTGCCTTTTCTGGGCTGTCAATGTCTCCGTTTCCGATGACGGGGATTTTTATCTTGCTGTCCGATTTCACTTTACCGATTAAAGTCCAGTCTGCCTCGCCTTTGTAGAGCTGATTTCTGGTTCGTCCGTGAATCGTAAGAGCCGCAGCTCCTGCGTCCTGCAATTTTTCTGCCAGTTCACAGATAATCAGGCTGTTTTCGTCCCAGCCCAGACGGGTTTTTACCGTTACCGGAATATCGACGGCTTCAACTGTCCGGCGAGTAATTTCAACCATTTTTTCCGGTTCTCGCATCATTCCCGACCCCGCGCCTCGATTTGCGATTTTTTTTACCGGACAGCCAAAATTTATATCTATAAGGTCAGGTTTTGCACTTGCCGCTATTTTTGCCGCTTCAACCATCGTATCAACTAAATGACCATAAATTTGTATTCCAACAGGACGTTCGGCATCGTTTATCTTTAATTTTTCAACTGATTTGCCTGCATCGCGAATCAGCCCATCTGATGAAATAAACTCGGTATAAACCATATCCGCTCCAAAAGTTTTACAGATAAACCTGAATGACGGATCTGTAACATCTTCCATTGGCGCTAAAAACAGCGGACGATTTCCTAATTCTATATTTCCAATCTTCATTTAAATTTAAAACTCATGATTTAATAATTGATAATATTATTTGATTCATACAAACCAAAACCATCTAAAACTCTAAACTCTAATATTTAAACTCTAAACTCCAATTCGTCATACGCCAGTTTTACATTTTCCGGTAAATCGTTTTCGATTTCGTCGTGCAAGCCCATCTGGTGCGAAATATGGGTCAAAAATGTATTTTTTGCGCCTGACATATCTGCAATTTTTAGAGCCTGCGAAAGTGAAAAATGCGAAAGATGCTCTTTTTTGCGTAAAGCATTTATAATCAGTGTATCGCAGCCTTTTATTTTCTGAAACTCCTGCCCGTCGATTTTGTTGGCGTCGGTAATATAAACCAAACTGGCAATTTTAAATCCAAGTACTGGCAATTTGTGGTGCATAACCCGTATTGGCGTTATGCAGATGTTATTGATAAAAAAATTACTTTCAGCCGATATTTCGTGTAAATTCATTTCAGGAACGCCCGGATAAGGATTTTCAGCAAAAGCATACGCATATTCCAGCCGCAAAGCGTTTAAAACCCTTGCTTCCGCGTAAATATCGACAGGTTTTCCCGAAATATAATTCAAAGCTCTTATGTCGTCCAGACCGCCGATATGGTCTTTGTGTTCGTGCGTCAATAAAATAGCGTCAATTTTCGATATATTTGCTCTCAGTAACTGCTGTCGAAAATCGGGACCTGCGTCAATCAGTATTCTGTTTCCCGAAATTTCGATTAATGCCGATGTGCGTAACCGTTTGTCTTTCATGTTTGAAGACTGGCAGGCGACACACTGGCATCCAATAACAGGCACGCCCTGCGAAGTTCCAGTGCCTAAAAATGTTACGGTCATTTTTTCTTTAAAAACCATCAAATTAAAATCAGATGAAAAATTAATACCGTTTTTTTATATCTCATATTGTTTAATTTAACCACAAAGATAATCTTTTTTTCGATATAACGACATTTTAACGGCACGTCTGTTTTGACGTCAATACAAACCGCCTGTAATTGAAATCACTTCGCCTGTGATATATGAGGATTTTTCAGATGCAAGAAATGCTACAAGTTCTGCAACTTCTTCGGGTTCTCCAAACCGCTGTACCGGAATGGTTTTGGCAAGCTCCTTTTCGTTAAGGTCTTTCGTCATGTCGGTACGTATAAAGCCGGGCGCGATGGCGTTTACAGTAACCCCTTTTCGCGCAACTTCCTGAGCCAGAGCCTTTGTTGCGCCAATAATTCCCGCTTTTGCAGCCGAATAGTTGGTTTGCCCCGATAAACCTTTGATACCCGATATGGAAACGATATTTATAATGCGTCCGAATTTTGCTGTCAGCATTGACATCAGCAGTTTCTGGGTCGTGTTGAAAAATCCGTTTAAAGATATGTCTATCACGTTTTTCCACTGATTTTCCTGCATCCACATCATTAAGGAATCTTCGCGGACGCCGGCGTTGTTTACCAGTACGGATATTTTTTTGTCGCCGTTTTTAGCGACCCATGTATCAATAGCGCAGTCAACGCTTCGCCTGTCGGTAACATCGAATTGGAGTATGTCGCCGTCGCCGCCGCGATTTTTTATTTTATTCAGAGTATCAACAGCTTCGGCTTCATTGTTTTTGTAATTTACAATTACGTAGTATGTTTCTGCCAGCGCAATGCTTATCGCTTTACCAATTCCCCGCGAACCTCCTGTTATTAAAGCACATTTCATATTATTAATTTTTTATCTGTATAAAAATATCTGTTTTTTTTACTCAATTATATGTCAATATTTTTATCTTCAAACTCAATTTTTATTTTTCATATTCTTTAAAAGCGCCGAGCATGTTTTGCATTGCTTTTTCGAGATTTGAACGGGGCGTGGCAACATTCAGACGCAGATATAATTCGCCCTCGCTGCCAAATATTTTACCCGGATTCATTGCCAGTCCTGCCTTCGATACCATGAAGCGATGGATTTCGTCTGACGTCATTCCTAATTCGCTGCAATTCAGCCACATAAGATAAGTGCCTTCCGGTTTTACGGTTTTTATCTTCGGGATATTTTTTTCGAGGAATGCAATAACGTACTCAAAGTTTTTTTCCAGATATTTTAACAGCTGGTTTAACCAGTCTTCGCCATAGGTGTAAGCTGCTTCGAGAGCGATGTCTCCAAAAACGGTGCCGCAGCCAATACTCATGCGGTTGACGTAGCTGTTAAATTTATTGAATATGTCGGGATTGTCGGAATAAATTATCGACGAAAACAGTCCTGCAAGGTTAAATGTTTTGCTTGGAGCGACAAACGTTATGGTTTGCATGGCAAAATCTTTCGATATTGACGCAAAATAAGTATGTCTGTGAGGTTTAAAAACAAGGTCTGAATGAATTTCGTCTGAAACTATAAGTACATTATATTTTAGACACAGTTCTCCGATTTTCGTCAATTCTTCCAACGTCCAGACTCTGCCAACAGGATTGTGAGGACTGCAAAAGATAAACATTTTTACTCCGTCGGACAGTTTGCGCTCAAAATCGTCGAAATCAATGGTATAGTATCCGTCGCCAGAATTGACGAGCGAACTCCTTACCATTGTTCTCCCCGCATTGTTTATCGCATACATGAAAGGGTGATATACCGGCGTGTTTATCAGTATTTTATCTCCGGGGCTGGTGAAGATATTTACAGCAAAATTTATTGCCGGAACAACTCCCGGACTGAAACTTATTTTGTTTGTATCGATTTCCCAGCCTCTGCGCTGCAACCAGTCATGCACAGCTGTATAGAATGATTTTGGACGGATATGATAGCCAAAAATCTCATGTTCGAGACGACGCTTCAATGCGTTGATAATAAAGTCGGGAGTTTTGAAATCCATATCGGCGACCCAGAGCGGCAAAACGTCGTTTGTTCCAAAGCGGTCGATACAGTTATCCCATTTTTCGCAGTTTGTATTCCGACGCTCTACAATTTCATCAAAATTATATATCATTTATAACTGATTATTAATTGATTTTATATTCTTATATTTGCATTAAGGGATACGAAATAAACAGTTTACAGGAGTTTGATTTGAAAAATACAGAATATTTCCCTGTTCAACATTCCTGAAAGAATGTTGTTTCCGAAATCCGTACCGGTATTTTATTTATTTCGTATCTCTCTAAACTTATTTTTTTCCCTGATTTGCAACTGCGTTCATTTTTTTCGCAATTTCGTCGGGGTCGCCGAGAAAACTGTCTTTTACAAGATTCATACTGTCGTCAAATTCAAATACATAAGGCACGGCGGTAGGAAGATTTAAACTTATAATATCCTTGTCGGAGATGTTTTTAAGGAATTTGATAATTCCGCGCAGACTGTTGCCGTGAGCCGTAACAATCACCTGATCATACTGTTTCATCGACGGGGCAATAACGTTTTCCCAGAATGGAACAGCTCTTTCCACCGTTTCTTTCAGCGATTCGGTCAGAGGTATTTCAGCGTCTTTAAGTTCGCTGTAACGAATGTCGAAACGCGGGCTGCGCGAATCGTCGGCGGCAAGCGGAGCAGGAGCAATGTCGTAGCTTCTGCGCCATACAAGAACCTGTTCTTCTCCATATTTTGCAGCTGTTTCAGTCTTGTTAAGTCCTTGTAACATGCCGTAGTGTTTTTCGTTCAATCTCCACGATTTTTCAACCGGAATCCAGTCAAGATCCATTGCGTCGAGAACGCCGTTCAATGTTTTGACCGCTCTTTTAAGATACGAAGTATAAGCCTTTTGGAACGAAAACCCGTTCTCTTTCAGTACTTTTCCTGCCGCAGCAGCTTCTTCGACGCCTTTGGGCGACAAATCGACGTCTGTCCAGCCCGTAAATCTGTTTTCGTTATTCCATACGCTTTCTCCATGACGGAGTAATACAACTTTTTTCATTTTTAATATATTTTAATTTAAAATCATTTTCTAATAATTTCTATTTCGCCTGCCAGACCGACTTTTATAATCGACGACGGCGTTCCTGTCATTTTGCCGGCAAACTTTGCATCGACCGCATAATCAATGCCGTTCAGAATTTCTGGCGATATTTCGTTAAAATGTTTCGGCGCAGGTTGCCCCGAAATATTTGCCGAAGTCGATACTATCGGTTTTTTATACATTTTTAACAGATTATGACAATATTCGTGATACGCCGGACGAATACCTATACTTCCGTCAGCGCCAGTAATTTCCGGCGCCAGTCCGCAGGCATTTGGCAACACTACGGTTAGCGGTTTGTCAGCAACTTCAATCAGTTGAACCGCAACAGCTGGCACTTCGCGTACATACCTGTATATCATGTCAATATCGTAAACCAGCACAAGCGCCGGTTCAGCGTTTCTACGTTTAATTTCATACAGTTTTCTGACAGCTTCGGAGCTGGTTGCGTCGCAACCGATTCCCCATACCGTATCGGTTGGATACAGTATAACCCCGCCTTTGCGCAACACATCAATCGCTTTTTTTATGTCATGATTCATCTGTCTTACGTTTAAAATATTTTGCAAAAATAGACAAAATTAACGAAACGAAAAAACGGCGTATTGTGGCGCAGGTCAAAAAGCCCCGCATAATATCGGGAGACTGCGGCGAAACGCAAGCTCTTTTTGCCAGAAATCATATCTATGCGAAGATATGGGCAGATTTTGGCTTGTATTCAAACTCTCAAAAGACTGTAAACAGCAAATTATGCGAATCAGGAGTTAAAATGTCCCGAAGGGACAAAATTTTCTTAACCGCAGGCGAGCGATAGCGTTGCCTGCGGCTAAAAACGACAACAACCGACTACCTGAAAGGCAGAACTCTATCGCAAAAAAATTACAGTTTTGCCTTACAGGCAAAGATGAGAACGATTGTGCTACCGCATACCGCGCTTCGCATGTATGCGGTTATGAAAATTTAGCCCATTCGGGCTAAAATAACGTTTTCAACCCTTGATTCGCATTTTTTTATAATTAACTGAATCCTGCCAATCCATTAATCCTGAAAAACCCCATGTTCAAACTTTTTTTTGCAGAATCAAAAAAAGGGATTAACTTTGCGCCCGAATTTTTGCTGTATTGTCCGCGATGGAAATGTATGCTGAAATGAATTTATACAACACTGGTTTTATCAAAAACGTCGAAACAGTCATAATTTCGATGACCCCAGAAAATATCCGTTACTCAAATATTAATCTTGTTATAAGAATTATCAGAGCAGTGAAAAAAGTGATTGAAAATATTCAAAAAAAGTTATTAACATTCGCCTT
>JAIROW010000231.1 GCA_031257315.1 Prevotellaceae bacterium
CACCCTGACTTTTAGCCCGAATGGGCTTGATTTTCATAACCGCAGGCGAGCGATAGCGTTGCCTGCGGCTAAAAACGACAACAACAGACTGCCTGAAAGGCAGAACTCTATCGCAAAAGCATTAAAGTTTTGCCTTACAGGCAAAGAAGAGAACGATTGTGATACCGCAAACCGCGCTTCGTTTGTATGCGGTTATGAAAATTTAGCCCATTGGGGCTAAAATAACGTTTTCAATATTTGAAAGCCTCCGATTTAGCTTTCTTTTATATCAATTATGGCTTTGTCTTTCAGCATTGTACACAGAGACTGTAAAGACAGTTGATAAAAGCTCGCCTGCTTTTATCAATTATCTGCGGGTTTTCATATTATTCAGACAGTAAAGACGCGATTAATCGCGTCTCTGCGAAAATATTGGTTTGCTATGACAGTAAAATTACATAAGTTCTATTGTACAAATAAAAAAGGCAGAACAGGTCTGCCTTTCCCAATTTAAAAATTTTATAAATTATGAAAAAATTTTATTTATTATTCATCGGAATCGCCGTGTTTCCTGTGTCCGCTTGATTTCTCGATAATATCCTTAGCGATATTGGCAGGAACTTCGGCGTAGTGCGAAAACTCCATTGTCGAAGTTGCGCGACCGGAAGTGATTGTTCGCAAAACCGTTACATAGCCAAACTGTTCTGAAAGTGGAACTTTGGCTTTTACCGAGCGTGCATTTGCTTTCGATTCCATTCCGGTTATTTGTCCGCGTCGCTTGTTGAGGTCGCCGATTACGTCGCCCATATTTTCTTCGGGGGTAACAACTTCCAGCGACATGACAGGTTCCATCAGTATTGGTTTTGCTTTACCGGCTGCATGACGGAAAGCTGCGCGGGCGCATATTTCAAACGACAGCTGGTCGGAATCGACAGGGTGGAACGAACCGTCTTTCAACACAACTTTGAGGTTTTCGATTCTGTAACCTGCCAGCGGTCCATTGGACATGGCTTCCTTGAAACCTTTTTCAACAGCGGGAATATATTCTTTTGGAATATTTCCGCCTTTTACCTGATCGACAAATTGCAGACCGGTAACGCCTTCGTCGCAGGGACCTATTTCAACAATAATGTCTGCAAATTTTCCGCGTCCGCCGGTTTGTTTTTTGAAAAGTTCGCGATGTTCGACCGTACTTGTAACAGCTTCCTTGTAGTTAACCTGTGGCGCTCCCTGGTTTATTTCTACTCCAAATTCGCGTCTTAGCCGGTCAACTATAATTTCGAGGTGCAATTCGCCCATTCCGCTGATAATTGTTTGACCGTTGTCGTGGTCGGTTTTTACGCTGAATGTGGGGTCTTCTTCCGACAGTTTACCGAGCGCAATTCCGAGTTTGTCAAGATCTTTCTGCGTTTTCGGTTCTACCGCCAGACCGATAACCGGTTCGGGGAAACTCATTGATTCCAGAGTAATCAGCGATTTTTCGTCGCAAACGGTATCGCCGGTGCGAAGGTCTTTGAAGCCTACGGCGGCGCAAATATCGCCCGCTTCGACAAATTCGATTGGGTTTTGCTTGTTTGAGTGCATCTGATACAGACGCGCAACTCTTTCCTTTTTTTCGGAACGTGTATTGTAGGTATATGAGCCTGCGTCGAGTTTGCCCGAATATGCTCTGATAAAAGCAAGTCTTCCGACAAAGGGGTCGGTGGCAATTTTGAATACCAGTCCGCAGAATGGCTCTTTTACAGACGGTTCGCGCACAACTTCATTGCCGTTGTCGTCGTTGCCTTCAACGCGACCCTTGTCGAGTGGGCTGGGCAGATAGCGCATTATTGCATCTAACAGATACTGAACGCCTTTGTTTTTGAACGACGAGCCGCACATCACCGGAATAACGCTCATTCCGATAGTTGCCTTGCGAATGGTTTCTACAATTTCGTCTTCCGTAATATCGTCTGGACTGTCGAAAAATTTTTCCAGCAATTCGTCGTTATATTCGGCGATTGCTTCAATTAATTTTTCTCTCCATTCCGCAACTTCGCCGCGCATTTCCTCGGGGACTTCCTTTACGGTGAAATTGTCGCGGACAGTTTTATCGTCATAATAAATTATGGCTTTATTGGAAATCAGGTCAATGATTCCTTCAAACTTGTCTTCTGCACCGACAGGTAAAACGATTGGAACAGGATTTGCTCCGAGTTTTTCGCGTATTTCGTTCAATACGTTATAATAGTCGGCTCCTGTTCTGTCCATTTTATTTACGTATGCAATACGCGGCACTTTGTATTTGTCTGCCTGACGCCAAACTGTTTCCGACTGAGGTTCAACGCCTCCGACAGCGCAAAAAGTAGCGACTGCTCCGTCGAGAACTCTCAATGAACGTTCGACTTCAACGGTAAAATCCACATGACCCGGAGTATCAATCAAATTGATATGATAGGTTTCTCCGTCATAATTCCAGAAAGTAGTAGTTGCCGCAGAAGTGATAGTTATACCGCGCTCCTGCTCCTGTACCATCCAGTCCATCGTAGCGGCTCCGTCGTGAACTTCGCCAACCCTGTGAGTTTTACCGGTGTAGAATAAAATGCGCTCCGACGTGGTTGTTTTTCCCGCGTCGATATGCGCCATGATGCCAATGTTTCTTGTATATTTTAAATTTCTTGCCATTCCAGTTTTTTAATTCCGCATGAATTATATTCTAAAGTGAGCAAAAGCCTTGTTGGCTTCAGCCATTTTGTGCATGTCTTCCTTGCGTTTGAATGCGCCGCCTTCATTATTGTACGCCGATATTATTTCGCCGCACAGTTTTTCTGCCATCGAACGTCCCGAACGTTTTCGAGCGAATAACAGCATGTTTTTGATGCTCAACGAAATTTTCCGCTCGGGTCTTACCTCCATCGGAACCTGAAAAGTAGCTCCGCCAATGCGGCGACTTTTTACTTCGACTTGAGGAGTAATGTTCTCAAGCGCTTTTTTCCAGACTTCGAGAGGCGCCTTATCAGAATCTTTCATCTTCTCGCCAACCATATCCAGTGCGTTATAGAATATGGAAAAAGCAATACTCTTCTTTCCCCCGTACATCAAATTGTTTACAAATTGAGTTACCAAAACATCTCCAAATTTTGGGTCGGGAAGTAGAATCCTCTTTTTAGGCTTCGATTTTCTCATTTTTAACTGTTTTTTATTTTTTAATTATTAATTATTATTATTTCTTTTTAGCTGTTGCTGCTGTTTTACTGTCTTTTTTCGGACGTTTGGTTCCATACAGCGACCGTCCCTGCTTTCTGCCGTCAACGCCCGAAGCGTCCAATGCGCCGCGTACAAGGTGATAGCGTACTCCCGGAAGGTCTTTTACACGACCTCCGCGCACCAGCACAATCGAGTGTTCCTGCAAATTGTGTCCTTCGCCCGGTATGTAGGCATTTACTTCCTTCAAATTTGTCAGCCTTACGCGGGCAACTTTTCTCATTGCCGAATTTGGCTTTTTCGGCGTGGTCGTATAAACTCTGACGCAAACGCCTCTTCTTTGCGGACATGCGTCCAAAGCCGGAGCTTTGCTGTTCTTGACCGATTTTTTACGTCCTTTGCGGACTAATTGTTGAATTGTTAACATATAAAACGCTGTTATTCTTTATTTTATTACTAATTTATATCAAAAAAACAGGAGGCAAAGATACGTATTTTTTTTGATTTGGATATGCTTTTTGTAAAAAATTTTTCTAACCTGCATTTTATCGACATATTATATCTCTTGATATTCAATGAATTAAGCGGCGCTGCGGTTTTTACTGATTTTGTTTATATTATTTATATATAGGGTAAAATATTGCCCTGAACCATTATTTTTACATGATTTTTTTAAGATATGCAGTAATAACATCTTGGCTGATTGTTTTAAACCGTTATTTTTTCAGAATTAAACAAGGTTAATATACAGATTTAAAATGGTTAACCCTTTTGCTAAAATCATTAATAATGCGAATCAAGGGTTGAAAACGTTATTTTAGCCCGAATAGGCTAAATTTTCATAACCGCATACAAGCGAAGCGCAGTTTGCGGTAGCTCAATCGTTCTCATCTTTGCCTGTAAGGCAAAACGTTAATTCTATTGCGATAGAGTTCTGCCTTTCAGGCAGTCTGTTGTTGTCGTTTTTAGCCGCAGGCAACGCTATCGCTCGCCTGCGGTTATGAAAATTTTGTCCTTTCAGGACATTTTTTACTTCTGATTCGTATTAATACTTTCATTTACAGGATTTTTCACCGCATGGAAAAATCGGTAAAAAAAGGGCTGAAAAATTTTACCGAACAGGTTCTGCGGTTATCTTATTTTTGTTTGAACTTTAATCGAAAAAGAACAGGATTGTTATCTTCCGAAATATTATCGTATAATAATTTCATTTTGTCTTCAAAATTATAAAAATAAATAATCTTTGGAATATGCCATACTGTTTGACGCCTGTTAGATAGCCTTTATTAACAGTCTCTGCCAACACTTCTACGCTGCCTTTTTTATCAAGAAAATCAGAAGGAATATTATTAGAGTTTAAATAAATTGCGTTCTTACTGGGAAAGAGGTTGAAAGCCGGTATTTTCATAACCGTTTTCAGATTGCGCTTCCAGTCAGTAATCCGATTGTGCGTCCTCTGTTTCCGCAGGCGCAGTAGTGCATGTAATATTTGTTATCCTTCGGATTGTAAACCAGCGACACTTTGTGGGCATACTGTTTGTCGAGACCGTCGGGATGACCGCCGAACTTGTATAGTGGGTCGGGGTTGGCAGTCCAGTGCAGCAGGTCGCGCGAAAAAGCTGTCATGATGCTTGCTCCGCCCTTTCCGACGCCAAAGTAAATCATTGTCCAGTGGTCGCCGTCCCGATACACTTTCGGGTCGGAAGCAAATTCTTCGTCGTAGCCGCCTTTGTGAAGTGTCAGTACTGGATTTTGCGGATAGCGCACCCAGTGAATCAGGTCGTTGGACAGTGCAACGCCCGACCGTTCGTGTCCGCCGTCCGCCGCATTGTAGAAATTGTAATAAGTTCCGTCATGTTCTACAAGCCATGGTTGATAGATGCAGTCTTTTTCCCACTGTTTGCAGTCTTTTTGAAAGATTGAAAGAATCGGCTCGTTAGATGCCCGTCGCCAGTGCAGTCCGTCGTCGCTGACAGCCACGCCTTCGTATCCGGGTCGCAGCTCGTAACCGCCCTGTCGCGGATAGCATCCGTAGAGTGTATAGTATTTGCCGTTAAGTTTGCGAAGCGTTCGCGGAGCGCGAATATCCCAGCTGTTGTAGAGGTAAGCGCCAATCACGCAGCCGCCATAGTCAAACTCGCCTTCGCGTCCAAAACCCATTGCTAACTGCGGCTTTTCCCAATGAATCAGGTCGCGGCTTTCGGCTACAAACGAGTTGTAACCGCCGTCAAATCCGATAAAGCTCATGTACCACACGTCCGGTTTATCTTCCAACTGAAACACGCATGGGCAGTCAAAGTTTTGAAACTTCTCTGCGCCCGGTATCTTATAGTTTGACGGAATAACCGGTTCGGGGTGATAGCTCCAACCGCGAAAAGGGGCGCTCCAGCGTTCAAGGGTTTCGCTGTCGATTGCCGTTGCCGATTCATTATCAACCAAAACCGGCGATGCAGCAGGTTTTGCCATCAAACCGGCGCACGGAACGACAGTCATCGCCGTTGCAGCCAGCGCAGTCCGACCTATAAAATCCCTGCGGGATAATCTGTTTTTAAAATCATTCATGGTTTTTAATTTTAACTTTATTACTAAGATTTATATCGAAAAATAACTGGTAAAGATACATGTTTTTTTTGATTTGTATATTTTTTATGTAAAAAAAAATTCTGACAGACATTCTGCCAATATATTATATATGTTGATATTCAGCATATTAAACAGTTTTACGATTTCTGCTGATTTCGTTTATATTACTTACTGCTTTATGCTGTACGGTTTTGTGTGTTGGAAATTTTCTCGAAATTGTCGATCTGTACAAAAATCAATTTATATCCCGATAAAGCCCAGCATTTGGAATCCATTCCACCGGTATTAAAAAAATCCGGTTATAGCGTCTCTTTTTTATACGGAGGCGACGTGAATTTTGCCTATATCAAGTCATACCTCGTATCTCAGGGAATTACTGACATTACGTCAGACTGGAAC
>JAIROW010000234.1 GCA_031257315.1 Prevotellaceae bacterium
AAACATTACTGTCAGGCAAATCCATAACGGGCAAACAGTAGATTCCTTTTCGGTTCAGCCCGATAAGGAATCTTACGATGCTGTCCGTACACGATATTATTTCTATATCGACAAACCGCTGTATATCAGAGACACTTTTCAGATTGCAGTTTCGGGCTGCGAGCCTTATATCTTGTCTGATATGAAAATGGTAATGCACCCGCAATTCACGATGCTTTCCGAAGGCTGGGGCTGCGTAATGCGGGACTATAAAATCAACGGGGTTCATTTTGAGGACAATGGCGGCCCCGATTTTGTGAAAGAAGGATTTAAATTTCCGTGGGAAAAAGAAGAATAAATTGATAAACAGGATTTCAATGAAAAAAACAATACTTATAATCATTTGCCTGATGCAAGTTGCCATAAACAGTTATGGGCAGAATTGGGCTGACAGCATATTTTATTCAAGTATTCGTCCCAATGAAGAGTTAAAATTACACACACTCTATACGGATACCCTTGAATATCTTGAATTCGATGACAACTATGATGATTTTCTTATACTCGTAAAAAAAGACGATGAAACATTTGGAACACTTATCTGCAATGATATTCACGATTTGAATCTGAATCGTGGCGATATTGTAGAAATACAGTGGGCAATAGACAGTCTTCGCCCCGAAGGCGATAAAGAGTTGTTATGGTTTAGAGAATATGTTATAGAAATAACCAAGATAAAAGACGGCAAAAAAGAAATCTTGCCCGCCGACAGTGCAGTAATCGACATAACGGACATTATCGAAGACAAAACTGCCGCAGCAACGCTACAACTCGCTTGCTGTTACGAAAATCAAACAAAGCCCGCATTATCTGTATCCAAAAAAAATACGTATCTTTGCACAATTAGAATTATCAATCGCCCGAAATGTTATCAACAATGGGTTGCAACCTCTTGTTGAAAAAGCCAAATTTTCATAACCGCGCGGCGAGCGTAGCATTTATACGGAAAAATACGTATCTTTGCGCAATTAAAATAAATTATCAACCGACAGAAAGGACATAAAATTAAGAATATGAATAAAGAACTTCAATTTTTAATTTACAACACGCCGCAGGAAAACGTAAAAGTCAATGTGGTGGCGAAAGACGAAACGCTGTGGCTTACGCAAAAGGCGATGGCTGAGCTGTTTGACGTCGGCGTGCCTGCTATCAGCAAGCATATAAAAAATATCTTTGCAGAGGGCGAACTTGACGAAAAAGTGGTTGTTTCCATTTTGGAAATAACCACTCAACACGGCGCTATGACTGATAAAACGCAAAATATTGAAACTAAATTTTACAGTTTAGACGCTATTATTGCTGTCGGCTACCGCGTAAATTCCAAACGTGCTACCGATTTTCGCATTTGGGCGACAAAAACGCTCAAAGAGTTTATTATAAAGGGCTTTGTGCTTGACGATGAACGACTGAAACAGGGTAAAACTGTTTTCGGCAAAGATTATTTCCGCGAACTTTTGGAACGTGTGCGTTCCATTCGTGCAAGCGAGCGGCGAATTTGGCAGCAGATTACCGATATTTTTGCAGAATGTAGCATTGATTATAACCGCAACTCCAACACCACGCGCGATTTCTACGCAATGGTGCAAAATAAATTTCATTACGCTATTGCGGGGCAAACTGCCGACGAAATTATTTATGCAAAAGCCGACAGAAACACCGAAAATATGGGCTTGCAAACGTGGAAAAACTCCCCCGACGGCAGGATTTTGAAGTCAGATGTAACAGTTGCAAAAAACTATTTGCCCGAAGCCGAAATTCGCCGTCTGGAACGCGCTGTAACGGGTTATTTTGATTATATTGAGGACTTGGTAGAACGCGAAAATACCTTTACAATGAAGGAATTTGCGGAAAGTGTCAATGAATTTCTGGCGTTTCGGAAATACAAAATTTTAACCGACAAAGGCAAAATTTCCAAGCAGCAAGCCGAAAAAAAAGCCGAAGCGGAATACGATGAATTTAACAAAACGCAAAAAATCATTTCCGATTTCGACAAACATCTTAAAGCATTGGAAAATAAGGAAAATTAGAATTATCAATCGCCCGAAATCAAGCCCATTCGTGCTAAAAGTCCGCATTGTCTATATCCGAAAAAATATATATCTTTGCATAATTAAAATTAGAATTACAAACCGCCCGAAAGGACATAAAAAAAGGAAAAATAATGGGAAAAATTAAAGATTTTTTATTTGGTAAAAAAGTCATATTTGTGGACAGTAAAGTTGGAAATATGGAAGCAAGAGTTAAAAGAAATAATCCTCATAAACGTTACACTTGGACAAGCGAGCATTTAATAGCGGGTCAAATGAAACCTACGATTTTTCTGTTGGACGGAAATTACGAAAAACCCTATAAAAACCAGCTTAATGCTGTCCACCAAATTCTTGATTCTTTGGATAAAATAATGCCGCAAATTGACAAAGCCGTTAAAAATCAGCCAGATATTAACCAAAAATACAAAGAAAAAGATTTTTATTTATCCGACATTATTCCGTATGAAGCAGAAACCGGCGTTATGAAATTTGAGGTTATCTTTGAACCTGTTGACGGAAATAAAAAAGATTATATCAGTTGCCTGTGGGAAAATGGCAAACTCTATCAAGATTTTGATGGAAATTTGACAGAAATAAAAGCAGAATAAAACTATCAACCGACAGAAATGGCTTAAAAAGCCGAATTTTCATAACCGCAGGCGAGCGTAGCGTTGCCTGCGGTAGTGCGAAAGCGCGGAACTTGCCCGAATGGGCAAAACGCCTCAGTCGTTATTGTTCTGCCCATTCGGGACAAAAGTCCGCATTATCTTATAATCCGAAAAAAATATATATCTTTGCGCATAGAATTACAAACCGTCCGAAAGGTAGTGAGTTCAATATGATGTACCGGCTACGGAGAGTTTCAGCCCTTTATTAACAGCTTTATAAATTAACAATATTATGTCCGAATCTCAAAACATATAACAAAAATCGTCAATGACCAAACAGAAATTATTGGAACATTTGCATGATATAGAATGGGACAATTTTGAAGTCAAAACAGCCAGTACAGATGTTCCGAAAGACGTTTGTGAAACAGTTTCTGCATTTTCCAACACTTCGGGTGGCTGGATTGTGTTTGGCGTATTGCAAAACGAAGAAAACGTTTCACATTGTCGGTGTCGATGATGTTGAGAAATTGGAAAACGGGTAGCGTGATAATATTTTTTTTAATTGTCAACCATGATAAAATCGGTTATTATGGAGTCTGAAATCAAAAAATATTTTGAAGGAATTTTGTATTTTCCATTTTCGGCAGCAAGTGCGCCTGAAAGTAAATATTTTCCAGCTTTTTCTTCAAAAAATTTCCTGAAACGGTCGGATATTTGGCTGATGTCCACGCCTTCAACGGTTCGCAGTCCTGTCATTACGCTCTCGTTGTAAAGGTCAATTTCCGATAAAATCTCCGTATTTTCGGGAATAATTCCTTTACCGATACTGTCAATATATTCTATATTGTTTGCGATATTGCTCATTCTCAAATTTTTACCGTTGTAGCTGTGAGCAGAAGGTCCAATGCCGATATACGGTTTTTTTGTCCAGTATGCCGAATTATGTCGCGAAAAAAAATCAGGCATGGCAAAATTTGATATTTCGTAATGAATATACCCCGATTCAAGGAGTTTATTTTCAAGCATTTCATACTGCATTGCGCTCAGATTTTCATCGACGGGTGCGAACTTGCCTTTTGCTGCCATTTTTCCCAGTAAAGTTTTGCTTTCTATCGACAGATGGTAAGCCGAAATATGCTGAATATCAAGAGATATTGCCCTGTCAAGATTGTATTCCCAGTCGAAGAGGCTCATTCCCTGAAAACCGTAAATCAAATCGATACTGATGTTTTTGAATCCTGCCTTCTTTGCATTTTCTACGGCTTTGATTCCGTCAATTGCCGAATGGCGGCGGCGCATTATCTGTAAATCTCTGTCGATAAACGACTGGATTCCAATACTCAAACGGTTGACGCCCGTTTCGGCAAGCTGTGCGAGATATTTTTCAGTAATATCGTCGGGATTTGCTTCCACTGTCCATTCGTCCGGAAATTTATTAAAGAACAGACGCATGGCTTTTTTTGCCAGTTTTTCGATTTCTGAAACTGAATACACCGTAGGCGTACCTCCTCCAAAATACAGAGTATCAGGCAAATCATTTTCAAACCACGAAATGTCTCCTCTTGCAGCTTTGATTTCCATTTCGCGCATCAGACAGTTACACATTTCATCAGTCCTTAATTGCGAAACGCTGAAATAAAAATCACAATACGAACAGAGCTGCTTGCAAAAAGGAATATGTATGTATATTTTCACTGTATTTTAATTTTCTAATTTATTGACATTTGTCAAATAAATTGCACCCCGTATGTATTTTTACAAAACGGGGTACAACCTGCAAATAATTCAATATGGTTAATTATTCGTCTTTTTCTTCGGCTTCGTATGCTTTCAGAAGTTTTTCCTGAACGTCTGCTGGAACTTGCTGGTAATCGGCGAATTTCATTGTAAACGTGGCGCTTCCCGAAGTCAGAGAACTTAATGTTGTCGAATATTTATACATTTCGGCTAACGGTACTCTTGTTTTGATGACTTCAAATCCGCTTTCGCTTTCCATGCCTTCGATAATTGCCCGTCGGTTCTGTAAGTCGCTCATAATGTCGCCCATATATTCTGATGGAACGTAAACTTTTACATTATAAATGGGTTCCATAATCTTTGGAGCCGCCTTTTTGAAGGCTTCTTTAAAGGCGTTGCGTCCTGCCAGCCTGAATGACAGTTCGTTAGAATCGACGGGGTGCATTTTTCCGTCGTAAACTGTTACGCGAATATCGCGTGCGTAAGAGCCGGTCAATGGACCTTCTTCCATTTTATCCATTATGCCTTTCAGTATCGCAGGCATGAAGCGGGCGTCGATTGCGCCGCCGACGATGCTGTTGTAATAGATGAGTTTTCCGCCCCAGTCCAGATTTATTTCTTCTTTTCCTTTCATGTTCAATTTTATTTCCTTTCCTTCAACCTTGAACATCGGCGTATCGGGAGCGCCTTCGGTGTGAGGTTCAATAACGAGGTGTACTTCGCCGAACTGTCCTGCTCCGCCCGACTGTTTTTTGTGTCGATAGTCGGCAGTTGCAATTTTTGTAATTGTTTCTCTGTAAGGAATTTTCGGGGGAAACAGTTCCATTTCTATTTTATTGTTGTTTAAAATACCCCATTTCAGAATATTTATATGATGTTCGCCCTGTCCGCTCAATATTGTCTGTTTCAATTCTTTGGAATATTCTACAATCAGCGTGGGGTCTTCCTGATGGGCTTTGTGCAGCAGTTCGCTCAGTTTTTCTTCTTCGTTTTCGTTTTTGGCTTTGACAGCGGTACGGAATTTCGGGTCGGGAAAAACAATCGGCGCATATTTCCAGTCGGTTCCTGCATTGAGTGTATGGTTTGTTTTTGTATTTTTTAATTTCACTGTACAGCCCAAATCTCCTGCGACCAGTTCTGATACTTTTTCTCTTTTTTTACCGGCGGTAGCAAACAGAGTCGAAATCCGCTCTTTGGTATCGTTACCGGCATTGACCATATCCATACCTTCTTTGATTGTGCCGGAAATTACTCTGAAATAATTCACTTCGCCGATATGCTGTTCAACTGCGGTTTTATACACAAAAACAGATGCAGGACCTGATGCGTCGCACAGAATTTCTTTTCCGTCTTCGGTTGTAAAAACGTTTCCCGAATTGGGGTACGGAGCCACGTTTATAATAAAGTCCATCAGACGTTTTGTGCCGATGTCTTTTTTGGCTGAAGCGCAAAATACCGGAAAAGCGCTCCGACTTTTTATGCCCAGCGACAACCCTTTGCGTATTTCGTCTTCAGTCAGTTCGCCTTTTTCAAAAAACGTTTCCATCAGCGATTCGTCGTGTTCGGCGGCGGCTTCTACCAGAGCGTTGTGATATTCGGCGGCTCTGTCGGCTTCGTCGGCAGGGATTTCGTTTTCGATTCTTGTCCCGTTGTCGTCGGTAAATGTATAATATTTCATTTTAAGCACATCTATAAAGCCGTTGAACCCTTCGCCGGTTGTCAGGGGATACTGTATTATAACGGTACGTGTTCCGAACAGGTTTTTTAACGATTCGATAGAATTTTCCCAGTTTGCTTTTTCGTGATCCAGTTGATTGACAACGATAACCATCGGCTTTTTATTCCTGTCAGCGATTCGTCCAAGCGTCCGCGTTCCGATTTCGACGCCTGACTGCGCATTGATTGCAAGTACGCAGGCGTCGGCGACTTTCATCGCTGAAATTACGCCGTTTACAAAGTCGTCAGCTCCCGGAGTATCTATAATGTTCAGTTTATGAGCATTATACTCCGTGTACAGGAGCGTGGAATAGATAGAACGTTTGTAAAGCTGTTCTACTTCGGTGTAATCCGATACAGTGTTTTTTGCATCAACACTTCCGCGTCTGTCAATTACTTTACCTTCAAACATCATGGCTTCTGCCAGAGTCGTCTTTCCCGAACTGGCGCTGCCGATCAGAACAATGTTTTTAATCTGATTTGTCGAGTATATTTTCATATTTTTTTAAAAAGTTTTACAAATAAAAGATTACATTATAATTAACGACTTCAAAATTATAAAAAATATTTAAACAAAAGTCAATGTCCCGTTTAATTTTTATTTAAACATCTGTATTTCAATACATTATAATTGAAAATAATTTTGTTTTAGAGTTGAATTACTGGCTTTTTTGCAGATATTTCATTAATCTTGACGGGATTTTTTACTGTTGTACGCAAAAATTAAAAAACAGTTTTTATTTCTGTAATACATTGATTACAAGCGATAAAATTTTATAAATTTCTATTTTTCAAAAATAAGCCGTTCTCTCAAAAAAGAATGATAATGTCTCGAACTGACTGAATTTTACCGTCAGATTGGGCTGTCAGAAATGTAAAACGGTAAAAAAAACAGCCGTTCTATAATTTTCCAAAATTACAGATAAATTTTTTGCAAATTTAAGGTTCATTACAAATTATTTACTAACTTGCAATCTGTAAAAATAATACATAACGGTGAAAATGAGCATATTAGATAAATTTTTAAATAACGGAAACAGAAAAATCAGAAATCTTGCCATTTACGGTATAACTGTGGCTGTGATTTTAATTTATAGCGGTGCAATTATATTCTGGCATATCTATACTCCTGATTATAAACTATATATTCAGACGCCGGGTGCAGATAACCGTCCACAAGGCACGGCGCGAACAATAAACGACGTGCTTGTTGGTGAATTTTTTATGCGCTACGGCGACGAAAATACTTCATTACAGGGAAAATGGACGTGTTTCAGAGGTTCTGATTTTTCAAATATTGTGCGTACTGCCGATAAAATCAGCGCTTCGCAAAACGACTATCCTGTGGAATGGAACGTAAAAACCGGAGAAGGACACGCCGCGCCGACAATTTTTAACGGCAAGGTCTATGTGCTTGATTATGACGAGAGTTTAAATTCTGACGCTTTGCGCTGTTTTTCGCTCGAAACCGGCAAGGAATTGTGGCGCAGATGGTATCGCGTCCCAATGAAACGGAATCACGGATTTTCACGCACCGCGCCTGTCATAAATGAAAATCATGTGATTACAGTTGGACCTCAGGGACACGTAATGTGTTGCGACCCCGTTACCGGTTCGATGAAATGGTCGCTTGACCTTCAAAAACAGTTTAATACGGAAGTTCCTTTCTGGTATTCGGGGCAATGTCCAAGAATTGACGGTAATACGCTTGTACTTGCGCCAGCCGGCGAAAAAGTTTTGCTCATGGGAATTGACTGTAATTCGGGCGAAACGTTATGGCAAACGCCGAACAGCTTAAATTATAAAATGTCGCATTCTTCAATCACTCCGATGGTATTGAACGGTAAAAAAACGTATATTTATGCCGGAATAGGCGGAGTGTGCGGAGTATCGGCTGAAAAAAACGACGTCGGCGCTCTGCTCTGGCATACCGACAGGTGGAAACCGTCGGTAATTGCGCCATCGCCGCTGCAACTGTCTCAAAATAATATATTTATGGTTGCAGGATACGGAGCTGGGGGCGCTCTTCTGAATGTGAGCAATTCCGGCGGAAACTGGAAAGTTTCGGTGAAAGAACAGTACAAGCCAAACGAAGGAATGTCGAGCGAACAGCAAACTCCGATACTGTTTAAAAATATGCTGATAAGCATTATGCCAAAAGACGGCGGAACTTTGCGCGGACGGTTGGTCTGCCACAATCCTCAGGATTTACACAAACCGGTATGGTCGTCGGAAGAACGTTTCGGTTTAGGTCCTTATATCGTAATTAATAACTATCTGTTTGTTTTTAACGACGACGGTGATTTGTACGTTTATGAAATCATGCAAAACAATATGAAACTTTTGAAAAAACAGCATGTAATTGACGGGGTTGATGCATGGGGTCCAATGGCTTACGCCGACGGACGACTCGTTGTGCGCGACGCTCACCATGTAAGCTGTCTGAAAATTGATTAATTTGAAGAATAAAATATTAATTCCGTATAAAAATTAAAAATATGCTTGACGTCGAAAAAATACGTTCCGATTTTCCAATTCTGAATCAAAAAATATACGGACAAAATCTTGTATATCTTGATAATGCGGCGACAACCCAGAAACCGGCGGCGGTAATCTCCAAAATCGGCGAAATATATAATAAATATAATTCAAACATTCACAGGTCTGTAAGCAAACTTGGAGCAATATGCACCGAAGAATATGAAAATGCGCGAAATACTGTGTGTGAATATATTAACGCAAAAAGCAGCCGCGAAACGGTATTTACATCGGGAACGACGGCGGCAATAAATCTGCTCGCTTTTTCGTTTGGCGAAAAATTTGTAAATCAGGGAGATGAAATTATCGTATGCGAATCGGAGCATCATTCAAATATCGTCCCGTGGCAAATGCTGTGCGAAAGAAAAAAAGCGGTACTTAAAATGCTGCCGTTCAATGATAGAGGCGATTTGCAGGAAGAACTGCTCGACGAACTTTTTACCGACAGAACGCGGTTATTGTGCATCGCTCAGGCAAACAACGTTTTAGGAGCTGTCAATCCGTTAGACAGAATTATAAAAAAAGCTCATGAAAAATCCGTATATGTTCTTGTGGACGGAGCGCAGGGAATCCAGCATCTTAAAACAGATGTAACTGCTATGGACTGTGATTTTTACGTATTTTCGGGACATAAAATTTATGCCCCTGCCGGTATCGGAATTTTATACGGAAAAGAGAGTCTGCTCGAACAGCTTCCTCCATGGCAGGGCGGCGGCGATATGGTTAAAACCGTAAGTTTTGACAAAACAGTTTATGCCGATTTGCCGTTGAAATTTGAAGCCGGCACTGCAAACTATGTCGGCGCAATTGGACTTGCCGAAGCTCTTAAATATCTGAATGTCATAAAATTAGACAATATTCATGCTTACGAACGGAAACTGACCGCTTATGCTTTGAAAAGAATATCGGAAATACAGGGCGTCAAGATTTACGGAACATCGGAAAACAAGATTGGAATAGCCTCATTTTTAATAGAAAACGTACATCATTCCGACACCGGAGAAATTCTTGACAAAATGGGTATCGCTGTCCGAACCGGACACATGTGCGCCAATCCAACAATAAATCACTACGGAATAACCGGTCTGGTTCGTGCTTCATGGACATTCTACAACACTGAAAACGAAATTGATATATTGTGCGAAGGTATAGAAAAGGCAAAGAAAATACTGCTTTAAAATATTGTCAGGAAACGTTTGTCCAGAACCAAGTAAAACATGGAGTTACTGTCCAAATTGTCGATACAGGATACCGTCCAAAAAATGATACATCGTTTACCGTCGTTTTACAGCAGATACATTAATTTTTCAAGACCTGTTTTGCGCGAGCCTTTTATCAAAATTGTATTTGATTTTGGATTATTGTCTGCGAAATACGTTTCGGCGTCGGCACGCGAGAAAAAATGTTTCGCACGTGAACCGTTTTTTAAACTATAAAAATTTTCGCCGATTAAAACCGTTTTGTCAAATCCAAGATTTTCAATCAGTTCCATTATGTGTATATGTTCTTTGCGTGAACTGTCTCCGAGTTCGAGCATATCGCCGAGTATAAGCATTTTGTTCTGTCTGTCAAGTTTTGCAAAATTAATCAGCGCCGTTTCCATGCTTGAAGGATTGGCGTTGTATGCGTCCATTATAACAGTATTTTTTTCTGTTTCAACAAGTTGAGAGCGATTGTTTTCAGGTTTGCAGTCCGATATGGCAGCTACAATATCGGCGTCCGGAATGTCGAAATATTTGCCTGCGGCAATTGCTGCCAGCGCATTGTTGAGATTGTACTGACCTGCCAGCGAGGTTTTTATACGCATTTCTGGCTGTAAGGACGAAAAAGCGAGAAAAACGTTTTGCTCAGTTTCTACGCCCATACTGCTTTTCCCGTATCCGACAATTTTGGCGTTTACGGTTTTTTTAGTCATTTCACGAAGAATTTTGTCGTCTGAATTATAAAAAATAACGCCTCCGGTTTTATTGAGATAGTCGTACAGTTCTCCTTTTGCTTTTTTTACGCCATCTTCGGAGCCGAAACCTTCGAGATGCGCCTTACCGATGTTGGTAATAATTCCCGAATTGGGACAGGCGATTTCGCAAAGCGCGGCAATTTCGCCGGCATGATTTGCGCCGATTTCAACGACTGCAATTTCGCAGTCTTCCGTTATCGAAAGCAAAGTCAGCGGAACGCCGATATGATTGTTGAAATTGCCTGAGGTAGAGACAGTTTTATATTTTTTCGACAGCACGGCGCCAACAAGTTCTTTTGTCGTTGTTTTTCCGTTTGTTCCAGTTATTGCCAGCACATGCGGATTCAGTTTTTTGCGGTGATATTCAGCCAGACTGCTCAATGTTTGCAAAACGTTTTCCACAACGGTACATCTATGTATTCCGGCATTGTTTAAATCGTCGGAAACGGCAAATGAGCAGCCTTTTTCCAAAGCCTGTTTAACGTACTGATTTCCGTCGAAATTTTCGCCTTTCAATGCGAAAAAAATCGAATCGGGGATAATTCTCCGGCTGTCAACGCATATTGCTGAATATTCGCAAAATATTGAATATAAATCTTTTGTATCCATTTGAACGACAATAAATCAACGCAAAATTAGAACTTTTTCGATGTTATGCAAAATTGAGATGTGAAACGGCAAGAATAAAAAGAGGCTGTTTAAAAATCTCTGTTTTAGCCAGTTTTTCGGCAATATCAAAAAGTTATTTTTAAACAGCCTTTTTATGTCATTGTCAATCAACGTCTGTGTTGTCTAAAAATCGTATCGAAGTTTGACGCCGAACATGCGCGGCGCTCCCGGTACATATGTTGGAACTCCAAACATCATTCCCGTATTGCCGGCTCCGATTATGTATTTTGTGTCGGTAAGATTTGTGCCGAAAAGCGATAGCGTCAAACCCGGATTCCGCATTTTCAGGGCGAGGTTTGCGTTCAGCAGTCCGTATGCGCCCTGTTCAAGTCTGTCGAGCGACGGATCTTCTGGCTGCATTTCGTTTGAATCTTCAAACCAGATATGACTTCTGTATGAATAGGTTGGCGTTAATATAATTCGCAGATTATTCGATATGTCTGCTTTAAGATTCAGCCCCAGCATAAAACTGTGTTCGGGAGTGAGACGGAATGTTTTTCCTCCGTATTCCTGCTCTGCGCCGTCGCTGTTCAGTTTGTCGAAACGGGCATGTATATAGGCATAATTGCCAAATAAATCGAGATAGCGGTTAACAAATGCTTTTGCCGTCGCTTCAAATCCGTATGAGGTTGCATTGCCTGCGTCGTCAACCTCATAGTTTCCGTTAACCCATTTGCTTGTCTGAAAATCGCTGTACAGTTGATAAAATATTCCAGCGTCGAACCAGTAGCGCTGCGCAATGTTCCATTTCAGCCCTGCTTCAAAGCTGTGTAACTGTTCCGAACTGATAACTTCGTTTTCGCCGGCGGAATTGAACTGCAAAACATTTGGGCGACGACCTTTGGCGTATCCTGCCCAGATGCCTGTATTCGGGTTAATATCGTATTTCAGACTTGCCCGCCATGTGAACGACAGAAAATCTTTGTTAAATTCGGTGTAGTCTTTTTGAGCAAAGAAAAAATTCGGAGCCATTTGTGTCAGATAGCCAAGCGTCGAAGGTACTTCTCCTTTAAGATGCGCTTCAGTTGAGGCAAGAAAATTTTCGGCTGACAGGCGAATACCGGCAGTAAGACTTAACTTTGGAAGCAGCAGAAAGGTTGCGTCGGCAAAAATGTCGGCTGCCTGATTTACTGCGCCGCCAGTACTTTCTTCCTGATGATTGTTCGGTATGGACATTCCGACCAGTTGTCCCATTCTTGGATCACCAAGATCCGGTATGGAAGGAATTGGATATCCGAGAGAACCGTCGGGATTTAACATGTATTCAGGCATTTGGAATAAAAGATAAGCCATATACTGCTCGTCGGGACCAAACCAGTATTTTTGCTTAAATTCTTCGCGCCAGTAGCTTATGCCAAGAAAACCGTTTATGCGACTGTTTATCGAAAAATTGTATTTCAACTCCTGAGTAAACTGCCTTGTATCGTCAGTTTCTGCCATATCAATTGCCGGAGCAATCGAACCGTCTCCGTCCCAGCGGTGTTCCGCAGAGTTTGAATGATACGAAGTTATCGAGGTCAGATAGCTGTTTTTGCTGATATAATATTGAGCGTCTATCGAAGCGCCAAACAGCTCGCGACGGGTAAACCATTCTTTTCCTGCGTCAAGCGAGGCTTCGTATTTGAATATGTCTTTTACTCCGTTGACGTTTGGGTAACGTTTGCTCATGAAGGCAGTACCCGGATGGTCGTCTTTCTGATAATTGAGCGTAAGGTCGATTTTCAGTTTTTCTGACGGGGTATATCGCGCCGAAAACCGTCCGGCAACAGTATTTTTTCCGTTCAGCGTCCCGCCCGAAGTATTTTTTACATATCCGTCCTGAAAGCTGTATATTGCGGCGGCTCTTGCGGCAAGTTTGTCTTTAATAACGGGAATATTCAGCGCTCCTTCAAACTCTTTCATTGCATAGTTTCCGAAACCGGCTGACAGATAGCCGTCAAAACCCGATACCGAAGGTTTTCTGGATATGAAATTAATTGCTCCGATTTGCGAGCCGCGTCCGAACAGCGTTCCCTGCGGACCTTTAACTACCTCGATACGCTCCATATCGTAGAGTTCCTGCACTGGAATTATACGGTTTACAGGCACGTCGTTGTAATAAACCGAAACGCGGGGCTGAGACGTTGGAGAAACATCGTCGCTTGTTAAGCCGCGAATTACAAACAGCGGACGGTGAGGCGTCTGAACCCGCGCATTAAATCCGGGAATAAAATCGGACAGAAGTTCGAGGCTGCGGATATTTGTACTTTCCAGCGTTCCCGAACTGATCACGCTTACGGTTGCCGGAACGTCGAATATCTGCTGTGTGCGACGTTGCGTAGTTATTGTTACAGCTTCGAGCGCTACAGGTTTTTTGTGGAGCGTAACGTTCACTCCCATTTGTAGCTTGTCTGTTCGATATGTTACTGTATCATTTTCGTCGATTTTAAAGTCCATATTGTTGCCGTTCTGCTGCAAATTAAATTCGACGGTTTTCGATTCGTACCCTGCAAACGAAACGTTTACAGCGATTTTTCCGGATTGCAGATTTGTCAAAACATATTCGCCGTCAGCATTTGAATTGACGGTCTTGTTCTGACCCGAAATTCCAACGGTTGCGCCAGCTATTGGTTCATTGTCGGTGTTAACAATTTTTCCGAAAATGGAAATATTCTGAGCATCAAGCACAGAACAGGAGATAAAAATGATAGCTAAAAAACAAAAATATTTCATAATATTAATCATGTAATGTTAAATAAAGTGCAAAAATCGACAAAAAACCAAAATGCTGCGTAAAATTTCCCGTTAAAACGAAAAAAATCGGAATTATCGTGAAAAAACGCTGTCGAACAGTCAACACAAACGGCTATGCCGGCGCATAAATAACTGCAAGAATTTTGGCTGCGCCCATTACAGATTTGATACCGTGATCGACAATGGAGTCGTAATAAATACTGTCGCCCTGTTCGAGCGTGTAATGTTTCTGCCCGTAGGCAATTTCGACCGAACCTTCGAGACAGTAGAGAAATTCTTCGCCTTCGTGCGACGAAAACTTGAAATCGTCGTCTTCGGAATTGTTGATTTCAATAAAAAACGGTTCCATGTAGCGTCCCGCTTTTTTTCTTGCCAGCGAGTAGTATCCCAGATGGTTCTGCGTATCTTTGGTTGAAATAAAACGGACGCCCTTGTACTGTTCGTTTTTATGACAGACAACAGGGTCGTCAGATTCGACGTCGTCCAAAAAAGTTCCGAGACGCACGCCCAGCGCTCTCGCTATTTTAATTAAAGGAGACAGGGAAAGCGAATTTCCGCTTTCTATCGTTTCGAGTTGTTCAATCGAAAGACCTGTTCTTCCGGCAAGCGTTTCCAGAGAAATGGACTTTATTTCTCTGATTGATTTAACCTTAGCGCCGGCAGTAGTAAGAGTTTCGTTCATATATTCAGTAATTTTATTATATTAAATCCAAAGACAAAAGTAGTACAATTTTTCAATCCTGCCAGTCATAAAGATTCTGAAAAATCAGTCTAATGTTTCGCACATTGTTCCATATTCTTGATAAACAGTAGATAACAGGCAAACACCATTTTATAAATTACATTTTCTTAACCAGCCGTCTGTAACAAATTACGGGCAAATAATTGACCCATTTTGCCGTTAAATATGCTGTTTTTTCCTGATTTTTATCGAAATTGTGGATAGTGTGTTCAAAATGATTTACCGGCTGCGGAGAGTTTCAGTCATTATTTTTGCAGCCTTTTTCTCACGGTGAAAAATTCTGTAAATGAAATGGTTAATGGTTTCGTGAAAGAGGGTTAATCATTTTAAATTTGCAATCCGTCAGGATTGCATCGCTCGGTAGAAATGGAAGACACATATATTCGCCAGCATCTCAAAGAGCTGCATCTTTACAAGATGCAACGGAACGGAGATAACTGCAATCCAGATACAGAAATGCCCCGTCAAAAAGATGCAAAAAACAGTAAAAAAGTCAGAGCAGTAGGAATAAGATTAAAGAAAAAGGCATGTCAGAGAGAAAAAAACGACACGTATAATGGATTAAAATACAGGTGATTGAAAAGAGCAGAGAGAAAAAGCTGCAAAAAAAATTTGGAGATAAATAAAAAAGAAGTACCTTTGCACCCGCTTTTGAAACGACAGAGACATGATAAAGCGAAAACAAAGTTCTTAAAAAGTACAAAGATAAATGCAGGAGCAGCGGCGCAAAGCCGTAAAAGGTTCGAATCCTTGAATTATCACATGCGACGTTCTTTTGAACGTTCAAAGGTTCATTGACTTGGAGGGTGAAGATAAAAACAGTAAAAACAAGAGCTGAGATGTCGAAAGGCATTAATAGCGGCGTTTTTACTGGAAGAAACGAGAAACGAGAAAACAGAGTAAA